>JAFTOZ010000032.1 GCA_017463565.1 Clostridia bacterium | reverse complement strand
ATGCAAGGATATCCAACTGGAAGACTCACATCTCGTTTCTCCCTATGCGTTTCTACATAGCATCAACCTTCGTATTAAGGGGCTCAAGATGGGTGGAAAGTATACCTTCCAATACGTCAAGGATTGTGTAATCGAGGATTCCAATCTGGATACCAAAGATGCCTTTTGGCATAGCGAGAACGTTACCGTCAAAAATAGCGTGATCAAGGGGGAGTACTTAGGTTGGTATAGCAAGAACCTCCACCTTATCAACTGTCATATCATTGGCACCCAACCTTTGTGTTACTGCGAAGGGTTGGTTCTTGAAAATTGTACGACGGAGGGTTGCGACCTGGCCTTTGAATATAGTGAGGTACAAGCAGATATCCGCGGTCACGTGGATTCCGTCAAGAATCCTTCCTACGGCAAGGTTGTTTGTGATTCGGTAGGGAGCGTCATTTTTGAAGATGCAGTTCGTCCTACTGAGGGCAAGGTAATTATACGGGGCGAATAATCCTTTTTCGTGTGGGCATACTAGTCGCATGAAAGAAGCTATTGAAAACTGTAAATGTAGCAAACGGACGCCCGTATTTGTCATCGGTGTCGTCTTCACTCTCGTCCAAATTATCCTCTATGCGGTGGGCGTATTCTCCGACACGCGTATGGGGCTTTGGATTGCATCCATTGTATTGGGCGCATTGTCTGCCGTCATGATGTTCATTTCTGCGCACTCTAACTCCGGTTGGATTCGTATGTTTAGCACGGCAATGCTGGTTGTGAACGCAGTATTTATCACGATCATCGCCACCGTCTGCCTCTCGTAGAAGAAAGAACCGAGGCAGTTTGGAAAAAGACCGACGCGCAGTCGGCCTTTTTCTTTGCATTTTTGATCAAAATGAGGAGTAAGAATTCCACAATAATAAATAGTATATCTATCCTAATTTTAAGATTATTTATTAGTGAAGTACATAACTAAATTGATATTCGCAAAATTTTCTTTTTTTTATTTCAATCGTTTGACATTGCATAGGCAAAAGTAGCACAATTGGAATAAGGAGGCGCGATATGATTTTCGGGCGACATATCAATAAATATTATCTACGCTATTCGTGGGTGTTGCTCCTGGGCATACTGGCGCTTCTTTTGGTTGACCTTGCGCAGATGCGTATCCCCGAAATTTACGGTACAATCATCGACGGCCTGGACCCTGCCGGCAAGACCAATCTCTCGGTAGAGTTGGTATTTGAACTTTGTGCGGAGATGTTCATCGTCATTGCTATCATGGTTTTGGGACGCTGTGCTTGGCGTCTGTGTTTCTTTGGCTCGGCAATTCGCGTTACCACTCGTATGAGAGCCAAAATGTTTGACCATTGCAAGGATCTTTCTCAACAGTACTACCAAGTCAACAAAGTGGGCAATCTGATGAGTTTGTTCACCAACGATCTGGATACCATCGACGAGTGCTTTGGCGACGGTATTTTGATGCTGTTTGATGCGGTGGGGCTTGGCGTGATGGCTATCTATAATATGGCTAGGCTGAATTGGAAGATGACCTTGTTCTCTATGATTCCCATGTTCTTCCTTGCGATCATTGCTACCATTATGGGCAAGTACGAAATGAAGAAGTGGGGTGAGCGTCAAGAGGCTTATTCCAAGATCAGTGACTACGTCCAGGAGAGCTTCTCCGTTTTTGCCGTTATCAAGGCCTTCGTTAAGGAAGCCTTGGAGTTGATGTCGTTCAAGCGCCTCAACAAGAACAACGAAAAGGTCAACGTTGCGTTCACGAAGGCTTCTGCTGCTATGAATGCCTGCGTTTCTTTCTTTGTGGGTTCTGTCATTACGGTCATCATTGGTTACGGCGGTTGGGAGGTATACAAGGGTAATTTTGTCGTAGCCGACCTCATTAAATTTATCGGCTACTTCAATACCATCACGTGGCCTGTTATGGCGGTTTCTATGCTCATCGAAATGACCTCCCGTGGCCGTGCATCCCTCAAGCGTATCAGCGAGTTGTTGGACGCAAAGCCCGACGTGGTGGACAGCGCTGATGCCAAGCCCATTGAGGAAGTGAAGGGTAAGATTGAATTCCGTTCCCTTTCTTTCCGCTATCCCGATGGGGACTACGACGTGCTTGAAGACGTGTCTTTCGTCATTCAACCCGGCGAAAACGTGGGTATTATCGGCAAGACCGGTAGTGGCAAATCTACCCTGGTTGACCTGATTTTACGCACGTATAACGTACCGGACGGCACGCTGTTTGTGGACGATCACGATGTCAACGACGTTACCATCGCCTCTTTGCGCCGTCATTGCGCCTATGTGCCGCAGGACAACTTCCTGTTCTCTGATACCCTCAAAAACAACATTGCTTTTGCCTACGGCGAAGAAGAAGTGGCGGACGAGTTGGTGGAGGAGGCCGCGCGTATGGCAGACGTGCACGACAATATCGTAGAGTTCAAAGAGGGATACCAAACCTTCTTGGGTGAGCGCGGTGTTACCATTTCCGGCGGTCAAAAACAACGTACTTCTATTGCACGTGCGCTTATGAAGAACGCATCTATATTGGTGATGGACGACTCCCTGTCTGCCGTCGATACCAAGACGGAAGAGGTGATTCTCAAGAATCTGCGTTCCTGCCGTGCAGGACGTACCACGCTCATCATCGCGCATCGCGTTTCTACCGTGGAGCGTATGGACAAGGTATTGTTCATTGAGGACGGTCGCGTGGTTGCATTTGGTACGCACGCCGAGTTGGTAGAAAATTGTGCCGAGTATCGACATATGGTTGAGTTGCAAGAGCTGGAGAAAGAAGAGGCCAGCGAAGGAGGTATCGCATGATTAGTCCCCTTTGGATAATCGGTGCCATTCTAGGCACGATGAGTGCGATCATGATCCTTGCGTTTGCCGGCATGAAGGACAAAAAGCAAGCCATTGGCTTTGATCGCAATATGCCCGACCGCGAGATTATGCGGCGTATCATTCACTACGCGAAACCTTATTGGCGTAATTTCTTGGCGGTTCTGCTCATTATGGCTTTTGCCATTTCTTCCGACTTGTTGTTGCCTCTCGTATTGGGTGACGTGACCGAGGTGTTGGGTCAGGAAGGGTTTGAATACCGCCGTGTGCTTATCGACGTTATTCTGTACTTTTCTATCCTGCTCATTTCTATGGTTGCCGGTTTCTTGCAGGCGGTGATTTTGCAGAAGACGGGTCAAATGATCATCTCGAATATCCGTCAGGACTTGTTCGTGCATATCCAAAGTCTGTCGCACGAACAAATGCACAACATTCCTGTGGGTACCCTCGTGACACGTGTGTGCAACGATACTGCATCCGTGTCGATGATGTTCACGGGATTGTTGGTGAACCTCATTAAGAACTGCTTCTTGGTGATTGGCTATGTGATCGTCATGTTTGTGGTCAACGTCAAACTCACCCTTATGGTGCTGTGTTTCGTGCCCTTCATCGTACTGTTCACTATCATCTTCCGTAAGTTCTCCCGTCGTGCATATCGTAGGGTGAAGAATGCGTACACCGATATCAACATCTTCCTGTCCGAAAACTTGTCGGGTATCAAGGTTACGCAGATATTCAACCAAGAACAGACCAAGTATAACCAATTCTCACGCAAAAACAAGACTCTCTGCACCGCACGTACCCAAGAAATTGGCGTGTTTAGCATCTTCCGTCCCAGCGTGTATATGCTCTATATCTTTACGTTGCTCTCTCTATTTTGGGTGGCAAGTAACGATGCTTTGGCAGGTGTGACCTTCGCAGGGCAAGCTATCGAGTATAGGATTGTGGTTATCTTCTACGGATATATCTCGTCCTTCTTCCAACCCATTCAAAACCTTGCGGAGCAGTTCAACCGTATGCAGGCTGCGTTTGCATCGGGAGAAAAGATCTTCACGATCATGAATATGAAGCCCATCGTGGTGGACGAGCCGGATGCCGTGGAGATGGACGAAATCAAGGGTGATATAGAGTTCCGCAACGTTTGGTTCCAATACATTCCGGACGAGTGGGTACTCAAAGACGTATCCTTCAAGGTAGACGCGGGTCAAACGGTTGCCTTTGTGGGTGCTACCGGATCTGGCAAGACGACGATCCTATCTCTTATTTGCCGCAACTACGACATTCAACGCGGACAAATTCTGATTGACGGCGTGGATATCAAGAAGATCAAAATATCTTCTCTACGGCGCCATTTCGGTCAAATGTTGCAGGACGTGTTCATCTTCTCGGGTACAATTCGTTCTAACATTGTTTTGAACAACACGGACATCACTGAGGAGGAGATTGTAGCCGCCTGCAAGTACGTCAATGCAGACCACTTTATCAACAAATTGGAAAACGGTCTTGACGAGGTGGTGCGTGAGAGAGGTAACAACTTCTCTGCAGGCCAGCGTCAGTTGTTGAGTTTTGCTAGAACCATCGTGCACAAGCCCTCAATTATGGTGTTGGATGAGGCTACCGCCAATATAGATACCGAGACGGAATTGTTGATTCAGGATTCCCTTACTCGTATGATGAGCATTGGTACTATGTTGATTGTGGCGCACCGTTTGTCCACCATTCAACACGCAGACAATATTATCGTCATCAGCAACGGCGAGATTATTGAGCAGGGCACCCACCAAGAATTGCTCAAGCAAAAGGGCAAGTATCACCATCTCTATACCTTGCAGTACAAAAAAGAGCAATACAAAAAAGCCTAACTAAAGCTTTACACAAAAAGCGGAGACCGACGGTCTCCGCTTTTCTTTTAATTGCATCATATCTATTTATTTGCAGACGACAAATATTTCTAAATGTTTGTTTAATAGATTAAATGAAAATCACGAGGTGGGAACTACTTATGATATAAGCAAGCCGTTTCGTATTTTGGTTCACAGGTAAGGTGCATACCGAGCCGCTTGAAGGTTTGGGTATCGGCGGGAGAGAGGATTACCGAAGAGTGAACTTCACAACCACGCAACTTGTCCAACTGTTCCAGAGCCAATGCTGCCAACGGATTGGTGGCGGCACAAATAGCTAATGCCATGAGCACTTCGTCACTATGCAAACGAGGGTTGGAACTACCTAGATTGTGCACTTTTAGCCGTTGCATTGGCTCAATGACAACAGGGGCAATAAGATCCACGTGATCGGGAATTTTCGCCAAATATTTGACGGCATTGAGGATTGCACCGGCACACGGCCCCAAGCGGCTTGTAGTTTTACCTGTCAGTATCTTGCCGTCACCAAGCATGAGTGCGCAGGCAGGACCTTCGCTGTCAATCTCCTTCTGGCGAGCAACCGCAATGATGGGTCGGCAAGCCTCGGTGAGTCCTGCTTGTTGCATTAGTCTCTCGAGTTTGGTTAGCGTGGATTGGGAACAAACGCCCAATTTGAAGTCCACCAGGCCTTGGTAGTAGCGGCGTACGATTTCTTGTTCTGCGGCGGCACGTACTGCCATATCGTCTATGATGCAAAGACCCGCCATATTCACGCCCATATCGGTGGGGGATTTGTAGGGCGAAGTGCCAAACATACGCTCAAAAATGTGAGAAAGCACGGGGAAAGTCTCTACGTCGCGGTTATAGTTGACCGCCAACGTACCGTAGGCATCCATATGGAAGGGGTCCAGCATATTCATATCGTCAAGGTCGGCAGTAGCGGCCTCGTATGCGATATTCAAGGGGTGCTTTAGGGGCAAATTCCAAATGGGGAAGGTCTCAAATTTGGCATAGCCGGAATGAAAGCCGTGCAAATGATCGTGGTAAATCTGCGACAAACAGGTTGCCATCTTTCCGCTGCCGGGACCGGGGGCGGTGATAACCACAACTTCACGCGAGGTTTGGATATATTCATTTTGCCCCAAACCGTCTTCGGACAGAATGTGCTCTATGTCTGTGGGATAGCCCTCAATGTAGTAGTGATGATACACGGGAATAGATTGAGCAGCCAATTTCTTCTCGAAACCGAGTGCTTTTGCTTGTTTGCGGAAGCGAGTTAATACCACGCTGCCAACATATAGACCGACACTGCGGAAGCGGTCAATCAAGCGCAGAACGTCTACGTCGTAGGTGATGCCCAAATCACCGCGGATTTTTTGTTTTTCGATGTCATCTGCATTGATAGCGATCACAATTTCCGCTTTTTCTTTGATTTTTAGCAACATTTGCAGTTTGGAGTCGTGCTCAAAACCAGGCAAAACGCGAGCAGCGTGCAGGTCATCAAAAAGTTTGCCGCCGAACTCAATGTAGAGTTTGCCGCCAAAAAAGTCTACGCGTTCACGTATTTTTTGCGATTGTAACCATAGATATTTTTCTTTGTCAAAACCGATAGTCATTCGATTCCTCCCACAAATTTAATTATAGCCTCTATAAAAGTGTTTGTCAAGGCGGCCAGCGCTTTTCACACAAATGCTTATCTTTGGTGGGTTAGGTTTGGAGATACCCTTGCATATATTTGGAGGGTTAGGTTTGGATAGACCTTTTTCTTTTTCATGAAGGAAAGGGGAATAGCATATACTTGTGTGCGAAATTGATTGTGAATAGTCGTTTCGAAGGAGAAATATAAATACGCATAGTAGATAGGTATGTCCGTGGCACGGATTTGCTATATTGGACGATAATTGGAGGGGAGAGTATGTGGATTATTCACGGATACGGTAGAATGGGGCATAAGGTGGCAGAAATAATGCATGGGAAATATGACTTTTGCACGGTAGATCCTTTGGCGAAGGACGCTGAATATGCTGCTTTAGCGGAAATAGAGAATTTCAGGGAGGGTGAGGCGTGTTCTGCCCCAGAGGGAAGCGTGCTAATTGATTTTTCTTGCCCTGCGGGGAGCGTAGAAGCGGTGGAATGGGCAAGCAAGAATGGGGTGTGCGTGTTGGTGGCTACGACCGGGCATACCGAGGAGCAGATGGAGCGGATACGCGCGGCAAGTAGGTATATTCCTGTGCTTTGCACAGGAAACACTTCGGCAGGCGTGCTGGCGACGATAGAAATGTTGCATTATGCACGACTTGCTATGCCAGATGGGGTAGTGAGGATTGAGGAAGAACATCACCTGGGAAAGGCTGACGCACCGTCGGGTACGGCAAAGATGATAGCGCAAGAGGCGGCTATGCTATGGGGACGGCAGGTGCGGTATGGCTGCACGAGGGAGAAAGACGAGATCGGAGTAGTAGCGGTGCGACTGCCGAACGTGGTAGGGCGACATCGCATTACAATTTCAAACGGTGTTGAGAGCATTGAGATCCAACACGTAGCACACGACCGCAAGCTTTTTGCAGAAGGTGCGATTCGTGCGGTTGAACTGTTGCGAGGGAAAAAGACGGGGCTGTACGGTCAAAAAGATTTGATTGCATGGATATTCGGGGAAAAGTTGAATGATTGCACGGAAAACTAGCAATACGGCGGCTGGATTTAGCCGATGATATTGATGGAAAATGCGATATAGAGGATATGCAAGGCTGATGGATACAGAGGCGAGATGGATAGGATTGCTCGATGGATTGGGGAGGTTTGATGGACAAGGTTGGGTTGTTGGATTGGGGAGAACAAATGGAAGAAAAGGTTGCATGGGTGAAGATGCAGGGCTGTGGGAATGACTACATATTTTTGAATTGTATTTGCCACCCTGGGCTTGTGCGGTTGGTGGGGAATGCGGGATTTATTCGTGCAATCTGCGACAGACACTATGGCGTAGGGGCGGACGGCGTGGTGTGGGTGCTCCCTGATAGCGGTGTGGGTGACGCCAACGTTGATGGGGAGATGAGAATGTTCAATGCGGACGGGTCGGAGGGGAACATGTGTGGGAATGCGATTCGGTGCGTGGCGGAGATACTGTGGCAGGAGTTTGGAAAAAAAGTGACGGTAATATTGACGAAAAGCGGACTTAGACGGGTGCGGAGAATAGATAGCACCTTGACTGGGTGTGCTGAAAGCGGAGAGCGACGTGCGGTACGAATAGATAGCGAACGGAGCGGCGATTATAGTGAAATTGGGAAGGATTGCACGGATATTTTGACGAAAAGCGGACGTAGACGGGTGCAAAGAATTGGTGAGTTACGTGGGGAAAATGGTGGGAAAAGTGGCATATTGGCGCAGTTTTTGGGGAATAGTGGGGTACTGTATGAGGTAGAAATGGGGCGTGATGAAGTGGAGAAAAAGAGGGTAGGCGGAAGGCTTGGATACTTGGTGGACGTAGGTAATAGGCATTGGGTGTGCTATTCTAAAAGGGTTAGTTTGGAGAGGTTAGTGCGACAGGCAAAGAGGGTCTGCAGGACAGAT
>JAFTOZ010000031.1 GCA_017463565.1 Clostridia bacterium | reverse complement strand
GGCGTGCAATTTGTGAACGCAGAATATACCTATGACGGCACCGAGAAAAAGGTGGAAGTGAGCGGTACGTTGCCCGCCGGAGTGACGGTGAATTATATCGCAAACACCCGTAAAGACGCAGGTGTGTCTATGGCGGTGGCAACCTTTAGCGGTAACGAGAACTATTTTGCTATTCCTTATATGACCGCTTCTATCACCGTGAATAAGGCGGAGGTGGCGAAACCCAGCCCCGATACGACCGAGTTTGTGTACGACGGCACCGAAAAGGTGTATGGCGTACAAGAAAACGCACTTTGGGAGATCTCGGGCAACAAGCAAACCCAACCCGGCCAATATACCGTGGTGGTTTCCTTGAAGGATAAGAAAAACTACTGCTGGGCAGACGGTAGTGTGGACGACGTGAAGTACGACTTCGTGATCCGTGCAACCGGTCTTTCCGGCGCAGACGATAAGGCCGTACTGAAAGGCGCATCTCTCGACCCCAGTTGGAAGCTGACGGTGTTGGAATCTACGATTAGCGCAGAGGCCATGAAGTTGAGCCACTATAACAAGGTGAGTGCCCTGTATACCGTAGAGTTGTACGACGGTACCGGTGCAAAGGTTGCCGCTCCCAACGGAACCTCTCTCCGTCTGTTGATCCCCGAGGAGCTGCGCGGCAAGGAGTTTGCTGTGTATACCCTGGACGGCAAAAACGCTGCTAAAACCGTGGAGTTTACCGTGGACGGTAACTACGTGGTGTTGGCGGCAGGATTGGGTCAGTTTGTATTCGTGTATCAAGAGACCTCTTTGTTCTGGTTGATCATCGTGTTGGCCGCTATCTGCGTTCTGGAGATTTTGTTGCTGGTGCTGCGCGGTGTGAAGGCTCGCCGTGACCGCAAGGTGAAAACCTATTCGGTAGCAGGTTTCCTGTTTATTGCAGGTCTGTTCTCCTTTACCGAGGTGATCGTTTGTTACGCGCTGTTGGGCTTGGCGGTGCTGTTGTTGATTGCGAATATCATTGCTTGGTCGGTGCGTGGCAAGAAGAAAGAAGAGGTGGAGGAAGAAACCGCAGAAGAAACCGTGGCAGAAGAAGAGGCGGTGGCAGAGGAAGAGGCTACCGTTGAGGAACCTGTGGTAGAAGAGCCCGTTGCCGAAGAACCCGTTGTAGAAGAACCTGTGGCAGAAGAAGAACCTATCGCCGAGGAAGAGGTTGAGGAGCAACCCGTCGAGGAAGAGGTTATTGTGGAAGAGTCCGTAGACGAGCAACCTATCGTTGAGGAGCAACCCGTCGAGGAAGAGCCTGTTGTAGAAGAAGAGCCTGTGGTTGAGGAGCAACCCGTGGTGGAAGAACCCACCGTAGAGGAAGTTGTGGACGAGCAACCCGTGGTGGACGTTCTGCCTGTGGTGGAGCCTGAGGTTAAGGAAGAGTATCCTCTGAGCTACAAGTGGAGCTTTATGGCTAAGTTGCTGACCGCTTCGCCCGAGATGAAGGATCGCTACCGTGCAATCTATAGCCACGTGAAGGGATTCCGCAAGGTGAACGTGCGCTTGAGTTGGCACAAGGCCCGTATCTCTAACGGCCGCCACCTGTTGGGTCAGTTGATCTTCCGCGGCAAGACCCTGTGCTTGTTGTTGGCTTTGGATCCTGCTGAATATACCGCAAGCAAGTACCACTTCAAGGATCTGAGTGAGAAGAAGCGTTATGCTGCTACTCCCATGATGCTCCGTTTGACTTCGGGTAAGCAACTGAAGGTGGCTCTGGAGCTGTTGGACGTGTTGATGGCAGATCTGGGCAAGTCGAGAAAGCCCGTGGAGGTGCCTGAGTTGAAGCATATGGCTCTGCCC
Source organism: Clostridia bacterium (assembly GCA_017463565.1). GTDB lineage: Bacteria > Bacillota > Clostridia > Christensenellales > CAG-1252 > RUG14300. The sequence goes on along the minus strand of JAFTOZ010000031.1, from coordinate 18,074 downwards.
GAGTTGTTGGAGGCAGGTTTGGTGAAGGAGCAACACGTACGCCCCTTTGGCAAATAAGGATCGATTAGCAGTTTTCTGCAAAATAAAGCCCACCGCATTGGTGGGCTTTTTCTTTATCCTTTTGGGGATTTGATTAATGATTCTTGCCGATATATTCGTCTGCCGCGGCGTCGTAGAGATAGCCGTTGCAATGCAACTCGAGGGGGCCTTCTGCAAGGTGTTTGTCGAGCAAGGGACCGTAGATGGCTTCGAGTAGGAACATATCTTCTTCCACGGGGACGCGAACGGTGGGATCGCCTGTTAGGTAGAATCGCAATAGCCACAGAGTGGACAGGCCAACCCCTCTGTCGGAAAAGTCATCCAACATGGGGTGTGCGGCAACGTAGAGGGCGGCAGGGTCCTCGCTGTCTTTGTACGCCGCCCAGCAAAGGGTTGCAAGTGCAGAGAAGGTGGGAGCGCGGTGGGAGTATTGGTTGGCGACGTCGATGGCGTAGGCAAGGAGTGTTTCTCCGTCCAATCGATCGTGGCGCTCGAGCGCACTTTGAATGAGGGTATCATTCTTGAGGTCGACGGACAAAAGTAGTGATAGCCCCTCGATAGCCGCCTTTGTAGAAGATTGATCGCTTCTTCCCTCGTCTACGAGCATAGAGAGTCTGGCACGGAGCACAATGACCGTATTCAGCACGGCACCCATACTGTTCGACAGAGGATCCACAGTATCGTCGAAACGGTTGCGAAGTTCTTTGCATTTTGATAGGACAATCTCGGCAGGCGAGAGATCTGCGTACGTGATGGGAGGCTCCGCGCAGGCTTCTTCTTCCATTTCGTGCGAGATGATTTGCGCAAGCTTTCCTTTCCATTCGGTGGGGTTGTTCTGCACCTTTTGCCACAGTTTGAGGTTGGGGCGTTGGTCGGCGGTGATGGAAACTTCCTCGAGGACTTTGCCCTCTTGGTAGAGGCAGAGCGCATTGCTGCCGTCCTTGTAGATTTTGATGCAAAGACCGTGCTCGTTGCCCTCGGCGAACCAACCGAAACGGTGACCGCCTGCAAAGAAGGTGAATCGGCCGTAGCCGTGACGTTGGCCGTCTTTGAATTCTCCTTTGTAGATCCATTGTTTGTGGCGGTGATAGGTGCCCTCGCCGTGGCGTTTGCCTTTTTGCCACTCGCCCTCGTAGGAGTCGCCGTTTGAATAGGTGATAGAGCCTCCGCCGTGGTAGAGATCTTCCTTCATTTGTCCTTTGTAGACGGTACCGTCGGTGTGGCGGTATTCGCCCTCGCCGCAAAAATCTCCGTCTACGAAGTCGCCTGTGTAGACGTTGCCGTTGGCAAAGTGATAGGAGCCTTTGCCCGTACGCAGATCCCCGTGGAAATCTCCCTCGTAGTAGGCGCCGTTGGGATAGCGGTAAACGCCTTTTCCCTCGAACATGTCCTTGTGGAAATCACCCTCGTAGACGTTGCCGGAAGGAAAGGTGTAGGTGCCTTTCCCCTCGAAATAGCCGTTTTGAAAATCCCCTTCGTAGACGTTGCCGGAGGGCAGGGTAAGCTTGCCTTTGCCTGTGCGCACGCCGTCTACGTGATTACCCTCGTAGACAAGACCGCTGGTTGAGCGATACGTACCTTTGCCGTGGTATTTGCCACCACGGAAGTAGCCCTCGTAGACATCTCCGCTCGCGAAGGTGTAGACACCGTAGCCGTTGCGACGGTCCTCTTTGAATTCGCCACGGTAGAGGGCGCCGCTTTTATAGCGCATTTCGCCCTGGCCGCAGAATCGTCCGTCTACAAATTCTCCCTCGTAGACGTCGTCGTTGGTACAGTTGTAGGTGCCCAGACCGTGGAATTCTCCTTTGTGGAAGTCGCCGTGATAGAGCAGGCGGCCGTCACGCGTGAGGGAGGCAATACCCGTTTTGACACCGTGGACGAAGGAGCCCTCGTAGAGACCCTTACTTTCCTGTCGGGAGAGCTTGCCGTTGGGGTCGTGGGGCTTACCGTAGTCGTCCAAAAAGCCCGAGTAGAGATCCTTGCCGATGGGATAGTCGGTAACAGACTTGGAGCCACGGAGAAGATCTTGCGACAGTACCTCCAGCTTGTCGGGGTCGAGCGAACAGAAAGAGTCTACCTCGGCAACGGTACCGCGCGTGGGGGTGACGTATGCGAGGGAAAGCTTAGCAGAATCTGCTTCAAGTAGGGCGCGGAAATCAGCGTCGAAATCATGGGGCACGGCTTTGGAGCCGACCAGTTGGTCACGGTACCACAGTTGCAGTTCTCGCTCGCCGTCGGGTTTGATAAGAAGGCTGATGCCGTGCTTTCTGTCCTGGGCGTAGCAGGAAAAACAGATGGAATAGGACAGTTCGTCCGTAAAGGAAAAAAGAACGCCGATACCGTCTCGCAGGCCGTTTTTCGTTTCGCCCCAATAGGCGCTTTTTGTGAAGCGGATATAGGTCAAATCACGGTTGGACGCGGTGAGTGACCAGGGAATGGATGCTGTCATAGGGGACTCCTTTTGGATCGGGTGCGTATGCGTTGTTGCTTTGCGAACGACCCTTGTGATTACAGTATAGGCGTAGACGGGGGCACGTGTCAACCCAAGCGGAAATCTATTTTTTACGTACGGGTAGTACGCGCGTGTGAGAAAAATAAATAGAATATTTTGGTTAGGGCATTTACAAACGCAGAAATATGCCATAAAATAGAGGTATCGACATAGGGAGGAGCGTATGAAGAAGACTCTTATTTGTATATTGTCAATCATCTTGGCCGTGTCTGCTTTGTTGGTGACTCTGGTTGGCTGTGACGAGCCCGATCCGGAAGTGCCGAAGGAGACGTTTGAGATGGTGGTGTTGGGCGACTCTATCGCCGAGGCTATTTTGGGACCGCAACCTTTGAGCGAGCGCGACAATTATTCCTACTGTAGCGTGGTGGGCAAGAGCAACGGCTTCGTGTACCATAACCGCTCGGTGAGCGGTCACACGACCACCGATTTGTTGAACTATATCACGGCGCCCGAGGATAATGCATATACCGTGCGTACCCTGATTCAAAATGCGGATTTGATTAGCATTTCTATCCTTGGTAACGACTATATCCACACGGGTCTGACCAGTAAGGCGGTGGAATACGGCCGTTACGGCACCTTTACCGAGGCAGACCGTATTTTGTCTAAGTCCTACGAAAATATCTGTGCTATCGTGGACGAATTGCGCAAGAACAACCCCAAGGCGGTGATTTTGTTCCAAACCGTGTATAATCCCTTCCACGACGAAAACGTGATCATTGAGCCCGAAGCGCAAGTGAACATTAAGGCAAACCTGGAGGCACGTGGCATTGACGAGGATATGTACGCGGTGAGCGGCAAGTTGTTGCAGAGATTGAACAACGTACTGTATCGCTACCGTGACGAGCACCCCGGTAAGATTGAGATTTTGGAAGTGAATGCAGAATTCGACCGTATTCATTCGCAAGACCCCGACCGTCTGAAGCGTTTGATCTATGACGACGGTATCCATCCTACCAGCGAAGGCCACGCCGTGATTGCCGACGTGATGCAAAAGAAGCTGGTGGAGTTGGGCTTGGTTGAGGCGTCGAAATCGGAAAGCGTCCTGAATGAGGTGAAGAAGTTGCGTATCGATACGCTGGAGCGCCTGTATGCAACGAGCGGTTTGGCTCTGCAAGAAACCATCGATCGCTTGGTGGCAGAGAAGAGCTTTGAGGGCGTGACCAAGGTGTATTTTGACGCAGTTGAGGACTACGTGCCCGACAATTACGATACGGTATATCGCAACGTGCCCGGCACTTGGCTGATGGAAGAGGATACCGATTACTACATTACCCAGTTGGATTTGATGGATTTGTCTTTCTATCCGTATATCGATCCGGAGGGTTCGTATATCCGCTTGAAGGCAAACGGCGAAATCCAGATTCGTGCGCAGGTGAGCGACCGCTTGCTCCTGCTTGCTGCGGCAGCACTGTCTAGCTTGGATGCGGCTATTAACGTGAATGATTTGGGTCTGCAAGTCTACGTGGGTGAGTTGTTCCCCGGACACAATATCACCGATATTGCACGACTTTTGGACGCTTTCTACGGATCCTTTGGTATCCGCATTGACGGACTTGATCTGGAGGAAGAGAGCATTAAGGCCGTGGTGGAGCACCTGAAAGAGACGGGTACGATTTTGACGGATATCAATATCCCCGACGACTTGGCGTTGGTGATTGAGGGCAGATATTTCTTGAAGCGCGTCCCCTCCAGCACCAATCCCGACGGTTTCGTGGCGGCTTGCTTGGGCAATAGCGATACCACCACCGATCCCTTCTTGATGCTGACCTTTGGCACCGACTTTATGGGGAATGAGAGCCTGACCTATACCAACCATATCGTTGGTTTGACGATCAGCGCTGCAAGCGATATTCCTATTGGGGAATAGAAAAACAACCTAACGAAAGCCTCGGGAATCCGAGGCTTTTTTGTTTGCGGCGGCGGAGATTTTTGTCGAAACCCGTTGAGTGGTCTAGAAGGGAAGCAAAAATGCGGCTTGGGAATTGAAACTGCCTATTGAAAAAGCGTTTAGAGTGTGCTAAAATAATTTATATAACCCTAAAAGGAGTAGTATATGGACGAGTCATTGCCGATTTATCTGTTTCACCGAGGCACAAACTACGAATCGTATCGACTGTTTTGTCCGCGTCCTGTGGTTGAGGACGGAGAGGAAGGCTGGGTTTTTCATTGCTGGGCACCTAACGCAAAGAGCGTGGCGGTGATTGGCGATTTTAACGGTTGGAATGCGGAGGCACACCCCATGGAAAAGATCTCGGTGGGCGTGTGGCGTGCGTTTGTGGCCGGCGCAAAAGAGTGGCAGAATTACCGTTTTTTGATTTGTGGCGCCGACGGAAAGTACGTAGAGAAAACCGACCCGTATGCGACCCATTGTGAAACGCCCCCTGCAAATGCAGGAAAACTGTGTCGTATCGACGGATACGAGTGGCAGGACGGCGATTGGATGAGGAAGCGGGGCAAAAAGGATCATTTTAACCGTCCCATGAACGTGTACGAGATGCACCTGGGCTCCTGGCGACGCTACCCCGACAACCAGTATTTTGACTACCGCAAGATAGCCGACGAGCTGATTCCCTATCTGTTGGAGATGAACTACACCCACGTGGAGTTTATGCCTCTGACCGAGCACCCCTTTGACGGCTCTTGGGGGTATCAGTGTACGGGTATGTTTGCGCCCACCTCTCGCTACGGATCACCCAAGGATCTGATGTATTTGGTGGATCGCTTGCACCAGGCAGGAATCGGCGTGTTTATGGATTGGGTTCCTGCGCATTTCCCCAAGGATTCGTTTGGTCTGTATCGCTTTGATGGGGATTTTCTGTACGAATATCACGATGAAAACCGCCGCGAGCATCCGCAATGGGGTACGGTGGTGTATGATTACGGTCGCAACGAGGTGCGTAGCTTTTTGATCAGCTCGGCGTCTTTTTGGTTTGATTACTACCATATCGACGGCATTCGTATGGACGCTGTGAGCAGTATGCTATACCTTGACTTCGGTAGGGACGCAGGGCATTGGACACCCAACGTACACGGTGGCAATATCAACCTGGAGGCGGAAAACTTCCTGAAGGAGTTGAACAATGCGATTCACGGTCGTTTCCCGGGGGCTTTGATGATTGCGGAGGAGTCCTCTTCCTATCCCAACATTACCGCTTCGCCCGACATTGGCGGATTGGGATTTGACTATAAGTGGAACATGGGTTGGATGAACGACACCCTGCGCTACGTTGCCTGCGACCCTCTGTGGCGCAAGGAAGTGCATAACAATATGACCTTTGGCATGATGTATGCCTTTAAGGAGCATTACGTGTTGGCGCTGTCGCACGATGAGGTGGTGCATGGCAAGGGGAGTTTGATCAACAAGCAACCCGGCTATTATATCGACAAATTTGGCGGATTGATGACCTATCTGGGCTACCAAATGGCGCACCCCGGCAAGAAGCTGAACTTTATGGGCGTGGAACTGGGTCAGTTTGCCGAGTGGGACTATCGAAAAGGACTGGATTGGAACCTGTTGGAATATGATACTCACCGTGGCGTGCACGCTTTCGTGCGAGACCTGAATGCGCTGTATATCAAGGAGAAGGCCCTGTGGGAGCAGGATTGCACTTACGACGGCTTTACTTGGTTGGTGGTGAACGAGGCCAACTGGAATATCTACGCTTGGCAACGCACCGCCAAAAACGGAGACGCGATCGTGGCGGTGATGAACTTTTCGCCTATGTATCGAGAGGGATATTGGATTGGCGTGCCTCAACCCGGCAAGTACAGCCGTGTGTTGACCAGTGCAGACCGTGCCTATGGCGTAGGGATCGCGGGCGGTCCGTTGGTGCTTTGTGCAGAAGAGGGTGAAGTGAACGGCTTCCCCTATCATATTTCGGTGGATATTTTGCCGAATAGCGTAAGCTTTTTCAAATTCAAAAAGTCAACAAGGAGGACGAAGAATGAAGCAAAGGAATAAAAAGGAATGTGTTGCGATGCTGTTGGCAGGCGGTCAGGGCACACGCTTGGGCGTTTTGACCCGTGACGTGGCGAAGCCTGCGGTTCCCTTTGGTGGAAAATATCGCATTATTGACTTCCCTTTGAGCAACTGTATCAATTCGGGGATTGACACGGTGGGCGTTTTGACCCAGTATCAGCCCTTTGAGTTGAATCAATACATTGGCAACGGTCAGCCTTGGGACCTGGACCGACTGTCGGGCGGTGTGTACGTGCTGCCCCCCTATATGCGCGGTGCAGCAGGCGAGTGGTACAAGGGCACTGCAAACGCTATCTATCAAAACATTGCCTTTATCGACCGCTTTAATCCGGAGTACGTATTGGTACTGTCGGGCGACCATATCTACCGCATGGATTACGATGCGATGCTTCACCATCACAAAAAGAACGAGGCAGACTGTACCATTGCGGTGTTTGACGTGCCCATGGAGGAGGCAAGCCGTTTCGGTATTATGAATACCAACGAGGACGGCAGCGTGTACGAGTTTGAGGAGAAGCCCAAAAAGCCCAAGGGCACGAAGGCAAGTATGGGTATCTATATCTTCAATTGGAGTTTGCTCCGCCGCTATTTGATTGAGGACGAGGCAGACCCTGCAAGCAAAAACGACTTTGGTAAGAATATCATTCCTAAGATGCTCGCCGACGGTTGCAAACTGTGGTCCTACCGCTTTGAGGGATACTGGAAGGACGTTGGTACCATCAGTTCTCTGTGGGAAGCCAATATGGATTTGTTGGACGAGAACTCGGGTATCAATATCGGTGGGGACGGATCCAACCGTATCTATGCCCGCAACTCTGCCGAGCCACCCCAGTATATCTCTTCTTCTGCAACGGTATCGCACGCGATCATTTCGGAGGGTGCTACCGTGTACGGTGAGGTGCGTGACAGTATTATCTCGCACGGCGCACACGTGGGCGCAGGTTGCCGCATTATCGGCTCGGTGATTTTGCCGGGTGCGTACGTGGCGAACGGCGCAGAGGTGCTGTACAGTATCGTGGGCGAAAACGCAACGGTTGGCGCAGGCGCGGTGGTAGGCGCCGTGCAGACCGCGGCGGTTGGCGGTGAGTGGCAGATTGCGGTGGTAGGCCCCGGCGTGAAGGTGCCTGACGGCGGCAAGGTAAATCCTGCCGAGATGATTGGTTAGTGAGGTGAACTATGAACAATGTGATGAGTGTTATTTTTGCAAGTGACCAAGAGAGCAAGCTCAACGAGCTGACAATCCACCGTACGGCGGCCAGTCTGCCCTTTTGCGGTAGGTACCGTCTGATTGACTTTGCCCTGTCCAATTTGGTGGGGAGCGGTATTACCAATATCGGTATCGTGACCCGTTCTAACTATAGCTCGCTGATGGACCATATCCGTATGGGCCGTGATTGGGACCTGAACCGCAAGAACGCAGGTATCTCGGTGTTCCCTCCCTTTGTGTTGAACGCAAGCCGCGAAATGTATAAGGGTAAAATCGAGGCGCTCTATTCTATCCACGGATTTTTGGAGCACGGAGACGAGGAGTACGTACTGTTGACCAATAGCAACGTGGCGATGAACCTCAACTTTGAGGAGGTGTTTGCCGCCCACCTGGCAAAGGGCGCAGACGTGACCGTGTTGACCTACCGTGGCTATCCCAGCACCAGCCGCCGCATGATTGTGAGCGCAGACGATGACGGCAGAATTGAGGATTTGTATATCACCGAAAAACCCGACACCAAGGAGCATTGGATGGCGTTGAACGTCTATCTGGTGAAGAAAGATTGGTTGATGGAAGTGGTGGAATATCAGTATGCACGTGGCAACTTTGACTGGGAAAAGGACGTGTTGACCAAGCAGGTCAAGGATTTGAAACTGTATGAATATCGCGTAGAGGGCTACGTGGCCGTGATTGACGATATCAAGAGTTACTACACCGAAAACCTGGCGCTATTGGACGTGGAGAACCGTGAAAAGTTGTTCTACGGCGAGGGCGTGATCTATACGAAGGTTAAGGATAGCGTGCCCACCGTGTACGGTCAAAACGCAACGGTCAAAAACAGCCTGATTGCAGACGGCTGTGTGATTGACGGCGTGGTGGAAAATTCGGTGCTGTTCCGTGGCGTGAAGGTAGCCAAGGGTGCCGTGGTGAAAAACAGTATCATCATGGAGCACGGCGAGATATGCGAAAGAGCCGTGGTGAACTATGCAATCACCGACAAGAACGTGACTATTCGCGAAGAACGCACCATTTCCGGATATGAAAGCTATCCTGTGGTGATTGTGAAAGGAAAGACGGTGTAGCCGTCAAAGGAGTAGATATGGCAACGAAAAAAGGCGGCGTGGCCGTGAAGAATGAGGCGCGCGGCAAGGAAAACGTGAGTGCGCCCAAGAAGACTCCCGTGCAGAAGGTGGAGGATTTGCAACGCGCAGAGGCTTTGGAAAAGAAAGCCTTTGTTCCCGTGGAGGGTTGCAAGCGTGTGCTTTTCGTGACGGCCGAGGCAATGCCCTATTTGCGTAGCGGCGGTTTGGGTGACGTAGCAGGCGCCCTGCCTCAGGCTTTGGGCGAGGTGGGCATTGATTGCCGTGTGGTGATGCCCCTGTATAGCCTGATTCCCGACCACTATCGCAAGGAAATGCGCTACGTGGGCAAGACCTTTGTGACGCTGGGTTGGAGAAGCCAGTACGTGGGCGTGTTTGAGGCGGAGCATAACGGTATCAAGTACTACTTTATTGACAACGAGTATTATTTCCGCCGTCATTCTATGTACGGTCAACCTGACGATGGAGAGAGGTTTGCGTATTTCTGCAAGGCGGTTTTGGAGGTATTGACCTTCTTGGATTTCCAACCCCAGGTGATCCATTGCAACGATTGGCATACCGGCTTGTTGCCTGTGTTTTTGGACGTATTTTACCGTGGCAATCCGCGCTTGGCGGACGTGAAAACGGTGTATACCATTCACAATATCCAATTCCAGGGCAACTACGGTATGGAACTGGCGTCTGACGTGTGTGGCCTGCCGCCCGAGGCTCGCTCCCTGGTGGAGTACGGCGGTCGCCTGAATATGATGAAGGGCGCGATTGAGTCGGCAAATGTGGTGACAACGGTGAGCGAAACCTACGCAAAGGAGTTGCAAGACCCCTTCTATGCATACGGATTGGAAAGTATTCTGCGAGAGCGTGCCTATAAGATGGTGGGTATTATCAACGGTATCGATACCGCTCTGTACGATCCCACGACGGACGCGTCGGTGTTTGTGCCCTTTGACGTGGATCACCTCGAGGCACGTGCGCAGAACAAGGCCAGACTTTGCGAATTGTTGCATTTGAATTACCGCGCAGACAGACCTTTGTTGGCAATGGTGACGAGATTGACCACCCAAAAGGGTTTGGATCTGGTGGTGTCGGTGGCAGAGGAACTGTTGTCGGGCGATTTGCAACTGGTTATTTTGGGTACGGGCGAATGGAGATATGAGTCTGCGCTGAAGGACTTGGAACACCGCTACGGCGCTAAACTGCGCGTGATTATCAACTTCAGCAGCGACCTGGCGGGCAAACTGTATGCAGGCTCGGATATCTTTTTGATGCCCAGCCGCTTTGAACCTTGCGGTCTGTCGCAGATGATTGCTATGCGCTACGGCTCTTTGCCTGTGGTGCGTGAGACGGGCGGTTTGAAGGATAGCGTGAAGGCCTATAATCCCATGACGGGCAAAGGCACGGGCTTTACCTTCTATGCCTACGATCCCCAAGAAATGATGGCGGCTATTTGGCGCGCGGTGGATACCTACTACAATAACCCCGTGGCTTGGCGCTCGTTGATGGAGCAGGCAATGCGGTGCGATTTCAGTTGGACACAGTCTGCTGACCGCTACCGTGAGTTGTATGATACCCTGGTTTTACCCGTTCATGTGTAGTTTTGGGGTTAAATTCGTACAATTTTAGATGAAAAAGCGGTCGTTTGCTTGACAAGCACGCGCTTTTTTATAACAATAAAAAAGATTGGTGGTATCGCACGCAGGCGCGCGCGTGAGCCGCAACTATTTGAAGGAGCAATTGCATGGAAAAAATCACACTAAAAGAGATGAAAAGCCTGATTGAAAAGCAGATCAGCCGCTATCAAGGTATTGCCGCTGCAGACGCCAGCAAAAAGCAAATGTACGATGCCGTTTGTTTGGTGGTGCGCGACGTGCTGAGTCATAAGCGTATGGACTATAAGCATGAAATCCGCGCTAAGCATAAGAAACAGGTTTTCTATATGAGCATGGAGTTTCTGTTGGGCCGCTCTCTGAAGAATCACTTGTATAACTTGGGCTTGACCGACGTGATGCGTGAGGCCGTGGAAAGTTTTGGTTGGGACTTGGAAGAACTGGAAGAGATGGAGCCGGACGCAGGTTTGGGCAACGGCGGTTTGGGCCGTTTGGCTGCTGCGTATATGGACAGCCTTACCAGCGAAAATTATGCGGCTAACGGTTTTTCTATCCGCTACGACTACGGTCTGTTCAAGCAACGTGTGGTAGACGGTTGGCAGATGGAAATGCCCGACTTGTGGCTGCAAGAGGGTGGCGACAACTGGCTGGCACACCGTCCGGAGGAGACCTTTGAGGTGCACTTTGGCGGTTATGTCGAGCAGGATTGGTCCAGCGGTAAGCTGGTGGTGCGCCACAAGGACTATACCACCATTTTGGCAAACGCCTACGATATGTATATTTCGGGCTACGATACCAAGGCCGTGAACCGTATCCGTTTCTGGGCGGCTACTGCCCCCGTTGCCTTTGATATGGCTCTGTTTAGCCGTGGCGAATATTTGAAGGCCACCGAAAATAAGGCGTTGGCCGAGTCGATCAGTAAGGTGTTGTATCCTGCTGACAACCACATTGAGGGTAAGGCTCTGCGTCTGAAACAACAATACTTCTTCGTGTCGGCAAGCGTGCAGAATATCGTGCGCAACCACTTGAAGTTCAACCCCAATTTGGACAATCTGGCCGACGAGGTGGCAATCCATATCAACGATACTCACCCCACGCTGTGTATCCCCGAGTTGATGCGCATTATGGTGGACGAGTACGGCTACGCTTGGGAAAAGGCTTGGGAGATTGTGTGCAAGACGGTCAGTTATACCAACCACACCGTTATGGCAGAGGCATTGGAGCGTTGGCCCGAGCATTTGGTTCAACAACAAATTCCGCGTGTGTACCAAATCATCTGCGAAATTAACCGCCGCTACTGCGAGTATCTGTGGAGTATCTTCCCCAACGATAACGATACCGTTTGCCACAACGCAATCATGGCATACGGCGAGGTGCGTATGGCGAACCTGTGCCTGTGTGCTTCGCACACCGTCAACGGCGTATCTGCCCTGCACTCGGATATCTTGGTGAAGGATCTGTTCCGCGATATTGCTCGCGTGCACCCCGAGAAGTTTACCAACGTGACCAACGGTATTACCCACCGTCGCTGGCTGTGTGAGGCTAACCCCGAGTTGAGCGAGTTGATCCGCAACCTGATTGGTAGCGACTTCATTCGTACCGCCGATTTGTCCCCCCTGCTTGCCTACAAGGACGATAAGAGTGTACTGGCAAGTTTGGAACAAATCAAGTTGAACAACAAGCGCCGTTTGGCTCGCTATATCAAAGATAACTACGATATCGACGTGGACGAGAACAGTATCTTTGACGTGCAGGTGAAGCGTTTGCACGAGTACAAGCGTCAGTTACTGAACGCTATGCATATCCTGCACCTGTATATCAAATTAAAGGAGAATCCCGACCTGGATATCGTACCCCGTACCTTTATCTTTGGTGCAAAGGCCGCAAGCAGCTACTACATTGCTAAGCAGATCATTCGCATGATCTATATGATGAGCAAGCAAATCAATAACGATCCCGATATCGGCGGCAAACTGAAGGTGGTGTTCCTGGAGAACTACCGTGTGTCGTTGGCAGAGATCATTATGCCTGCATCCGAGGTGAGTGAGCAGATTTCTGTGGCAGGTAAGGAGGCATCCGGTACCGGCAATATGAAGTTTATGATCAACGGTGCGGTGACCTGCGGTACGATTGACGGCGCAAACGTGGATATCCACGAGAACGTGGGCGATGATAATATCTTCATCTTTGGTTTGAACGCAGAGCAAGCAGGCGAGTTGATGAATAGTGAACGCTATTCTCCCACCGCTTACTATAACAACGATCCCGATTTGCGTGCCGTGATCGATTTGATGCGTAAGGGTATTGCAGGCGTGAGCTTTGCAGAATTGGCAGACCTGTTGACCATTGGCAGAGGCGGTAAGGCAGACCCCTTCCTTTGTGTGGCTGACTTCCGTAGCTACGTGAATTGCCAGGCAGAACTGGATCGCGCTTACCGTGACCGTGAGCGTTGGAACCGTATGAGTTTGGTGAATATTGCTAAGAGTGGCTTCTTTGCTTCCGACCGCTCGGTGCGCGAGTACGCAGAGCGTATTTGGAACTTGACACCTGTCAAATAGTATGTTCCGCTTTAATTCGCGACGTGACAAACTGCCCTTCGGGGCAGTGCGTACCGCGGATACCGTATGGTTTTCGTTTGGTGTGCGTAAAGACGTGGCAAATCCCGTTGTCACGCTCTTTGTGCGGGGCCGTGTGCGCACCGAGCACTATACGCTGACCTATGCGGAGGAGGACGAGAATTATCGCACCTTTACCTGTTCTATTTGTTTGAACAAGCCGGGTGTATATTACTACCGCTTTACCGTGCAGGACGGAGATCATACCCACTTTATCGGTAGAGACGGCATGGGTAACGCCATCAACGGAGACTTTTTGCCCGAATGGCAGTTGACCGTGTATGACCGTGCGTTTGTAGCACCCTACCGCTGGGGCGGTGATATCGTCTACCATATTTTTGTGGACAGATTCTGCCGTGTGGGCGAGTTGCCCGAAAGCCTGGAGTACGGCGTATTGCGCGATTGGGAGGACGACGTGACGGTGGTGGACCCCGATGGCGTATACCGCGCGAATGACTTTTTTGGCGGAAACCTGCAGGGTATTATCAGTAAATTGGACTATTTGCAAGAGTTGGGCGTGACTCTGTTGTATTTAAGTCCTATTTTTGTATCACACTCTAACCACCGCTACGATACCGCAGATTATTCGCATATCGACCCTCTCGTGGGCACGGAAAACGATTTTGCGGAATTGGTGGGCAAGGCACGTATTCGTGGAATGCGCGTGATGTTGGACGGTGTGTTCAATCATACCGGCTCGGACAGTATCTATTTCAATAAGGACGGCTCCTTTGACAGCTTTGGTGCGGTGCAGGGCACGGCATCTCCTTACCGTGATTGGTATAATATCCGTAACGACGGCAGTTACGACTGTTGGTGGGGTATCCAAAACGTGCCGACCTTGAACAAAAAGAGCAAGTCGGTGCATCGCTATCTGTTTGGCGAAAACGGTCCTGTGGCGCATTGGTCCCGCTATGATATCGACTGGCGCTTGGACGTGGTAGACGAGTTGCCCGACGATTATCTGGATAAGCTGCGCTGTTGTGTGAAGATTGCAAACCCCCACTCTGCCGTGATTGGCGAAGTTTGGGAGGATGCAACCACCAAAGAGGCCTATGGCGTGAAGCGTCAGTATTTTACCAAGGGGCAGTTGGACGGCGTGATGAACTATGTGTTTAAGCATGCAATCCTTGACTATTGTACCTCGGGCGATGAGGGACGATTTGCACGCGTGGTGATGGATTTGGTGGAAAACTATCCTCGCCAATGCTTGGATAACTGCTTGACGTTGATTGACTCGCACGATACCGTGCGTGCGCTGAACGTGCTGGCCGGCGTGAATAGCTACGGTTGGAGCAAAAAGCAACAGGTGGAGTATAGACTACCTGCGGCGGCGCGTCGTAAAGGGCTTGACCGCCTGATGGTGGCGGCAACTTTGCAATATATGTTACCCGGTATGCCCAGCGTGTTTTACGGTGACGAAGTGGGCGTACAAGGCTTTGGCGATCCTATATGCCGTAGAAGTTTCCCCTGGAACAATATCAACGAGGACTTGTTGGAGTTCTATAAGGTGTTGGGTAGAGTGCGTGGTAGCCTGGCGGAGAGCTTGGCAGGCAGTATACGCTTTGCCAACCAAAACGGCCTGTTGGTGATGCTGCGCGGAGAGGGCAGTAAAGAGGTGGCGGTGGTTGCCAATACGACCGCGCAACCTAAGAGCGTGCGTGTGTACGACGTGTGCGAGGATAAGCTAACGGGGCAGATCTACCGTGGGGACGTGTTTGTGCCTTGCGACCGCGTGATGGTACTGGCGCCCATTCGGGAGGACCTGGCATAAGTCGAACTCCCTTGATTTGGTGGACAAAAAGATAAGGGATATCTATAATATAGACACTCCCGAAAGGGGGATTTTAGAAACATGTACTCGTAGCTCAGTTGGATAGAGCGTTAGACTCCGACTCTAAAGGCCGCAGGTTCGACTCCTGTCGGGTACGTACAAAAAAAAACGGCAGGGAAATCCTGCCGTTTTTTGTCTTGCATAAAGCGGTGTTTTTGTTCGTAGCGGCTATTCTGCGGAAGATTCGATGGGAGAGTCGTTAGACTCGTCCACGATGAGGGAATCCTCGGTGGATACTTGCGCGATGGGGGAATCTTCGACAACGGGCTCTTCGGCAGGTTCTTCTACTACGAGGGTTTCGCCCGGGTGTTTCTTCTGGTAGACATGCGCCAAAATGATGGGGATAAAGGTCAGGAGTGCTAC
Organism: Clostridia bacterium; assembly: GCA_017463565.1. GTDB lineage: Bacteria > Bacillota > Clostridia > Christensenellales > CAG-1252 > RUG14300. Next base: position 2,818 of record JAFTOZ010000031.1, on the reverse strand, counting down.
ACCTGCTGCGATACCAAACAGCACGTAGGTGGGGGTGTAGCCCGAAATCATGACACCGTTGTAGTCCATTTCGGGGACGTATTTGCCCAGTTTTTGCACGATGGGGTCGGCAATGACAGGACCGCTGATCATAGGAATGCAGACGTAGAACAGAAGTCGCACACCCTCCAACTGACCGCGTTGGGAGTCGGGATAGAGGTTTTTGCACCAGATCATTAGGGCTTGGTAGATGCACATATAGCCACCGCCGATGAAAATCACACCGATGACGATGACGGCAATGGTGGCGGAAGGTCCCATAGCAAGGCCCGTGAGGGTCATTATGCACAGGCCGACGATATTCATAATCAGCGCTACGATGAGCACGGGTACGAACTTTTGTTTGTTGATAAACTTACCTGCAAGCAGAGTGAAGGGAATAGCAATCACCAAACCGATACCTAACCAAATGCCTGCCATACCCGTATCGATACCCAGGGTATGGATAAAGTAGATGGTGATGTAGGGGAAGTAAATATTAAAGCTGATGAAGAAAAGGGCGAAGATGCAGAACACGATGAGTAACAACTTGTTTTTCCACAGCAGTTTGAAGTTGAAAGCGCTGGCGAATTGGTGCCAGAATCCTTTTTCGTCACGGTTGGGGCGCAAGGTGGGCGCATCCTTGACGGCAAACTGGCAGTAGATACCCACCGCTACCACAAAGCAACCCATGATGAGGAAGAAGGCAAAATAGCCAAGTTCTGCGATGATCAAACCGCCAAGCAAGGTGCCGATGATGGTGGCAATGACGGGTTGAACGGCAATCACGGCGCCCAAAGGACCGCGATTCTTGGGGGTGGTGATGTCGGTGAGGTGGGGATTGAAGCCGGCATCGTTGCCAAGAGAGCCAAAGAAGGACATAAGCGCATCGGCAAAGATGACCATGGTACCCAACGCTACGATATCGCCTGCGAGGGAGCCGATTGCAAACCAGTCGAGTACGCCAAAGACGATGGTGAACACGCCCCATAGGATATAGCCCCACACGATGAAGGGTTTGCGCTTGCCGAGTCGGTCACTCCAAGTACCCGACAGGAAGGTGGAGAAGGTGGAAATGATGGCGGATACCGACACCATAGCGGTGATGATCCACGGATGCATACCGATACGGCCGTAGACGAAGGTATTGAACCATTGGTTTTCGATATTCCATGCCAACTGTCCTGCAAGACCTGCAACCCAGATGACGATCCAGGTTTTGATGCCGAGCGAGGATTTCGACTTGGTTTTTGGCGTTTTTTCGCTCATAATACTCTCCTTTTGTTGGGATATACTTATTGTACCCCCTGCGGCAGGATAAGTCAATAGCCACTTTTGGATAAAGAAAAAGGCAACCGTTGGTTGCCTTTGTATCATCTCTGTGCTACGGTCGTTATTCTGCCACGGGTGGCTCGATGGGTTTTGCCGATTTCTCGGGTAGGGGATAGGGTACGTCGTCCTTTTTGAGGGCGTACTTGACGATGAGGGTGGTGATGAGGGAAAAGGCAATGCCGATAAGCTTGCCCAGGTAGAGGGCAAGGAAGTCCCACCAGAAACGGTTGACGTCGCCCACCAAATGGCAGGGATAGGTGATGCCGTAGAAGATGAGGGATTCTACAACGCTGGTCAACAGTAGAGAAAGCGCAACGTTGAGGAATAGATTCATACGGACCCGGCGGAAGGCGTTGTAGAGCAACACGATACAAACGCACGCAGCAATAGAGCCAAGGCAACTGGCAAGGTACTGCACCATTTTGAGCCCAAGCGCAGAGGAATAGCCAACCGAGGCAATGCCGCTGAGCAGCTCGATGAATGCCGCAAAAACAATGGCGCCGATGGAGCAGACCACCAACGTGACCGTTTCCTTTTTGCCGTAGTAGACGTACATCATCAACACGCAGAACAAAAAGAGCATATAGACCACCGAATTGATACCAAAATGGAAGGATCCTATTTGGATGGGGAAGGCTACTGCGTTGAAAACGTTGGCGTTGACGATGCTGCCGATGGCCAGCGTATAGATGATTGAGCTGCGGTAGCGTTTGGGAATCAGCAGATATGCGCCAAATCCAACCACGCAAAACAGCAATAGGTAGAGTATATTCATTCTTTATCCTTGTTTGTTTTTTATCATTATACAAGACTTGCGGTGGCTTGTCAATAGCGAATAGTAGGGAGGCAGGAGATTGGACGAAAGGGGAGAAACGGTAGATTATTCGTGCAATAGCGGATTTATTGGGTAATTTGTGGGGGCAGATTTGCTGTTTCAGACCCCAAAGCGTTTAGGTGCAGGAAGTGGGGTATAAGCCATCCTGGCGGAAGGCTATCCCACCCCTGCCAGGGGGCCTTCTCGTAAGAGAGCAAAAACCCCGTCCTACGTACGGGATTTTCTTTCCTATCTGCGCCCCTTGTTGGCACAGATAGTGTGGTATAAGCTATCCTGGCGGAAGGCTATCCCACCCCTGCCAGGGGGCCTTCTCGTAAGCCAACAAAACCCCCGTCCTGCGTACGGGATTTTCTTATCCCTCCGTATCCCTTGCCGTCGCAGACAGTGGGGGATAATCCATCCTAGCGGAAGGCTATCCCACCCCTGCCAGGGGGCCTTCTCATAAGTTATCAAAAACCCCGTCCTACGTACGGGATTTTCTTTCCTATCCGCGCCCCTTGTTGGCACAGACAGTGGGGGATAAGCCATCCTGGCGGAAGGCTATCCCACCCCTGCCAGGGGGCCTTCTCATAAGTTATCAAAAACCCCGTCCTACGTACGGGATTTTCTTTCCTATCCGCGCCCCTTGTTGGC
>JAFTOZ010000030.1 GCA_017463565.1 Clostridia bacterium | reverse complement strand
GTATTAATTGGTATGGAAACGACGGCGCAGTTCTCTTCGCATACGTTTGGAACACTTCTGGCAACGCGTGGATCCCCGTGTCTTCCCATAAAGTCTCTGGTTCTAATTACGTAGTCACCGTCACCGTACCCGTACAATGGACGGGTATGAGCATCGTTCGTTGCAGCTCTGGCACTACCACCAGTAACGTTGGGTGGGGAAGAAAGTGGAATCAAACTAACGATATCACCATACCCGGCAGTAGCAGTACAATCAGCGTAGCGCATAAAGAATAACAGTCGGGAAGTAATTCTCCAGGCGAAAAAAGAGAGAACACGCGTTCTCTCTTTTTCTTATTCCTATTCCTGCTTTTCCTTATTCCTCTTCCATTTGCTCCGCCACTTTCAAGTAGAGGGCGCACTCAATGCGCTTTTTGAAGAGGTCGCAACCGTATTCATACACGCCCTGCAGGTCCCCCGTAGCGTGGAAAGCATTGGCGGCGCAACCACCCGAGCAGAAAAGGCGAGCCCAACAGTCGGCGCACTCGGGGCGAGAGTAGGCGTTGCAACGTTTGAACTGTGCTTGCATATCCAGATTTTGAATTCCGCTATCCAAATCCCCCAGTTTAAAACGCTCGTCTCCCACGAATTGGTGGCAGGGATACAGATCACCGTTAGGCGTTACCGCCACGTACTCGGTGCCGCTGCCACAGCCCGAAATTCGCTTATAGATACAGGGACCGTGCTCCAAGTCCAGCATATAGTGATAGAACGTAAAGGGCTTGCCCATTTTGGCGCGCTCGTGCATCAAATCGGCCAAGGCCTCGTATTGCTCCATCACCACCGCCTTATCGGCCTCTGTCAGCGCGTAGGGGTCGCTCGGCGCACAAACCACAGGCTCCATCGACAACTCGTCAAACCCCAACTCCAACATGGTCTTGATATCTTCCACAAAGTCAGGATTCAAGTGGGTAAAGGTGCCACGCATATAGTAGGTACCTTGTTTTCTCTCTACCACCAACTTTTGGAATTTCGGCACGATGATATCAAAGCTACCCACGCCACCCACGGTTTTGCGGAAGCGGTCATTCACCGACTTACGCCCGTCCAGGCTCAGCACGACGTTGTCCATTTCACGGTTGGCGAAGTCTATCACGTCATCGTCAATCAGCATGCCGTTCGTAGTCAGGGTGAAGCGGAAGCGCTTGCCGTGTTCCTTTTCAATTTCGCGCGCATAGGCCACCAAATCCTTGACCATCTGCCAATTCATCAAAGGCTCACCGCCAAAGAAGTCCACTTCCAAATTATGGCGTGTACCACTATTTGCAATCAAAAAGTCCAATGCCTTTTTGCCGGTTTTCAGGCTCATCAAGGCGCGCTCACCGTGGTATTTACCCTGCGCGGCAAAGCAATACTCGCAATCCAGGTTGCAGGTATGCGCCACGTGCAAGCACATTGCTTTCAGCACCGTTTCTCGCTTGGCAATCTTCTCCACGTTGGGGCGGTACAGATCGGGTGTAAACAGTTTGCGCTCCTTGCGCAATTCTTCGATATCTGCCAAACACTCCTCAATCTCGGCTTTGCTCACCTCGGGGTGCAGCGCCAAGCACTCTGTGACTAGCTCCTCTCGTGGCAACTCCTCATAGCGGCGAATCAAATCAAACGCTACCTCGTCCACCACGTGCACCGAGCTGGAAACAGTGTCCAGTACAATATGATATCCCTTTAGTTGAAAACAATGAATCATAAATCAAACAGACACAAAAAACGCTCGGTAAGCCGAGCGAACTTTGTTTTGAAAGAGGTTACTTACTTGCTGGCTTTTTCGCACTTTTGGTTAGCTACGCCACAAGAAGTCTTGCAAGCAGATTGGCAAGAGGTTTGGCACTCGCCGCAGCCGCCGTTCTTTTTGCTTTCTTCCAGATTACGGGTTTTCAGGGTAACGATTCTTTTCATAATGGCCTCCTACGTACCTAAACTACGTCTATTATACAATTCCTTAGTATGCTTGTCAAGCGCCTAGGGCACAAATCAGTCTACAACGCGCACGAATCCATCGAATCCGTGTTTTCTCGAACACTCAATGCTCACGCCAAGATCTTTTTGCTTGCGGATATATTGTGCCATATCCTCGGTTAATCGTTCACCCGGCACCAGCAGCGGCGCACCTGGGGGATATGCCCAAATATACTCACCAAGCACTTTGCCCACCGCTTTTTCAAGCGGCAAATCCTGCCCTTGCATTTCCTGTGCTTCGTGTATGTCATATACCACCGCACACCGTGTTGGAACGGGGCTAAGTGGCACTGTTTTCTCGTGCAATCCTTCGTCAATCTTTTGCAACGCGTCCAAAAGGATTGCGAAACTCTCGTTGTTGTCGCCCATGCCGCTCATCAAGATAGCGTGTCCTTCGGCGCCCATCTCGGGCTCAATGCCCATCTTTCGGAGCCCATTGCAGAGTTGGATTCCCGTGGTGCCTGCGTGGTTTGTCAATAGCACCAACTTAGAGGGATCTAGCCCCCACACGTCCTTGCTTTCAATCAGTAGTCGCAGTTTTCCTAGCCCCAGCGCTTTTCGTAGCGCAAGCACTTCTTTTCTCCAGAGCGCAACGGTATCTCCTTTTGCCAACTCGTGTACGCAACCGCAAATCGACCCAAGCAGCAAATAACTTGGACTACTCGTTTCCAATACCTGCAACCAGTGATCCACCCGTCCGCAGTCCACTCGATCCGAGCAAATATGCAAAATCGCAGTTTGCGTCAGCGATGCGCAGGTTTTGTGCAGGCTTTCCACCACCATATCCGCACCTTGTTTTCTGGCGCTCTCGGGGAAGCCGCCAAATCCCAAATGTGCGCCGTGTGCGCCGTCCACCAGTAGTGGCACACCCTTTTCGTGGCAGATTGTCGCAATGCTACCCACGTCACTCAGAACACCCTCATAGGTGGGGGAGCATACTACGACCAAGGCTACCTCGGGGTGCAAGTTAAGCATTTCTGCTACCGCCTCAGGCTCAACCGATGCAGGCACGTCGCTATCCTCTATGCGCACGTCGGGCAGATACACGGGGTGCATTCCTGCCAAGGCTATGCCGTTATACACCGATCGGTGGCAATGTCTGGTGATCAGTACTGCGCCCCCTCTCTTTCCCAAGGCAAGAATAGAGGCAAGGATTCCCACCGTACTTCCGTTCACCAAAAAACGGCAGGCACGCACACCGTACACCTCGGCAGCATAGGCCATTTCCTTGGCCAAAATACCCTCAGCGTTATGCAGGTTATCAAACCCTGCTATTTCAGTGATATCATACCGCGCCCCATCTTGCAGATAAGCAAAAGATGTGTTTCTCTTGTGCCCGGGCATACAAAAAGGTAGGCCGCCCTCTTCGGGGAGTGCGTGTAGTGCCTCAACAAGCGTACTTCCGTCTAATTTTTTCTTTTTTTCGCTCATTCCTCCACAGGAGAGAACTCGTCCTTACCCACACCGCACAGGGGGCAAACCCAATCCTCACCAAGAGCCTCGAAAGCTACGCCTTCTTCAGCCTCGTCATACACGTATCCACACAAATTGCAAATGTATTTCATATTCTATCCTCCTTATTTGTCGTATGGCTTTCCCACACGCTTATTCTCCTAATATTTCCGCCAACAGTTGCTTGCAACCGCGCATCACGTCCTCAAAGGTACGCTCAAAATCGCCGCTATACCAAGGGTCTGCCACTTCTTGCTCCTCTTTTTCGAGCAATAGGCGTACCTTTCCCAATCTATCTTCCCCTACGATACGGCGAATATTACGCAGATTTGCCCAATCCATACCCACGATGAAGTCGTATCGCTCATAGTCTGCGGCTACCATCTTGGTGGCACGGTGGGGCAGACACGGAATGCCGTGTGCCGATAGCGTCCTTTTGGCAGGCGGATAGATGGGATTTCCCACACCGCCCCAAATCTCCTCGCTTGAGGTTGCTACCGATGCTATCACAAACGCATCTTCCAATCCTGCTTCCCTCACGAGATGGCGCATGATCATCTCTGCCATCGGTGATCTGCAAATATTGCCGTGGCACACAAACAAAATTCGATACATGATTTCTCCTATGCCTATTGATCCGACCGCCTACATACGGGTACCGTCTTTTTTGAGTTTAGCGATATACAACTCCAACGAGGTCAAAAACTCTGCGTTCGTACTACTGCGACTCATCAGGCTCAAAATCGCCTCGGTTGCCGCTTGGTTATCACCGGACGCCAGGAGTCTGCGCAGGTTATATTCGCCCTCCAACTCTTTTTGTGTCAACAAAAGCTCTTCCTTTCTGGTGCCGCTCTTCGCCAAATCCAGAGCAGGGAAGATTCTCTTTTCGCTCAAACGGCGGTCCAGATGCAGTTCCATATTGCCGGTACCCTTGAATTCCTCGTAGACGATATCGTCCATACGCGAGCCGGTGTCCACCAACGCCGTTGCAATCACCGTCAGCGATCCGCCGTGCTCAATGTTACGTGCCGCACCAAAGAACTTTTTGGGGAAGTAGAGAGCTACGGGGTCCACACCGCCCGACAGGGTCTTGCCCGAGGAGGGCACCACCACGTTATTGGCTCTTGCCATACGCGTCAGGCTATCCAACAAAATCACCACGTCTTTGCCTTCTTCTACCCGACGTTTTGCACGTGCCAAGGTCAACTCTGCCACTTTGATATGGTTGTCGCATTCCTCATCAAAGGTGGAATAAATCACTTCTCCCTTGATACTGCGTTGCATATCCGTCACTTCTTCGGGACGCTCGTCAATCAACAGTACCATCAACTCCACCTCGGGATGGTTGGTGGTAATGCTATTGGCAATCATCTTCAACAGGGTGGTCTTACCTGCCTTGGGTGGCGAAACCACCATCGCACGTTGGCCCTTTCCAATGGGCGCCAACAGATCGATACAGCGCATCGCAAGGTCGGTGCGTTTGCCGTCCAACTCCATGCGCAGGCGGTCGCTTGGATAGACGGGAGTAAAGTTTTCAAAGGTAGCACGCTTTGCCTCCGGATTCCACTCTTCGTGACCGTTTACCGAAATCACCGCCACGACCGCAGGGGGTTTGCCCTCTGCCTGTGCTCGGGTATACGCCTTCACCATATCACCCATACGCAGGTTATATCTGCGAATGCGCTGTGCCGGCACGTATGCGTCCTTGGGGGTATTGCGGTACGCACATGCGCGCAGGAAGCCGTAACCGTCCGGCAAGATCTCCAAGATACCCTCGCGTACCTCGCAACTGCTGACGTCCGAGATTTCCACGGCAGGCGTAGCTGGTTGCGAAGCGGTCACAACAGGCGGAAAAAGAGCAGAAGGTGTGGGAGAGGGTTGCACCGGTTGCGGTACGGTTCTCTTGATACGCGGCTTGCCGTCCACTAACTTGGTTGCTGCCGCAGCCTCTTCTGCCGCCACGATCTCGGCTTTCTTATCCAAAAGAGCCTTCATCATGTCGGACGGAGACATTTGTTCGTAATCAAGGTTGGCACGGCGAGCCAAGGCGCGCAGAGTGATGACCGATTGCGAGGACAAATAGTCCTGCGTAATGGAATTCCAAAAAGAGTCCATATTTCCTCCAAAAAAGAATATAGCTTTGCTATAGGTTATGCGTATGTTTTCGTTGGTAGAGATGACTAAAGAATAGTCAAAAAATAGTTATCTGGAAAAAACGATAACTTGGGTTTCAAAATCCCCGTCAAATTGTGTGCGGTCGAGGGTGATGGTATCTCCCTCTACACGCGTGATTTGCTCATCCTCAAACAAGGACAGAAACTCGTCCACTTCCTCAATGTCAATGGCGCTGTCTTCCGTCTTATAATGCATGGGAATCACAATGCTCGGCATCAACTTGTCTACGTAATCCTTTGCCAATTCGGCGTCAATGGTATATTTGCCACCAACCGGCACCAGCAATACGTCTACGTTGCCCACCGCGTCACAAATACGTGCATTGCAGGGTTGACCGATATCGCCCAGATGGCATACGTCCACGCCGTCCAAACGATAGGTAAACACCAGGTTGTCTCCACGCAAAGCACCTTTTTGTTGATCGTGATAGGTGCGGAATGCCGAAATGTGCACACCGTCCACCTCAAACGACCCAACCGTCGAATATACCACGGGGCTACCCGACACGGCCGACACGTTGTTGTGGTCAGAATGGCTATGCGAAACCGTCACCGCGTGCGCAGAAACCGCAGGCATTTGAAAGCCAACGCTATCTGCATAGGGATCGGTTACCACCGCCGTGCCCGTGCTTTCCGTCAACAGGAAGCTGGCATGGCCCAGCCATCGTATGTGCATATTTCCTCCTTAAGTAGTGCAAACCTTGCACTCTATTTTGTATTATATCCTCTTAGAGCTATGTCTGTCAAGAATTTCTTTAATTTTGTCGTGCGGATCCAACAGACGGCTCACCGAGTGCTCTTGGTTACAAGCAGACAGGATGTACGCAACAAACTTGCTCAAATCTGCTACCGCAAACCAGGGCTGATCCAGCGCTTCGGGGCGCAGATAGGTCAAGTTGGTGGTAATCACCGCATCAAACAGACCCTCGGCATATGCCTCGGAGAACTTTTGAATGCCCTCGGTAAACAGCGCAAAGGTAGCACATAAGAAAATCCGCCGCGCACCTTTTTGTTTCAGGTCTTTTGCCAAGCCAAT
>JAFTOZ010000029.1 GCA_017463565.1 Clostridia bacterium | reverse complement strand
CTCATGATAATTGGAGAAAGGCATAGAATAAATTTTGACATCACAAAATTGAGCACCCTCTTCATAGTAACCCTCGATGAAGTATTCCTTTTGAGCTTGGGTCAAACCAATGGTTTCCTTGGTGCCGTCTGCGCGCTCTTCCTCGATGTTGCTGTTGATCAGATCATCCAAGGGAGTCACAGCGCCTGCCAGGTTGTACAGAGCAATGTGGTCAGGATAGCAGTACGCAATGTTGGGTTGGTTACCAACGGAGATCTCGGTACTGATTTGCGAACGAACGTCGTCGTAGTTACCAACTTGCTCCCACTCTACGGTGATGTTGGGATAGAGCTTGTTGAACTCTACGATATATTGATCCAATACGGTGTTCAAGTTTTCACCCATGGTGTGGTAGAACTTGATGGTCACCGCGCTGCCGTCATAGCCACCGTCGGGCATCACGAAATCAGCAGCTTTGACGTTGTCACAACCGGCCAGCACGGAGATGCTGATGGATGCGATGAGCACAATCGCCATAACTAAAATAACAGTCTTTTTCATTTTACTTCTCCTTTTTCTTATTTTATATTAACCCTTGGTTCCGCTCTTACTCACGCCCTTCATGATGTACTTTCTGAAGAAAATAAACACGATGAACAGAGGTGCAGACACAATGGCTACTGCTGCCATTTGCACAGGATAGTTGATATCGGTGGAGGATCCTTCTACCAGGAAGGATACGCTACGCAGACCGTTGGTCACCATCTTGTGCATCTCGTCGTTGGCCACCAGGCGGGGCCACATATAACTGTTCCAAGCACCCATCATTTTGAGGATGGTAATAGACACCAACGTAGGCATAGCCAAGGGGATCATTACCTTCCACAAATATTTCAGGTCGCTGGTACCGTCCACTTTCGCTGCCAAATACAGCGAGTTGGGGATTTGCAAGAAGTTCTGTCTCAACAGATAGATATAGAACACACTCACCAAGAAGGGGAAGATCAAGGACAGGAAGCCCTGCACCAGACCGTCGCTACCCATCCAACCAAACGCGTTCACGGTGATATAGTTGGTGATAGTGAACAACTCGCCGGGGATCATCATGGTTGCCAACAAGGCTGCAAACATAATGTTCTTACCCTTGAACTCCAAGCGAGCAAAGGCAAACGCCGACAGCACGGTGACCACCAAGGACAACACGGTCGAGATCAAACCTACGATCACGGTGTTACCAAAGTAGCGGCCCAAGTTACCTGCGGTAAATGCCTCGCTGTAGTTGCCCCACAACACTTCCTTCGGCCAGAAGGTAGGAATAGACAACTTATACTCGGTATAGCTCTTCAACGAGGAGATGATCATCCAATAGAAGGGGAACAATACTGCCACAGCCACCAGCGACAAGAACAGATAGCGCAGGATGGTAGCAAACACGTTCACAACCTTTTGTCTCTTGGATACTTGCTTAATATTTCTTTCTTTCATTGTAATCGCTGCCATAGTACCACCTCTCTAATAGTGTACCTTCTTGTTGCTCACGTAGAGGTTGACGATGGTCACCGCCAAGATGATGGCAAACAAGATAAGCGATCCTGCACTGGCCAAACCGAAGTTCTGACTTTCGATAGCCTCGTACACGTATCCTACTATTGTATTTAGTCGTCCCGATGCACCGGCAGGACCCATGTCCTCACCGAACACACCGACCACGCTGCTATATTCCTTGAAACCGCCGATAAAGCCGGTGATGACCACGTAGGCGATCATGGGCGACAGCATAGGAACGGTGATGCGGGTCAGCACACGCCACTTGGGAGTGCCGTCCACCTTTGCAGCATCGTAGTATTGCTTGTTGACGCTCTGCAAGCCACCCAACAAAATCAAAATCTTGAAGGGAAGGGCGTTCCACACGATGTAGATCACCATTACCGCCATATTCGCCCAGTAGGACGAGCCTTGGTTCATCCAGTTGATGGCCTCACCGCCCAGGGCTACGATCACGTTGTTGACAATACCCACACTAACCGATTGGTTGATATCCACGGGGTTCAAGCCTACGATGTTAAACATAGAGGAGAACACCAGACCGATCGCGATCGAGTTGGTCACGTAGGGCAGGAAGTAGATGGTTTGGAACACACGGCGCAGGGGCTTAATAGAGTTGAGCACAACGGCAATCAACAGAGCCAGAACGGTCGAAAGGGGCACGGTCAACACGCACAGCAACACGGTGTTCTTCAGGCAGTCCACAAACTTAGAGTAGGACGCCACGTATTTGAAGTTTGCAAAGCCAATGGGGAAATCGCCGCCGAAGATGCTTCCGGTAGAGGCAGCTATGTAGCCGTTGTATCCCTCACGGAAAGCAGAAACGGTGCTGTTGATAATCGGCCAAACGGTAAAGATGGCCAACAACACCAGCGCGGGCGACAGATATAGCCACGCTTTCCATTGATGTTTCGATTCAACCATTATGTTAGACCTCCTCGACGTAGATTCTCTTCTCGTGATTCTCGCCGTTTTGCACGTCAATCACGGGATAAACCTTTTCTTCACCGTCCAAGTAGTAGAGGCTGTAGCCTTCTTCGCCATTCTCTACGAACACAGTCACCGCTTCAGCAGCGTCTGCGGTACGCTCCAACTTGCCACCAACGGTGGATTTTGCCAAGTACAGGGGCATATTGTTTTCGTCACGGTCAATCACTACCTTGTAGGGAGCGCCTGCAGAAATGGAGTGAGCCTTTTCGTCGCGCTTCTTCAGGATGAATTGAACGGGTCTGTTTTGCACCATCGGGCTCTTCATAAACCAACGTGCAAAGGCGTTGGGCTTGTGAGACTCAGCAGCCACGATATCGTAGTCGGGGGTGATCAGCATACCCAAGTCGTAGTTACGGTTGCCAACGTGAGCGCAGATAGTACGGCGAGCGCTGTCCCAACGGTATACGTTCTTGTTCTCGGCAGATACGCTCCAAGCAAACTCTTCCTTAGCAAAGATGAAGATCTTGTTGGGCTTGATAGCAAAGCAAACCTCGGTAGCCTCGGGATCAATCTTGTTGTCAGCGTCCACGATAGCACGCAGGCTGGGAGTCACACAACCGGGGTTGGTAGCCAAGATACTGGAGTCACGGCCCATAACCTCCAAGCTGGTCAAACCGCAATGCATGGGTCCGTTCTCGTCCACGATAAAGCCCTCGGGACGGATACCGACGAACACGTCTTGGTCGGGCACGCCTGCAGCGTCACCGACGATATCGCCATTGATGCAGATCTTGCCGTCCTTCACTTCGCCGTTGAACACGTTGATGGGAGGAGTACCCAAGAACTTAGCAACGAACAGGTTTGCAGGACTGTCGTACACGGCTTGAGGAGCACCGATTTGTTGCACGACGCCCAACTTCATCACGACGATCATATCCGAAATACTCATGGCCTCTTCTTGGTCGTGGGTAACGAACACGGTGGTGATCTTCGTTTCGCGTTGGATACGGCGGATTTCCTCACGGGTTTGCAGACGCAAACGAGCATCCAGGTTGCTCAAAGGCTCGTCCAACAGAAGCACTCTGGGCATCTTCACCAACGCACGGGCAATAGCCACACGTTGTTGCTGACCGCCCGACAACTCGCTGGGCTTACGGTCCATCAGGTTGTCGATTTGCACGAGCTTAGCCACCTCATAAGCACGCTTCAGCATTTCTTCTTTGCTCAGCTTGTCCTCGCCGCGCAAGTTTTGCAGGGGGAACAAGATGTTTTGCTTCACGGTCATGTGAGGATAGAGGGCGTAGTTTTGGAACACCAAACCAACACCGCGGTTTTCCGGCTCAAGCTCGGTAACGTCGTCGTCGCCGAAGTAGAGCTTACCAGAGCTGGGCTTTTGCAGACCGCAGATCATGTAGAGGGTCGTAGACTTACCGCAACCGGAGGGTCCCAACAGACCAATCAATTTACCGTCGGGAATCTCGAAGGTAAAGTCATTGACTGCCACAACCTCTTCGTGCGCCAATTTGTTGCGACCGGGAAAGATTTTTGTCAAATTTTCTAATACTACTTTCATTCTCGTTCCTACTCCAATTTTATTTTTTTGTATCTATATCAAGACAGCCTAATAGTTCTGTCTTTCAACCTCTTCTGCGTGCACCTCTTGCTTGTGCGCCATCAAGGCGTCGGTGCTATCAAATATCATTTGGGTATTCATATCCACCACCACGGTTTTGGCAATCAAGTCGTGAATGGGCGAGCGAGTCTTGCTCACACAAATACACACGATCTCCAACACAACCAGCAGCGCCACCAATATGATACCAACTATGCCCGTACCCATAAACACGATTGCAAAGATCATATAGAAGGGCACCATCGTCTCAAACACGAACTTACCCAAAATGGTACGGACAAACATTGCCACGCCGTTGACGCGCACGCTGTTGGTGTGCATCACGCCGATTGCAAAAATCTTCTTGCCGATGGTTTGACCGTTTTTGAACACCAAAGGCAGGATAAACTCCAAAATGAGATAAGAAAGCAAAAAGCCCAACGTTACCATAACCAGGGTCAAATTGACCACCAAATTATAACTCCGTTGAGCCTCTTCATCCTCGCCAATCAGCGCGTTAAACTTTTCGACGGCAGCGGTATACTTCGCATTGCCAATCTCGTTAAACTTCGCCACAGCTTGGTTATATTGGGTAGTGTCTGCGCCGGCAGCAGGAGCGCCGTTGCGCAAATCGTAACCCACGTCAGCAAAAACCTTCTCTACTAATTCCAAGTAGAGTGCGCTATCCTCAGGGTAACTGTCGTCGCCATAAACGGGGATATCCTTGTTGAGATCCACGTTGGTTTCCGTTTGCACCTTTTCCATATAGCCTTGATATAGATTCGTGTAGGTTTCAAAATGTCCGTCGTAGTCGGCGATCACCGAAATAAGAGCAGCAAAACCCACCGCCAAAATGAACAGCAAAATAACGTCCAGAATATAAGCGGGGATTCTTTTTGCCCAACCGGCTTTCTGTAAATCGTACATACAGTCGTTTCTCCTCTTACGTTGCGCCCTCACACAGAGGGGTGTGACCTACTCGTCTGCCTTGCGTAGGCGCGTACAAATTAATATGCGCGCATACTTCTACTTGTCCATCATACCACACTTTTGTCCACGAAGCAATGATAATTAATAAAATTAATTCTTTTTTCTTTTGGCAAAATCTAACTATTTTCTGGGCAGTGAATTTTCTTTAAACTTTTTTCAAAGGGGGCGGTCACAAATGCTTGCCAATCGGCGGTTTTTATGGTACTATGTTTGGTGCTATTGCCAAAAAGCGCCCAAAATCGGTGGCCGACAAGGAAAACACCTTGCCACCCCCAAAAGCGCCCGAGGCAACCCTTATGGAAGCGTATCGAAGTGGTCGCAACGAGCCGCACTCGAAATGCGGTTGTCTGCAAAACAGGCACGTGGGTTCGAATCCCACCGCTTCCGTAAGACACCAAAAACCCCACAAGATTTCTTGTGGGGTTTTTCTTTCCTATCGGCGACATCTGTGCCAACAAGGGGCGCAGATAGGAAAGAAAATCCCGTACGTAGGACGGGGTTTTTGATAACTTATGAGAAGGCCCCCTGGCAGGGGTGGGATAGCCTCCACCAGGATGGCTTATACCACGCTATCTGCGATAGCAAGGGATACGGAGGGATAAGAAAATCCCGTACGTAGGACGGGGTTTTTGATAACTTACGAGAAGGCCCCCTGGCAGGGGTGGGATAGCCTTCCGCTAGGATGGCTTATCCCCCACTATCTGCGACAGCAAGGGATACGGAGGGATAAGAAAATCCCGTACGCAGGACGGGGGTTTTGTTG
>JAFTOZ010000028.1 GCA_017463565.1 Clostridia bacterium | reverse complement strand
TGCATACTGTGGGCGGCGTGGTCATAGTAGTGGGTGGCAATACCCCAATTCTTTTCGGTATATACCGCATTTCGACCGTTTTCGGTAAGCCCCTCGTGGCAAGCTGCCATAATGACGACAGGGTATTCCAAGCCTTTGGACGCGTGAATCGTGCGAACAAGCACACCTTCGGAGGAGGCAAATTCGGCGGAGTTGAGCTTGTCTAGCCCACGCTTGCGATAGTGGGCGGCAACGGACGACAAGTGGGTAGCAAAGCTGTGTTTGCCTAACTCTGCGATGAAATTTTTGACGGTCAGCACGCGTGCTTCGCCGTCCTCTTGGGTGAGGACGTGGTCGATATAGCCGCTATCGTACAAAATATGCGTTAGCAGTTCGCCAATAGGCGTGAAGGAGGCTGCCTGGCGGTAGCGATCGAAAGCGGAAAGGAAGTTGCGCACACGTGCCGCCAAGGGGTTGTCGAGCTCGGCATACTCTTGGAAAACCTGCCAGAAGGGGACCTTGTGGCGGTGAATGCGTATGTCGGCAAGGTCCTGGTTGGAAAAGGAGGCAAACGGAGAGTGTAACACAGAAAGCAGAGGATAATCCTGACGGTAGTTATCCAACAAAAATACGTACTGCAACAATAGTTGTAAGTCCCTCTCCCCCACGTCGGCAACGAATTTGCCCAGGGATAGAGGAATGCCAGCCTCGGTGAGGTGTTGAAGAATAGAGGACGCGTAGTCGCTACGCTTGTGGAACAAAATGGCAAAATCCGAATAGGTCAACTTTTTGCGCTTGCCCATAATTTCCACCTCTTGACCGAGGTGAGCACGAATATAGGCAAGGATTGCGTCTGCTTCGGCCTTGGCCTCGTCTTTGGAAACACCCGAGTGGGTGAATACGTCATAGACACCGCTCTGTTCCTCCGCCTTGGCCTTTTGAATGGCAGGCAAAATCTGCATTTGCACGACCTTAGGACCGCAATCGGGCGCATCGTCACGTAGGCGGAAAGCCTCTGTTTGCGTATAGTCCATACCTCCGAATTCCTTGCTCATCAAGGAGTCAAAGACGCGGTTGACGAAGTGCAAAATCTGCCGATCGGAACGGAAGTTGTCCAGGAAAGAAATGGCGTTGCCCGTGGCGGACAGTTGCTCTCTTGTGTCCATAAAAATCTGCGGTTCTGCCTGGCGGAAACGATAGATACATTGCTTGCAATCCCCTACCACAAACAGGCGGTCGGGGGGTGTGATGCGACTGATAATCGCGGCCTGAACATAGTTGGTATCCTGGTATTCGTCCACAAACATATAGTCGCGGCGAGCACGCAATTCCTCGGCGAGCGCATCGTCCTTGAGAATCCGCAAGGTGTAGTGCTCCAAATCGGAAAAGTCTACCACAGAAAGTTCCTGTTTGAGTTTTTCGTAGATAGCCTCAAAGCGCAACACCAGGTCTGCCAATAGGCGAATGAAAGGAGCAATCTCCTTGTGCATAAAACGGAGTCTATCGTAGGAACCAAGCGCAGTTACGGTCGCCATAGGACCCTTGATTTGGTGGGCAAGAATCTCTTTGTGGCTGACGATTGCCTCGGGACGCTCTGCCCCTTGGGGCTTGATAGCAAACGTGATAGCAAGTGGCTCGGCTGCCTTGTATAGGTCGGCAAGAGTGGCGCAGTTTTCAAACCCTTGGTATTTATCCAAAAGGGTACTGATAAGGGTCTTGTCCTTGGTTTTGGTGCTGATGGCAAAAAGTTCGCGAAGGGCGGCGCACTCTGTTCGTGCGCTCCGGACGATCTGTTTGACGAAGTGTTGCACCACGGGGGCTTCTTCCAGGTCGGCAAAATAGATATTGGCCATACCGTCCAACCACTCTTTGCGGTTGGGTTGGTTGGTCATATGGTCGTACAGTTCCGTCACCATACGGCGCAGGTTATCGTCCTGCCGCATACCCACGGCAATACGCATACGGTCAAACTCTTCTTTTCCCTCTTGCTCTCGCAAAAGTTGGGCAAATGCCTTGTCACGCAGGGAGGCTGCGGATTCTTCGTCGAGAATAGAAACGGTGGGAGAAATGGGCACACGCTCAAAAAACTCACGGACGATTTTGTAGCAAAAGCTGTGAATGGTAGAGATGTCGGCAAATGCCAACATTTCGATTTGATCCATCAGTCGTTCGCGCTCCTCGGTGGTCTTGGCGGTGGGCAAAGCCTCCATCAGTCGGGTGCGGAAACGTGACTTCATTTCGGCGGCGGCATCGTTGGTATAGGTGAGCATCGTGATGCGATTCACGGGAACCCGACGCTCCAGGACCAACTGCACGGCACGCGTGATCATAGTGGACGTCTTGCCGCTACCTGCACCTGCGGATACGATCAGATTACATTCGGTGCGATCTATGGCTTGTTGTTGTTCTTTGGTGGGCTTCATACTTTCTTACTCCTTACGGCGCTGCTGACCACGTCTACGTCCACAACGTTGTCCACTCGAGCGGGCGTGTTTTCGCCCATCGGACACATATATTTGCAATTGCAATACTGACAGGCACCCTTCATGGGGTTGGCGGAAATATAGCCTTCGCGGATACGCTTCACCGCCAGATCCATGAGGGCAAACACGTAGCTGATCAAGTCATCGAACTGTTCCTTGCTGACAGGCACGTACTTCTTTTTGTCACCTGCAGGAATCAACTCCCCTTTTTCATCACGCTCGATAGGCAGCAGGCGACTCGATGAAGAACTCTCCAACGTGGGATCCAAAGAGCAGATCAGGGACTCGTCCATAATGACTTGGCCGCGCATAGCGCTACGAGGCAGTTTGCTTTCCTTTTTGGAAACCGCACCGACAGGTCGGTAGAAACCGCCAACCGGTTGGTAGCCAGAGGCCTTCAGGGACCCCAGATAGGTATAGAGCTGCACCTTGAGTCCGTAGTAGATATATTTGATTTCGAAGTGATCGGCGCCCGACTTGTAGTCGATGACCGTCACCTGGTTGTCCTTTTTGTCGATACGATCGATGTAGCCGCTGAGAGAAATACCTGAAGAAAGGGTAATGCCGGGATAATCCCCCTCCTTGTCTCCGCCGAAGTGTACCTCAAAGGCAAAGGGCTTGAATTGACTTGTTTTGACGTTGAGAATTTCCTCTTTGAGCACAAATTCTGCCTCGCGACGAATACGGTCGATAAAGGAGCGTTGCTCGGAGCGGTTGAGGGCAGAAAGACGCTGCTCTGCCAACACCTCCTCAATCACGGCGGTACGCGCGGCGGCTAATTCTTCCTCGCTGAGTGTGTCGAGCTTGTCGGTGTAGAGAGAGAAGAAAAGCTCCAACATAGAGTGCAGGACGGTACCAATCTCGCGCACGTCCAACCCTGCCTCTTTGCGCTCGGTGGCACGCAGTCCGTATTGGACGAAATGGCGGTAGGGACAGCTGAAATAGCACTCCAACTGGGAAATACTGGTGTGGTCTCTGTTGAAAAACAACCCGGTTTCGGGCGAAAGAGACTCGCTCATCGCACGGTGCAGAGTATCGTAGCGGCTCTTGTCCTCGGGAGACATCAGCGCATAGAGTTGGCGGCGCAGGCTCTCCTCCATATCCTTGTGGGTGAGCAATACCTTGTAGATATGCTCACGGTTAGCCACGATATCCGCCGTTGTGTGGCAAAGAGGTTGGTGGGTGGGCAGGGAAAGAAGTCGGGATAACCCATCTACAAGCAGGGGTACCGGGTCGCGATCTTCCTTTTTGATATAACTGACGTAGAGATATTCTTGGGGCAACAGCAACAGTTGCTCCAAATAGAATCGTGCGTAGCGACCTTGATCTTTGGGGGTGGGTTGCACCACCAAATCCTGCAACTGCAATACGTGGAAATAGTCGTCCGACAAAATGGAGCCTGCCTGTGGATCGGCAGGCAACAAACCGTCCTCGGTGCCCTGCACGAAAAGCGCCTTGATTTGGCCGTAGTGGCTATCCTTTGCCTCGCCCACGTAGACACAGTCCACGGTGCTGGGCAAAAGGCGCAGGTGCGCACCCTGCAAGGAAGACTCCAGCAGTTGGTAGAACTCTGCAAGAGTCATAACCTCCTCTCCAAGAAGATTTGACAACAGCTCCAATACACCGCGCATACGCTCGGGCACCTGTGCGGTGCGGTCTGCCTCTTGGATAAATCCCATACTGTTCTGCCTCTCGTAGAAAGCGGTGATTCGGGAATCGTAGCGTTGATCCTCCAGCCAAGCAAACAATACCTCAACATAGTCACGCACGCGCCCTTCGGTAGGCAAAGCCACCGGTAGACTCTTTTGGAATTGACGGCGCACCGTCTCGGCGGTAGACAGCCCTTGCGCCTCGCCGCCAAGGGTGAAAGGAGAGGTAAAGCGAGAATAGTCGATAGCGTAGGTAAGACAGTAGTTTTCGAAACAGTCCACCTGGTCGAATGAGCAAGGGAAAAAGCCGCTCTTGACCACCGCCATAACGTGCTCAAAATCGCAGTTGTGCAACAAACAATCCATGCAATCCAGGAGATAGCGCACGGGTGCCTCGTCCGACAAGAGGCGTACTTCGTTGCAAAACACAGGGATACGGTAGTCGGCAAAAATATGCTCCATACCCACGGCGTAGGCAAGAGGGTCGGGAGCAACGATGGCAACGTCACGGTAGCGATAACCGTGTTCTTTGACAAGCCGCACGATTTCGCGGCAGACCTGATGAAGTTCGCTCTCAGAATCGGGAGAGGGGAACAAACGTACGCGATCCCCCACCGTAGCAGCCGCCGTCCGACGCAAGGGGTCGTCCGTCAGGCGGTAGCCAAAGATGGACTACTCTATGACCTGTTTGTGGGCAGGCAAAACCTCAAAGGCACGCACAGACTCGGAAAAAACACCCTTCTCCTTGGCAAGGGCAAGCAAATTTTCACGCAAATCGTGGGGATAGATACGGCGATTGTCCCGACCGACCGACTCGGCAATATAGCCGATATGCAACTCCTTGACGTGCGCCATCAACTCCCCCAGCACCTCGTATTGCACCTTGTTGAAACAGTAGAAATCCACCACGTAGATGCAGGTGTCGCGCAACCATTCGCAAGTGGCAATCCCCTTGGCAAGCGCATTGAGCCGGGTGGTGGGGTCGATTTTGCCACCGCTCAAAACGTTCAAATACTGCTCTGTGATTGTGGCAATGTCACGCGTTTTGTTGGCAGAGGACGGGGGCATTTTTTCGGCGGAAATGCGCAGTCTTTCGGGGGTGATGCCGCTATTGCGCAAGGCCACGATGGAAGAATACATCGCGTTGACAAACCCCTTGATGCCACAGGCACGGTGGTAGTAGACCAAATCCTTCTCCGCACGGCGCAACGCTTCTGCCAAAATCATGGTGCAACCCTCGGGAGTCAAGCACTCCGCGGTGGGCAGGACGGTATCGGCAAAACGAGAGAAGGGCAATACCTCTACGTGCATGGTAGCAAGGCGCGAGGCAAGCACCGCTTCTTCCCCCTCCAGGGTGAAGCGGTCGGGCACCAATACGATATGACGTCCCTCCGGTTTTGGGGGCAAAGCCGCCAAAATGCGGCGTGTGATGGCGGATAACGTGTTTCCTTGGTAAAAATAAATCATAGCACCTCGATATAATAAATTCGTGAATTTATTATATTAATATACTATAATATAAATCTGGAAAAAGCAATAGCATTTTCTTGTTTTTTTTCCTTTTATTTGCTATAATGGTATCACTAAACTCAAATGGAGTATGATATGAAAAAGTTTTTGATTGCATTAGTAGCCATCGTGATGGTTGCCGTGTGTGGCGTTTTGGTCGGCTGTTCGCAGGTCAATCACCTCAAGCTGGTGAGCATGGGCTGGAATGCGTATGAGAAATTCACCTATACCGTCTATCAAACCGAGGGCGAGGCAAAGACCGAGGTTGGCACTATGGTATATACCTTCAAAGCCCTGAAGGGCGAGACCGTGAACGTGAACGGCCATGATTACGAGGTGAAGGACGGCGCACAATTCACCACCAAATTGACGATCACCGCAGGCGAATATGCCGGTGAGGAATTGGTGGCTGTGGTGCTGACAAACGGCGACTTCTCCCCCATCGTGTCCTATAAGTACCTGACTACCACCGATACTGCTCGCGCCTATACCGTGGAGATCGTCTACGGCGGCAAGAACACCAAGGTGACCTACAACGGCACGGAGAAGACTATGAATGCAAAGAGCCCCTGCTACGACAACGACAGTTTCTATTCGTTGATTCGCGGTAGCGGTACCATGAGCGATAGCAGTTTCTCTATGTCCTTCTCTACCGTAGATGCAGCGAACGCTGCCCTGCGCTCGGTGAGCATTGCGATGACGAGCAATTCCGAGACCGTGAAGGTGCCCTACTTCAAGGACGCTCAACCTGTGGACGAGAATGATACCGATCCTACCGCAAAGGCCGTGTACTCAATCCGCGCTACTGCCGCCGCTTCTTACGGTAGCGGTACCTCTACCTATCTGTACTATGCGAAGAAGCCCATCGCCCTCGACGGTAAGTATTTCCGCCACGTACTGTTGAAGGTAGTGGAAGGCAACTTCAGCTACGAGTTGGCAGGTATTTCCTACAACGCATAAAAGAGTTGGCAAACAAAAAGCCGTGGGAAACCACGGCTTTTTTCATACCCGTTAACTAAGCTTTTTGAGTAGTTTTTTGAGGTCGACAAAGTTTGACAACTTGTAGTCGACAAAATCCGGCTTGGGGTTAGGACTTTGGGTGAACCAAACGGTTTTGACCCCTGCCACACGTCCACCTGCCATATCCGAGGTAAGGCTGTCGCCGATGAGTACCGTTTCCTCCTGTTTGTAGTCGGAGATATGAGTGGCAACGTAGTGGAAAAATTCGGGTTGAGGCTTGTGGTAGCCTACCTTTTCGGAGGTGAAGGTGTCCTCCAGATAGCGGTAGAGACCGCTTTGCCGAATGCGTAGGGTTTGCACCGATTGGCGACCGTTGGATACGGCGTACACGCGGTAGTGGCGCATAGCCCACCGCAAAAATCCCTTGGCCCCGCGCACGTAGGCGTGTTGCTGACGGAGATGTTTTTCATATAGACCGTCCAAATCTCCCTCGGGCAAAGGCAGACCGATATGGGCAAACAAGCACGCCCAGCGCTGGCGCAGTACCTCGTCGATAGGCACCTCGCCACGGTCGTAGCGTGCCCACCACTCTACGTTGATGGTGTGATATGCCCGTAGATATTCTGCCCGATAGGACAAACCCAACTCGCGAAAAGTGCGGCGGAAAGCCACCTTCTCTCCACGGGAGAAATCCAAGAGGGTATCGTCTATATCGATGAGCAGAATTTTGCAGGTCATACTATTGAATGCCAATGGTTTCGTCATCCGAGCGACCGGTAAGTTTTTTGCAGGAGATCACGGTGAAAAGCATATGGGGCTCGTTGTCCACCAACTTGTAGGAGACCTCGCCCACTGCGCGCAACCAGTCGCCGTTTTGGATACGGCAGGAGGTGTTGTTGTAGCAAACAACGCCCAGAAAACTGATATCGTCTGCGCAACAGGTCATCACACGGCGGCCACCCACGAAAAAGCCCTCGGGAATAGTGTCGTCGAGAACGGCTTTGATGGTGATTTCCACCGTCTTGCCATTGTAGCGCGCGTGGTTTTCGTAGCTGTCTACGTAGAAAATGCCGTAGTCCTCGTCCGCCACGTTGATATAGTCGGTTTCTACCGAATAGGGAAGATCGTCTGCAAGAGAGATGGTGTCGCCAAAACTGTTGAACAGCAAGAATCCCATTTTGGGATTGATGAGTTGCAGAGAGCGCTTGATGGCAGTGACGGCGGATTCGTCGTCGCAATTGTACATAATGACCGCCTCGGTCAGGCGCAACATATCCACCACACGTTGGCGCATATTGTTGAAATAGATTTGGAAAGTGGCAGCATCGATGACCGTCAGCTGTTGTGCCAACTCTACGCAGGGGGGATATTCATAGTTGCCCCACATAACGTTTTGCTCGATATAGATGAGGTCGGGGCGATACTTGCGCACAATGCCCCGGTAGAATTCCTCGGTGAGCTCGGCAGGCGAAGACACCTCTACCACGTTAACGTGATTGGCACGCATCACCGCAGGATCGTACTCCTCCTCACCCTGCTCGCACAGCACCAAAACACAGCGTGCCACGCTGTCGATAAAGGTCTCTTGGTCGATCGCCTCGTTGAGGAAGAAGGTCTTGCCACTCTCGAGGAAGCCGTTGACGGCTATGATAGGAACGGGCATACTCATAGGCTCTTGAACAGTTGATCCAAACCGCTTTGGTCGAGGTCGGTGCCGATTACGCAGACACGGCCAATGACGTCGGGTGCGCCGGTGCGGATCTCGTAGTCGCCTGCCACGAGGTCAAAATAGTACCAATCCTTTTGATCGGCCGCTTTGAGGATACCCTTGGCACGCAACACGAAGCCGTAGTCGGTCTGGCAAAGTTTTTGCAACAGTTGCGACAAAGATTCGGCAGTGCAGGCGCGCGCAGTTTCCAAACCCCAACTGACAAATACTTCGTCTGCATCGTGGTGGTGGGCGTGGCCGTGACAGCCACATTCGTGCTCTTCGTCATGGTGATGATGGTGGCACTCGTGGTCTTCATCGTGGTGGTGTCCGCAACAACATTCGTGTTCTTCGTCGTGGTCATGGTGATGGCAACCGCAATCATGACCTTCATCATGGTGATGGTGGCATTCGTGGTCCTCATCATGGTGATGGTGGCATTCGTGGTCCTCGTCGTGGTGATGACCGCAACGACACTCGTGTTCTTCTTCGTCGTGATGACCGCAACCGCAATCGTGATCGTGGTGATGATGGTGATGATGTTCCTCGGCTGCCGTGCGTACCTGCTCCATCAATACGTCCATCAAATGACGGTCCGACTCGAGCGTTGCCAACAGTTGGGCGCTATCCAACTCCTCCAAAGAGGTGGTGACAAGGTTGGCGTGATCGTTGAGAGAACGCACCAGCTCGATAGCGGATTGCAATTTGGCAGGACCTGCCAAGTCCCCTTTGCTGATGACCAGGGTATTGGCTTGCTTGATTTGATCCTCGTAGAACTCGCCAAAGTTGAGCATATACATACGGCACTTGGCGGCATCTACCACGGTGGCAACGATATTCAGCTCCAACGAACCAAAGCGTTGGATAGAATCGATGATATCCGACAGCTTGCCCACACCGGACGGCTCGATGATGATGCGGTCGGGGTGGAATCGCTCGATGATTTCCTCTAGCGATTTGTTGAAATCACCAACCAGCGTACAGCAAATGCAGCCCGAGTTGATCTCCTTGATTTCGATACCTGCCTCTTTGAGAAAAGCACCGTCGATACCCACTTGGCCAAACTCGTTCTCAATGAGTACCACTTGCTCGTGCTGGAATGCATGAGCGTACATTCTCTTGATGAGCGTGGTTTTGCCTGCGCCCAAAAATCCAGAAATTACGTCTACTTTGATCATAGTATCTCCTCTTAACGTGCGCACATATTCACACGTGCGCATAATTACACCTATTATAGCACTCCAAGACAGTTTGGTAAACTCTTTTTGAAAAATTGCACAAACTGACCCTAGTCCGTTGACATTTTGAGGCGGTGTCCATATAATGTTTTTTGGTAGAAAAGTATGTTACACGTGTTTTTGCATAGCTTGAAGGATAGTGCCATTGTGTTGGTAATCGTGTTTGCGGTTCACCTGATTTTGGCGTGGCTAGAGCCCAAGTTTTCGCACAAAATGGAGCACGTGGGCAAGTTGGGACCCTTAGTTGGCGGTGCGATTGGCTTGATTCCGCAATGCGGATTTAGCGTGGTGAGTGCCGACTTGTATCGCAAAAAGCACATTACCCTGGGCACGCTGATTGCCGTGTTCGTTGCAACCAGCGACGAAGCCTTGCCTATCTTTTTCAGCCACCCCGATAAGATTTTGTGGGCGCTACTCTTGCTTGGTATCAAGCTGGTCGTTGGCGTTGGAGCGGGCTATTTGATTGATTTGATCTACCGCAAAACCGTCAAGGAAGTGCATCACCACGAGGAAGAGTGTGAGTGTGAGGAAGTAGCGCACGTGGGTTGTTGCAACCACCATATCGAGGGCGAGCACGACCACGAGGGCAAAAAAGGACGTGTCAAACAGTATTTGGTACATCCTTTGATTCACTCCCTCAAGATCTTTGCCTACGTGTTTGTGATCAACTTTATTTTCGAGACCATCATGCACTTCTTTGGTGCAGAGGTAACCTCTTTCTTGCAGGCAAGCCGCTACGTGACTCCTTTGGTGGCGGTGGTGGTGGGATTGATTCCCAATTGCGCGTCCAGCGTGATGCTTGCCGAGCTATTTATGGT
>JAFTOZ010000027.1 GCA_017463565.1 Clostridia bacterium | reverse complement strand
GGAGATGTGGCTCATCTTGTCTGCATAGCCCATTTGTGCCACGGCTGCAGCAGAGTCGCCACCGCCAATGATGGTCACGGCCTCGGTGTCGGCCATAGCTTGTGCTACTGCCTTGGTACCTGCTGCCAGGGTGGGATTCTCAAACACGCCCATAGGTCCGTTCCAAACCACGCTCTTTGCGCCCTTGATGACCTCGGCGTAGAGTGCGCGCGTCTTCACACCAATATCCAAGCCCATCTTGTCGGCAGGAATCTCGGTGCTGGGCACAATCTCGGTCTCGATTTCTGCATCGATGGGGGTGGGGAAATCGCTGGTGATCACGGTATCGATGGGCAGATAGATCTTCTTGCCCAACTCCTCTGCCTTAGCCAACATTTGGCGGCAGTAGTCGATCTTCTCGTCGTCCACAAGACTGGTGCCTACGCTGTGGCCCTGTGCCTTGAGGAAGGTGTATGCCATGCCACCGCCGATAATCAGGCTGTCGCACTTCTCCAACAGGTTGTTGATGACGTTCAGTTTGTCGGCAATCTTCGCACCGCCCAACACGGCCACAAAGGGACGAATGGGAGCCTCGAGGGTAGCAGCCATCACGGACAGTTCCTTTTCGATGAGGAAACCGCAAACGGCAGTCTTGACAAAGCCGTACTCGGCAATAGCAGCGGTGGTAGCGTGGCTACGGTGTGCGGTACCGAATGCGTCGTTGACGTAGATATCGCAATAGGAAGCCAACTTGCGGCAGAGCGCCTCGTCACGGCCTTCCTCGCCCTTTTCAAAACGGGTATTCTCCAACAAAACCACGTCGCCATCCTTCAGAGCAGCTACGGCGGCGTCGGCGCTGGGGCCTACCACGTCGGTAGCAAAAGCAACGGGTTGACCCAACTTCTCTGCCAAGCGAACAGCCACGGGGCGCAGGGTGAACTTGTCGGCATCCTTGAGCGCCTTCTTCAAATAGGCTTCCTTAGCGGCGGCTTGTTCTTCTACGGGAAGAGCCTCAACGGCTTTCTTTTCCTTCTTGGTCAGACCAAAGCCGGGGGTCAGAATATGATGCGGCTTGCCCATGTGGGAGCACAGAATAACCTTAGCACCCTGCTCTACCAAATAGCGAATGGTGGG
This sequence comes from Clostridia bacterium, assembly GCA_017463565.1. Classification (GTDB taxonomy): domain Bacteria; phylum Bacillota; class Clostridia; order Christensenellales; family CAG-1252; genus RUG14300. The sequence continues at coordinate 508 of JAFTOZ010000027.1, read as the reverse complement.
CAATGCACCGTTGATACGGTTTTCATCCGTGATGACGCCATCTTTCATGGGTACGTTGAAATCGCAGCGCACCAAACAACGCTTACCACGCACATCAACATCTTTTACTGTGAGTTTGTTCATATAGTGATTCTCCTTTTGAGATTTTTATTCTATGTGATATTATATCACATACCCAACGCAATGTAAAGACGGACGGGGGCAAAATTTGCCATGTTGCAAGAATATTTGCAGGCTTTTTGCCTCATTTTTTGGCCTGAAAAATTGAATGATTGCTCAGTTTGCACGGGGTATAACCGCACGCTGGCGCAAACCGCGCAACACATAGGAACAAACGGAAAATACACAAGGGCGAGACTTTGCGCAAGCTGCTTGCATACATCAGTGTTCTTCTCGTATATACGGGCGAAAGCGCGCGCATACTACGGTAGATGATGCACGTAATACTCAACCCAAACAGTCGCAAGGGACGGAAATATACGCTACAAAGGCTACAAAGCCTGCTGGG
>JAFTOZ010000026.1 GCA_017463565.1 Clostridia bacterium | reverse complement strand
CGTAGAAAAAGAGAAAACTCTATAAAATGACAATAATGAAATCCTGCTTTGCAGGATGAAATCCGAGTGAACTCGGATGAAATCTTCGGTGTCCCACCTCAGATGAAATCAAATACGCCAGCCTAACCTGCCGCAAGGCAGATTTCATCGCGTAGCGATTTCATCCACGAAGTGGATTTTCCCCGACGAAAGCGGATTAACTGAAAAAGACTCAGAATTGTATCCAATCCTGAGTCTTTTTCTGATGGGCAATAAGGGACTCGAACCCCTGACTTCCTCCATGTGACGGAGGCACTCTACCAACTGAGTCAATTGCCCAGAACATTACTACTATATCACAGTTTGCAGAAGATTGCAAGGAATTATCCCTATTTTGTGAAAATTTCTATTTTCCTCTCGCCTAAGAGAAATGAACTACTTTGCATAAAAAAAGATATCCACCGCTTGGGTGGATATCTCTTTTGCGTTGCGATTATTGCTCGTCGGGAATGTCGCTTACTTCTTGCGAAGCCAGCTCACTGCCGAGCTTCTCCTCTACGGGAACTTCCTCAACGGGAGTTTCCTCAACAACAGGCTCTTCTACGATGGGGTTGAGCAGGTTGAGATGAACCTTTTGCTCGTCATTCTCGAAGAAGTGCATAACCTTGCCGTTGAAGGTGATATAGACCATGTTGCCATAGCTGAGAGCAGCACGTTGCTCGTAGCTGAGGGAAACGGTGGGAACGCGAACGATCAACTTGGTGCCGTCCTCGCTCAGTACGTGCAGGTGAACCTCGCTACCCATCATCTCGTTCACTTGGATGGTGCAGGGAACTGCCAAGGGGTCATTCTCGTCGGTGAGAACGATATGCTCGGGACGAACGCCCAGAATGATCTCGCCGGAAGGAATACCACGCTCTGCAAGCGCCACACCCTTGTCGCCGTCCACGGGCAGTTTGGTGCCAAACACGTTGACAAAGTACTTGCCGTCTTCCTCGATGAGGTCGGTGACGAAGGTGTTCATCTTGGGAGCACCGATAAACTCTGCTACGAACAGGTTATAGGGCATTTCAAACACTTCCACGGGGGTGCCGACTTGTTGGATGAAACCGTCCTTCATGATGACGATACGGTCGCCCAAAGTCATAGCCTCGGTTTGGTCGTGGGTAACGTAGACGAAGGTGGTGTCGATCTTCTTGCGGAGCATGATGATCTCGGCACGCATTTGGTTACGCAATTTGGCGTCCAAGTTAGAGAGAGGCTCGTCCATCAGGAACACCTTGCTATCACGCACCATTGCACGGCCGATAGCCACACGTTGACGTTGACCGCCGGACAAAGCACGGGGCTTACGGGTGAGATATTCGGTGATACCCAAAATCTCGGCAGCGTTGGTCACACGCTCGTAGACCTCTTCTTGCTTTTTCTTTTGCAGACGCAGAGGGAATGCCATATTCTCGAACACGGTCAGGTGGGGATACAGCGCATAGTTTTGGAAAACCATGGCGATCTCACGGTCCTTGGGTTGCAGATCGTTCACAACCACACCGTCGATTTCGATGGTACCGGAGGTGATATCTTCCAGACCTGCGATCATACGCAGGGTGGTGGACTTACCGCAGCCGGAGGGACCTACGAATACCACAAACTCCTTGTCGGCGATCTCGAGGTTGAAATCAGCAACAGCGGGCTTGCTTTCTGCACCGCGCTTGCCGTTTGCATTGTCATAAATCTTTTTTACATTGGTTAATTTTACAGTTGCCATAATTTTCTCCTATCCTTTCACGGCGCCACCAGTTACGCCCTCTACATAATATTTTTGCAAGCACAAGAACAATACTGTGACGGGGATTGCCACAACAACACCGCCGGTACAGAATAACGTATAGTGCGAGTTAATCATCGTCTTTTCAAGCCAACTCCACATACCCACGGCTACGTTCTGTCCGGGGTCGGCGGCACGGGCAATGAATCTTGCCAACACGAAGTCGCCGAAGGGTGCCATGAAGGCCATCAAGACGGTATAGATTACGATGGGCTTCGACAAGGGCAAAATGACCTTGTAGAATACCTGGAAGCGAGTAGCACCGTCCACACGGGCGGCCTCGTCCAAACTGGTAGGAATGGTATCGAAGAAGCCCTTGGAGATATAGTAGCCCATACCGCTGGACGCCACGTATACCAGTACCAAGCCGATGGGAGCGCGCTCCTCGGTGATACCCAGGTCTGCCAATACCTTGTACAGCAGGATCATGGTCAGGAAGCCGGGGAACATACCCAGAATCAGCATGAAGTTCATGAGGAACTTACGACCCTTGAAACGCATACGAGACAAGGTATAGCTCATGCAGAGTACGATGATGGTTTGGAATACGGCGGTAGCCAAGCCCATGACGAAGGTGTTGAGCAACCAGGTGGGGAAATCGGTGTCGCGGAACAGGGTGATATAGTTATCAAAGCCCCACTCCTTGGGGAACAGATAACCGACCTGTGCGGTAGATTCCACACGGAAGGACTCAATGATGATACACACGAAGGGGAACAGCCACACGATAGTCATCAGCACCAATACGATATAGATGAAGGTATTGGCAAGCTTGGACTTGGCAGACAGACCCATGTGCTTTTTCTTGGGTGCGGGTTCTACGATGGGAGCCTCGACAATGGGGGGAAGCACAATAGCCTCGGTCTCGGGGGTTGCGCTTTGATTTTCAACAACGTTCAATTCTTCTCTTTCCATTATCTAAAGTCCTCCTCGTTGCGGGTTGACGGCATGACGTTATATACGATGAGCGAAAGCACTGCCACAACGGCAAAGATGCAAACACCCACAACCGAAGCCATCTTGTAGTTGGTTTCGGAGCCCAACGCCATGTTGAACAGCCACGTGATCAGGATATCGGTATCACCGACGGTCGCACCGCCTGCGATGACAACGCCCGATCCGTTACTGTTCATCTTGGGCGGGTTACCGGCAGACAGCAGATAGATGACATTGAAGTTGTTGAGGTTGCCCACAAAACTGGTCAACAGGTGGGGTCCCAACACGAACATCATATAAGGCAGGGTGATACGGGTATACTGTTGCCATACGTTGGCACCGTCGATCTTGGCAGATTCGTACAGGTCCTGCGGAATGTTCATCAAAATACCGGTAGCCATCAGCATAATATAGGGAATACCAATCCAAATATTGATGACGATGACCAACGCACGTGCCCAAGTGGTGTGATCCCAGAACTTGAATCTGGTACCGCCCAAGGCCACGATGATATTGTTGATGAGGCCGTTGTAGTCGAACATATGGCGCACGTAGATCAAGCTGACGAACTGCGGGATAGCGATGGTAAGCACCAACACGGTACGCCAGAACTTCTTGATTTTGATGCCCTTCTTGTTGATCATGATTGCCACGAACATACCCAGGAAGTAGTTGGTGAAGGTGGCAAACACAGCCCAAATCAGCGTCCAAGCAAGCACCTCGCCAAAGGCAAGACCCATACCGCTATCGCCAAAGTTGAGCATTTCGTTGAAGTTTTCCATGCCGACCCAGGTGAATAGGTTGCTGTAGCCGTCGTGCTTTGCATCAAAGTTGGTGAAACCGACCAAAATCATGAAGATGATGGGCAACACCGTGAAGAGAGCAATACCGGTGACAGGCAGCGCCAACAGGGTCTTGTGGAATTGATCGTCCAAGATGGACTTGAGGTCATCCTTGCCGCTCTTGACCTTTTTGCCGCTTGCGGTGATTTCCATGCAGATACGGCATTGCTTGATTTGCAAGCGCCAAGTATAGATGAATGCGAGGATGAACAGGATAGAAAGCAGACCGTAGAGCAGGATCTTGAAAGAGTCATCGCCTGCGATGGTCTTCTCTACCAAGGTAACGTCACCCCAAGGGTCGGTTTCCTCTACCCAAATGGTTTGGAGGGACTTGTCGCCCAGGTTGTCGAACATAGACAGCCAGTGAGCACCTACGAAGACCATATAGAGGATAAATACTATTTCAAACAGCAGGAACAGCGATCCGCGCAAGATTTGACCGTAGGCAAAGTTACCCACACCCATAATCAAAAAGGAAAGCTTTACTGCCCAATTTCCGTTTTTAAAGGTTCTGCCGATATCCACGCACTGGTTGGCAATGAACAAACCAAAGCGAACGAGTGCCGCCCAAATCTTCTTGAAGAAGTTGAGGATTGCGTTGGGGATAGAGCAAAACCACAGTTTAATCTTATAGAGGAGTTTTTCAAACTTATTCAGCCGCAAAAACTCGAGCACATCCAATTGAACCATAGTGACACGCAGAGGCACGTAGCCTCTCTCTCCTTGCTTATTTTTGAGTAAGTAGTGAATATACAAGACCATACCGAGAATTTTGCTCTCGGTATGGCGTTGTAGTTAGCTATCCAAATAGGAAAAGAAAGACCGGGTGAAGGTCATTCACCCGGTCTGAAAAATCATTAAGCCACGGGGATCAGGTTGATCACTGCGGTGTCGGTAGCTGCGTCGTAAACCAGTTGGATCTTGTAGGTGCCAGCGGTCTCTACAACGTAGTTAGCCTTGTTGCCAACGGGAACACTGGTGTCAGCGTTGGAAGCGTTGTCACCGAATGCACGGTTCCAAGCCAAGCCTTGACGTACCTTGAATTGGTCGCCAGCTGCCAACTCGAAAGCTTCCTCAGAAGTCCAGGTACCATCGGGACCTTCTACCATGGGGAAGTCAGTACCCCAACCGGTGCCCTTGATGCCACCGATAACGGTGAAAGCAACACGTTGTTCGGGGGTCAGGCTCAGCCAACCTTCGATAGCGGTATCATAGGTGTCGAGAACGCCTTGCAGGTCGCTGTCAGTGTTAGCGTTCTTAGCGCCGGAAGCCAAAGCCTTGGCGATATCCCACCAGCTGCCACCGATTTGGCCTTGGGGGATAGCGTATTCGTTTTGCTTAGCAAGAGCGCCCAGAGTGGGGTTAGCTTGAACAGCCTCGTCAGCTTGAGCAGCCTTTGCAGAGGGGCCCCAGCCTTTCTCTTCGAAGCGCTCGAGTTGGCACTCAGCGTTGGTCAAGTACTCAGCCAAGTTGTGCAGAACAGCATTCTTGGTGGTGTCGTCGGAGGGCTTCACACCCATCAACTTGTTGCCGGAGAAGGAACCCAGGTGATAGCTGGTGCCGTCTACGGTGAAGGAGGGCAGATCGGTAACACCGAAGTTCTCGCCGTAAGCTTCTTGAGCAGCGGTCAAGTTCCAAGTACCGCTCACTTGAACTGCAGCACCGTCGAAAGAAGCGGAGTTGCTGTTGTAGCAAGAGGACTTCAGGAGCTTTTGCATACCCTTCAGAGCGATCATACCGTTAGCGGAGTTGAAGTCGTCGTCGATGGACACGAATTCGCCGTTAGCGTCGGTGGTCCAGTTGCTGTGGCAACCGGTAGCAAAGAAGAAGGAGGCAGTGTACCAAGCGGAACCTTCGAGTTCGAAGTTGAAGAGCTTGTTAGCGCCTTCGCAAGCAGCGATCAGGGCTTCCAGACTGTCAACGTCAGACTCAGAGATAACGCTCTTGTCATAATACATGAAGTAACCATTGTCAGCGGTGAGGGGATAAGCGTAGATATCACCAGCTACGGATGCAGCGTTCACGGAACCAGCATCGTGGGTATCTCTGATTCTGGCTTGGATGTTAGCGCTGGGACGAGCCAGAGCCTTAGCTTGCACCAAACGAGCCAATTGGTCTTGTGCGAAGCAGTAGAGGTCGGGAGCAGATGCTACGTCAGAGATAACTTGAGTAGCAGCGTCGCCTTCGCTCATACCTTCCACGGTAGCCTTGATCTCGATGTTGGCTTCAGCACCCTTGGTAGCATTGAAGCGAGCGATTTGAGCTTCGAAGATTTCAGCAACGCCTTCAACTTCGCTCACCCAAACTTTGATGTTATACGTGGTCTTGCCGCCATTGCCACCCTCATCGGGCTTCTCACAAGCGACCATGCAAGTGACTGCCAGGCAGACTACCAACAGAATAGCAATCAATAAAGTTACTTTCTTGTTCATGATAATTCTCCTTATGATTTTTTTATTTTGCAAGATTTCTCATTGCACAACTATTCTATCTCAAATCAATTCCCTTGTCAAGGGGCAATTTTATTAATTTTGATAATTATTCCTTTGGAATAGTGATCCCACAAAAAACACCGTACCCACGCACATAAAAGGGCAGATTTTTGGGGGAAATTCCGCCAAAATTGCCCATATAACAAAAAACGGCGCCGATCGTGGCGCCGTTTCAGACATATTTTATTTGTTGGTAAAGGCGTCCAGCGCAGGTAGGGCGCGCCCTTCGTAGTCGAAAAGGCATTGGTTTGCCCACTCGTTGGCGGTGGACTTGCCCGATTCGCCAATGTAGTCCTGCCCCTCGGCGGACGCCCAGCAGATACCCTCGCCCGGAATCCACAAGGGCTCCCAGTAGTATACGCCGGAAAGACCGTGCTCAAAGGCAAGCGCCAAAAAGTCGCGCACGAAGTCTGCCTGCCCCCGGGGAGTGAAAGGATAGCGCTCTGCCATAGGCAAGCGGTCCACCAAGTCCCCCGTGACAACAAGACGAGTGTCCTTGCCGTGTAGCACGTAGGGTTTGAGGGTAAAGCCGTAGCCCATTTCCACCACCATCTGCTCCTTGCCAAACACCTTGCAAGCGTCCATATTGGCGAAGAATTGCTCAAAGGTGCCGTGCCAGAAGGGATAGTAGGAAACACCGATGACGTCGAAGTCTACCCCATGCGCTTGCATTTGGGTGAAAAACTCTTGGTAGACGGCTTGGTCGTGGCTACGCTCCAGGTGCAAGACGATTTTGGCACTCGGTGCCACCTCGCGACAGGCACGCACGCCTGCTTTCAGTAGAGCGCAAAGGGAATCGTAGTTGCTCCGCACCGAATCGGACTCCTCCCCCAATCTGCCTACCGGCCACAAAATGCCGTTGGTGATTTCGTTGCCGATTTGCACGTAGCTTGGCAGAAGGGAATCCGCACGCAGGGATAATAATGTATCGCGCGTGTAGGCGTACACGGCATCCACCATTTCCCCGAGGGTTTTGCCTCGCCACGCTTTGGGAATCATTTGCTTGCCGGGGTCCACCCAAAAATCGCTGTAGTGGAAGTCCAACATCAGATCGAAGCCTTTTGCCATGACCAAAGCGGCCGTGCGACGGACTACGTCGAGGCTGCAACCACCGCCAAGATAGCTCGTGCCATCCTCGCTATGGGGATCGTTCCACAGGCGCAAACGGACGGAGTCTACACCGCGCTCACGCAGTAGATCCAAAGGATCCACAACGTTGTTCCCTTGGTAGTAGACCGCACCGTGCTCTAACTCTTCCAGATAGGTAGAAAGATCTACGCCGAGTTTCATTATTGCTCTCCTCTCTTGTGGGGTTGGAGCTTGAGGGGCTCGTTGTCCTCGCCAAAATCTACCACACGCATTCTCAGACTGCGGTAGCGATAGCGTGCTACTTCGTTGAGACGAACCACCTCGGCCTCCTCTCCGCGGAAGTTGCAACGCAGACAGTAATATTCTTTTTTGTCCTCATCGAAAAACATATCGATGTCGATATCCCTCATGAAGCAGGAGGGACAGCGGAAGTTTAGTTTGCCTTTTTTAGATTGAGCCATGATTTAATCTCTCCTTGCTTGAGTGTTTTGGTGAGTGCCAAACGGTACACGGGTGAAAATGCAATGCCCTCCTCTACCTCGACTTGATCTACTTCGCCACCCATTTCCACCACCGTGAGGACGTCGGGAATGAGGACTCGTGCCACCTCGTCGCCTGCTGCTTTGAGGGTGCGACCGAGATAAGAATATTGCATTTGCTCTTTGCCGGCGGACAGGGTCAGTTTGGTCATATCGGCTTGGTACTCCGTGGTACCGAAGGCCCCCGTGAAATACTCGACAAAGGTAACCTCTTCTCCGCCCAGATCGTTCAGAATGCGGCGCTCCGTCCAAACCTTGCCGGTACCCTCTTCAAAGGTGAAAACCGACTCCACCACGATATCCAAGCCGTCCAAAGTAACGGTGACGGGATTGGCCGTGATCCGCACGCCGTCTGCCAACTTTTCGTAGCGTGCCATAGTACGGCAAAGGCACAGGTCGGCCTCTTTGCCGTGGTAGCGCACCTTGCAGGACTTGATGGTGCCTGCACCTGCGTAGTGGGTGAAGAAACCTGCGCGGTAGTTGATTTGAATGAGATAGGGATAGGACGCATCGTAGACGTTGTCGGTGCCGATACCCGTCTCTTGCGGAATGCGTGCCACGTAGGGGCGCAAGTCGATCATTGCGCCGCCTTGGTTGAAGTCCAGGCAGGTACGCAACGCAGGGTCTGCATACCAGAAGTATTGCTTGTTGCTTCCGTAGAGAATGTCCTTCCACAGGGCGCACTCTGCCACCTCGTAGCGAGGATGAACGCTACGGTAGTAGTCGGCAAACTCTTCCATCGTAATATCTACCAGTTTGCCCTCTTGTTTGAGACGGCCGTAATAGCGCATACCGTCGTCGTAGGACTGCGCCAACAGCTCGTAGGGGGCTTCCCATCTGCCCTGCCGATTCAACCAACCGGGACCTACGAACATCATATTGTAGGCGTAGCCGTCGTTGTAGCGGGCAAGGTGGCGGTATTGGTCCACCAAGTTATACAGATAGGGATACTCTACGTGTCCGTTGTCATCGTAGTAGATCATGCCACGCAGGACGTTTTGGGGATGGGTTCCAAAGTTGGAGCCGTTGCCGTCGAAACACGCCATCAAATCGCGCGAAAGGTGGGGAATTGCCACGATACCGCTATCGTCCTCGATACCGGACGCAGGACAGTGGGAGTTGACCTTGGAGGGAATCCAAGGATTCCACGGACCGCCGTCCATAAAGGTGTACCAAGAGTTGTTGCAGGTATGGTAGGCCTTGGGCCCCTCCTCCCAACAGGTGGCAACCGCACACTTGACGGTGGGATATTTGGACTTGATATAGTTGATGGTATAGGCGTCCAGGAAATAGCTACCCGTGGAGGCAGGATAAAAGCCGAATTTCTCGTAGAACAGACCAAATACGTCGTCTACGATAGCCTCTTTTTGCTCCTTGCTGAACATCCAAATACAAAAGTCCTCGGTATGATATTTGGCACGAAATTCCTTGCAGGGCAGTCCCAACAAGGAAAGGGCAATCTCGTCTCCGTACACCTCGTGGTCGTGCTTTGCCATCTCAATGATGACGTCGGAAAAGAGGGATGCGTAGGTGATTTGAATGGTGGTCTTGAGTCCGTACTTGTGGGCGGTATCCTGTTGGAAGCGGAAAATCTCCAGGGATTCGTCCTTGACGGATGCGCCGCCTGCCATGGCCTTTTCGGCATATTCGGGCGACAGCTCGGGTCTGTGGATTACGTTGAGAATGAGTTTATTTTTCATGTTCGTTATTGCAGGACAACACTGGTGTGCGGTGCGATGATGAGTTTGCCGTTTTCGATACGTGCGGCGCCTTGGCCGATATAGCCGATCACGGCGGTGAATGCCACGTCGTATTGGGAGAGGTCAATTTGCACTTCTTCCTCGCTGACGTTGTGGATCAATCCCCACTGCTCCCCTTCGTAGGTGATGACAAAGCCACCAAAGCCGGTACCGATATTGGGCAGAGCCTCGTAGTCACCGCGGGCAATCATGGGGTGGCTGTTGCGGAAGGCAATCAGCTTGGCGTAGTAATTGAACAAACTGTTGCTGTCTGCTCGTTGGCTGGCTACCGTGCCGTTGGTTTGCTTGTCGGCGGAATAGGTAGAGCCGGTGGGGTTGCGTACGGTATCGTCGTCACCCCACAGCATAGCAAGGCGGCGGTTGGCGTCGGTAGACGCAGCACCGCGATAGCCCTTCATACCGATTTCTTCGCCATAGTAGAGGAAGGGAGAGCCGCTGCAAAGAATATAGAGGTTTGCCATCATATGCATGCTCCGATCGGACAAGATCACCGAGCCTGCAATACGGTCCATATCGTGGTTGGAAAGGAAGGGCATGAGCATAGCCCCCTCGCGCAGTTCGGAGATGTTGTCGAGATAGCGCTCGATATAGCCCGCAAAGGTAGACACGCGACCGGTGCGCACCGCAGAGCCAATTTGTCCCTCGCGTTGGGCAACCTGGAAGTTGAAGCAATCCATCGCAGGATAGTAGGTCATGGTCTCGGCATCGCCAGACCAGCACTCTGCTACCGTATAGATATCGGGCTTGATCTTTCTAAGCTCGTCCATATACCATTGCCAGAACTCGGCAGAGGTAGGATCATCTCCAAAGTAGACGTATTTGACCGCGTCGAAACGGAAGCCGTCTACCCCACGGTCCAACCAATATTTGGCAACGTCCAGTACCGCTTGACGGACGGCGGCGTTGTCGAAGTTGAGCTCGGGCATACCCGTGTCGAAGTTGCACTCGTAGTATTCCCCTTGGGTGCCGCTGATAAACGCATAGGTGCGACCGGGCACCTGGGTGTCTTTGGTAACGCAGGTATAGAAATCGTAGTATTCGCTGTTGTAGTCGCGGTTTTTACGTGCCTCTGTGAAGGCCTTGAACCAGGGGTGTTGGTTACTGGTGTGGTTGATGACCAAATCCAAAATCACCTTGACGTTTCGCTCGTGGCAGAGGTTGAGCAACTCCACCAAATCTGCCTCCGTGCCAAATTGCGTGGCAATCTTGTAGTAGTCCATGCAATCGTATTTGTGGTAGGAGGGCGAGGAGAAAATGGGAGATAGCCACAGACCCTGCACGCCCAGGTCGTTGCCGGCGGTGATGTCGCCGTCGTTGAGATAGTCCATACGGTTGATGATACCGCGCAGGTCGCCTACACGGTCACCGTTGCCGTCCGAAAAGGAACCGACGAATATCTCGTAGAAAACGCGATAGTTGTCGTCGATGGGGTCCACCACTTTTACGTGGGGCTCGGAGGGCTTTTCTTCACACGCGGTTGCTACTATCATCGTACCAATGAACACGAAAACGATAATGAGAAGTAGGAATTTTTTCATGCTTAGTCTCCTACAGAGTTGAGCAGGGCGTCGTCGATCTTGCCCCATGCGCCGGCGCCACTACCCTCGCACTTGACGTAGATGCCGACCACCAAGGTGGACGTGCCGTCGTACTCGAAGCGCTCAATAAGCGCGGTATTCCAGTTGCCGTAGCCGCTGAGCTCCAACGACTCTTGAGCAACGATTTCTCCGTTGATTTTGACGTAGGCGTAGATTTCGGTCGCGCCACCGTCACCGCCCATAATGGAGATGGCGTACTTGTAGGCGCCTGCACGCAGGTTGCTGACCTCTTGCTCCAACGTAAATTCCACCGAATTCTTCGCCGCAGACCAGAAGTGGTAGTGGCGGTTGCCGGTCAGAGAGTCGGTGACCTTGTTTTCGTTATAGAGCTCGCTCATGTTGCCCGTGGGGGTTGCTACCCATACGCTGCTGTTTTCTTCGAACGAGTAGTCTTGGAGGAAGTTGGTCTCCACCATAGATACGTAGCAATGCGCCGTCATGCCGCCTGCCGTACCCACGATGTCGTACTTGGCTACGCCGCCGTTGTACATAGCGTCCATATCTACGTTTTGCCACTCGACGGGAATGCTTTGCTTGCTGTTGTCGTTCATCACTGCGTTCACGTGGGTGGGCAATACCAACTCGCCGTTGAGGTCGCAGATAATGGTGGTGTCTTCGATAGCGTCCGGCTTGATTTCTACCGTGTTGCCGCCGCGCACCAAAGACCACACCTTCAAGGACTCGATGGGATGGCCGCTTGCGTCGAAGAACGCTTGGTTATCCACCGCGCAACCGCCGTGGTAGAGGCCCGCATCGTTGGGATCGTACTCCGAAGCGTAGCTGGAAGCCCAACCAGAGCCGTTTGCCTCCCACTTGGCAAGGTTTTCTTCGTAGCTGGCGCCACCTGCAGAAATCCAGGTGCCCTCCCAATAGACTACGCCAATGCCGTTGGTGGTCTTGTTGGCAACCGTGTCGATGATTTCACGCATACAGTTGGCCTGGCCTTGCACGGTATAGGGATAGTCCTTGGTGACGGCGCCACCGTCGCTGATGGTGTTGCCGTAGAAGTCGGTGTCGGCAGGGGTATAGGCGTACGAGGTCTCACCCACCATCACCTTCTTGCCGTATTCCTCGGCAATCTCGGAAAGCAGACTGGACAGGTTGTCCAAAGTTCCGTGCCAGTAGGGATAGTAGGAGGAGATGAACACGTCGTAGTCTACCTCGCCATAGCTCAGCTCAAAGGCGTAATTTTTGTAGTTGCTGACCTTTTCGGGGTTGGCAAAGTGCACGCCCACCAACGCATCGGGGAATACCTCGCGCACGGCACGGCTACCTGCGGACATCAACTTTGCAATGCGATACCACTTGGTTTCGCCGCACATTGCGCCGTTGGTTTCGTTACCAACCTGCACCATACCTACGTCTACGCCTGCCGCTTTCAGTTGGTTGAGGCAGTCCTTGGTATAGGCATAGAGAGCGGCTTCTTTGTCTTCGATACTCATGCCTGCCCATGCCTTAGGCACCATTTGTTTGGCAGGGTCTGCCCAGAAGTCGCTGTAGTGGAAGTTTGCCAACAGCTTCATACCGTATTGGGTGGCACGCTTGCCGATCTCGATAGCGTTGGCAATATCGCAGTTGCCGCCACCGTAGCCGTTGCCGTCTGCATCAAAGGGATCGTTCCAAATACGGACGCGAATGTAGTTGATGCCGTTCATAGCTAACACCTTGTAGACGTCCGTTTCGTTCCCCTCAAAATCATAGAACTTCACGCCGCCCTTCTCGAGCGAAGGCACGCTGGAAGCGTCCATACCCATGATGAAATCTTCGGGCAAATTGTCTACCTTTTTGACGTACAGTTCGTCCGAGGTAACGGTGGGCCATACGATCTTTTGCTTTTCGGGCTCGCAAGCAGCAAGAGCGCTGACTGCGCCCAGGGCAATGCAAAGCACCAGTACGATGACAAAAATCTTTTTCACAATCATTCCTCCATAGAAAGATTACTGCTATTATAACTGAAAGAAGTGCTTTTTGCAAGATGCTTATTTGCGGTTTCTATGCATAAATTTATGATATCTATATCCGCGCCCAGCGCACACATACCGCGCAAAATACCGTACGCCACAAGCAGGCAACCGCTATTTTGCCGCCACTCAAGGCAAAGCCTTGACTCTCCAGAAAAGTCTTTTAGAGCAAAATTTGCCACAATTTTGTTTGCAATCGGGGTAAATCGTGATATAATCATGCTACATAGCTGCCGTCTCTGCGCCAGTCT
>JAFTOZ010000025.1 GCA_017463565.1 Clostridia bacterium | reverse complement strand
CAAAAGGCTCTTGATCAAAATCATTTCGTTGACGGTAGAAGCAATCTCCGCCACGAAAATGCGGTACCCAGCGCTTGCATAGGGTTGGGCGTGATCGGAGAAATAGCTGTGCATACTATGACCCAACTCGTGTGCAATCGTAAAGGTCTCAGACAGGGTTCCGTTGTAGTTCAGCATGATATATGCAGGACTACCGTACGTGCCCCAACTGAAACCGCCGCTACGCTTACCGGGAGTCTCGTATACGTCGATCCAACGCTCGTCACGAGCTTTCTTCAACAGGGCAATATAGTCCTCACCCAGGGGTGCCAGACCTTCCAGTACCATATCAAAGGACTCGTCAAACTCATACTTCTTGTTGTGGGCCTCCTCCAAGTTCACGTACATATCGTATGCCTTGTGAGAACGAATGCCCAATTTGTCCTTGCGATAGCCCAAGTAAGCCTTGAGGGTGGGCAGAGCACGGTGCACCCCGCGAATCAAATTGGTATATACCTTTTCGGGCAGATTGTCATTATCAAGGGCACGAGCCAAACAACTCTTGTAGCCGCGTACTTGTGCATAGAACACGTCTGCTTGGATATTACCTGCGTAGGTTGCGGAGATAGTATTGATCATATCCTTGTAGCCCTGCATCATAGAATTGTGCGCATCCTTACGAACGCGGCGGTCGGGCGAAAGCATCAACTCGCCGTATACACCGTGCGAAAGGGGAACCTTTTTGCCGTCTACTTTGACAGGATTCCACTTGATATCGGCGTTGTCGTAGCGAGAGAAAATTGCGCTATACCCACGCAGTGCAGTACCTGCCTGCGCCAAAATACGCTCTTCCTTGTCGGTCAAAATGTGCTCCTTTTGACGTGCCAACTCTACCAACTCGTGGCTGTGGGCGGCAAAACGGGGATCCTTGCTCAACTCAATCAATTGCTCCTTGGTATAGGAGGCAATAATCTCGGGAGTAACGAAAGCATACGTGGCAGAAAGCTCCGCAGCGCACATGCCGATACGTGCCACCATCTGTTGATACTTGCCCTCGCGTGCATCCTCGTAACACTTCAAATTGGCGTACACGTACAACCACTCAAAGCGCAGAGAAATCTCGTCACTCAGCACAAATACCTCTGCCAATTTGTCGGGGTCTGCCAACTTGCCTACGTAAGCAGAAGCGCTGGGAAGGTCCTTTTTCAACTCGGCAAATTTTACTTCCCATTCTTCGTCCGAAGTAAACAGGGGGGTCAAATCCCACTTGTACTTCTCCGGAACGTCATTACGGCTCGTATAGTTCATATTGTATCCTCCTATCAGGTTTATTTTATTTCGTGCCGCCAGGGGGCTTGCCCCGTGCGGTATATTCCTTATTTATCCAAGGCTTGATCGCCCGGCTTAATCCATTTGACCTTGCGCAGAATCTCGCTCATCACAAAACTGACGACAGCAGGAATCACAAACATTGCCAGCAAGATACCCAACGCATACCGCCAGGTAGCAACACCCCAATTCTGCGACTCCTCAATCACGCCGAATACGCCGACAAGACCACTCGTGCCCATACCGCCACCGGCGGCGTTACAGCGCATATCCAATAGCACCGCCGCCAAACCGCTGAAAACACTCGCTACGATCGGGGGGATCAAAATGCGTGGATTACGCATTAGGTTGGGAATCTGCAACATACTGGTGCCAATGCCCTGCGAAATTAAACCGCTAACGCCGTTTTCACGGAAACTGGCTACTGCAAAACCGACCATATGCGCCGCACAGCCTGCTACCGCCGCGCCACCTGCAATGCTCATTGCCATTTGGTAGTCCTCGGAGGCACCGACTGCCGTTCCTGCAATCACAATCCAAATTGCCGCAGACGAGGTGGGCAACGTCAACAGGATACCCATGACCACCGCCACAAAGATGCCTACGATGATCTTGACTGCCGTTCCTGCCTGAATAGCCAACACGATCAGTTTGCCAATCAGGTTGATCAACTCAATGAAGGGCCAAGCCACAAATACGCTCCCCAAGGACAGCAACAGCATGCCCAACGGTACCAAAACGATGTCCAATTTGGTTTTGCCTGCGTACAGGTTAGCAATCTCCACCGCCACCAGCGTGGCGATATAGGAACCCACGGGGTTACCGGGCGCACCCAAGGCAAAGCTAAATGCGCTTCCGTCCACTAACAGATTCACCAATTGCGTGCTCCAAGCACCCACCAAACCGGCAGCAGCCGCCGCAAATATCACCAACGGCTTCATCTTCAGTTTGTGCGCAATGCCCACGCCAATGCCTGCACCCATCAGGGTTTTCGCAAGGCTTCCTACTGTGTTCAAAAACTTGGCAAAGTTATTATCTCCGCACCAACTGGCAATCTGGCACAAAATCGTGCCGGCAATCAAGGTCACGAAAAGACCCTGCGCCATACCTGTGAATGCGTCGATAAACCAACGGGTAAACAGGCTTTTGAGAATTTCCTTTGCGCTTTTCTTCTTGGGTGTTTCTTTATCTTCCTCTACCTTTTCGCCGTCCATATCCACGGCCTCGGCTTTCGCGTCCCCTTCTACTTGGTCGGGTGCTTCCTCCACCTCTACCCTTTCCTCAACTGCCACTTCTGCAGTTTCTTCGTTTGCAACCTCTTGCTCCAAGTCCTCTCTCAAGGGCTTGATACGCTTCAGGTTTTCCTGTGTCCGTATGCACTTTTCCTTTTTCATATCTCTCCTTGTGTGCGTTGCCGACCTTGCGGTCTGCGGGCGAAGCCCCCTCGGTTCAGTTTTAGTTGCATACGGTCGTAACCGCTAAAGGACGTATCCTCTCAAGCGTCCTATTTCTAACGCTTGAAATCTAATTTGTTTTTGATGCTTGCTTCGTAGAGCAATATGGTGGCGGCAACGCCTACGTTCAGGCTATCGCATTTGCCAAGCATCGGAATGGCCACGAGGTGGTCTGTCTTGGTGTACCACTCGCGCGCAATACCGTAGCGCTCACTGCCCAACACAAAGGCGGTGCGGTGGCCGTACGGCAATTCGTAATACATTTTTTCGGCGCGAGAGTCTGCCAAATAGATGGTAAACCCCTTTTTGAGTAAATATTCGCTAGCAGCGTCCACCGACTCAAACTCGTATACAGGCACCGTCAGGATCGCAAGCATACTGCTATGAATGAGTTTCGGGTGGGTCAGGCGTGCCTTGCGATTGCAAAGGAACACCGCGTCGATCCCTGCTCCGTCTGCGACACGCAGCATAGTGCCGATGTTGCCGGGAATCTCCACACCGTCTATCACCAACACGATTCCACGGTGGTCGGGGCGGAAATCTGCAATATCGTGGCGAGGCAAGCGAGCCAGGGTCATCACACCGTCCGGCTTATCGCGCTCGGCAATCTTGTCGTAGGTTTTGGCGCTCACCACGTACCGCTCACGGCAACGCTCCGCAAGAGTGCGCACGGCGGCCTCTGCCTCGGGGTGTAGATATATGCCAGGCAAACCACCAAGCACACCACCTCGGTATGCTCGTTGATGATATGCTGATTCATCCAGATGCCCTCCCCCACAAACAGTTTCTCAGGGTTGGGTTTGGTATTGTTGGCAACGCCCTTGATGCGCTTGATCACACCGTTATCAGGGCCTATCGCCATAAAGTTTTTTTCTACAAACTGCGCAAATTCCTGTGTCATACTGCTCGATGGGTTTGTTCTCTATTTCGGCGGTGCGTTTCACGCACAACCGCAATGCTTTGGTTTCTTGGTCTGCCTATTTGACAATAAAGTTGCAAATACGGTTGGGCACGTAGATGACCTTCACTTCGGTCTTGCCGTCCAGGTTGCGTTGGATACCGGGGGTGGCGGCGATGGCCTCACGCACCTCATCCAAGGTAGCGTCACGGCGCACCTCTACCACACCGCGCATCTTACCCATGATTTGAATGGGCAGTTTGACGGTGCTATCCAACAGTTTACTGGGATCGTAGGTAGGCCATGCTGCCACAGCCAACAACTCCTTGTGACCCAAGGTTTGATACATTTCCTCGCAAAGGTGAGGTGCTACGGGGTTATACAACTTCAACAAGGTCTCCAACTCTGCCACGGTGATATAGCCGTCTGCATACACCTCGTTGATAAAGCTCATCATGGCGGCAATGGCGGTGTTATACGCACCCGTGTTGAAGTCGTCCGTCACCTTTTTGATCAGCTTGTGCAAGGAACTCTCGTGTTTTTGGCTCACACCCTTTTCGGCGGTGAGAATGCTCTGCAACTTCCACACACGCTCCACAAAGCGGCGGCAACCGGCGATACCCGTATCACTCCAAGGAGCAGGACGCTCGTAGTCGCCAATGAACAAAATGAAGGTACGCAATACGTCCGCACCGTAGCGGTCGATGCATTCGCTGGGATCCACTACGTTGCCACGGCTCTTGCTCATCTTCTCGTGGTCGGCGCCCAAAAACAGACCGTGAATGGTACGGCGGCGGTAGGGCTCTGCATGGGGAACCACACCGATGTCGTGCAAGAACAGATTCCAGAAACGGCTATAGATCAAGTGACGAGTCACGTGCTCCATACCGCCCGAATACCAGTCTACCTGACCCCAGTAGTCCAACTTGGCAGGGTCTGCCAAAGCGTCCTTGTTGTGGGGATCGATATAGCGCAAGAAATACCAACTGCTGCCTGCCCATTGGGGCATCGTGTCCGTCTCGCGCTTGGCAGGACCGCCACACACGGGACAAGTGGTGTTCACCCACTCGGTCAGGTTGGCCAAGGGAGACTCACCGGTACCGCTGGGTTTATATTCCTTGAGGTCGGGCAGGCGCAAAGGCAACTCCTCCTCGGGAACGGGCACCATACCGCAACAGGGACAGTGCACGATAGGAATAGGTTCGCCCCAATAGCGTTGACGGTTGAACGCCCAGTCCTTCATATTGTAGTTGATCTTTTCCTTGCCAATGCCCTTCTCCTGCAACCAAGCCACCATAGCGGCCTTTGCATCTGCCACAGACAGACCGTCCAAGAATTGGCTATTGACCAAAGTGCCCGATTGAATGTCGGTATAAGCGGCCTCGGCTACGTTGCCCCCTGCAATCACTTCTCGCACAGGACAACCGTACTTGTGGGCAAAATCCCAATCTCTGGTATCGTGACCGGGCACAGCCATAATAGCACCGGTACCGTAGCCCATCATCACGTAGTCTGCAATAAACAAAGGAATGGATTCGCCGGTGACAGGATGGCGAGCACAAATACCCTCCAACTTCACACCCGTCTTGTCCTTGGCCAGTTGCACGCGTTGGAACTCGTTTTTGAGCTTAGCGGCGTGCTGATACTCGCGCACAGCGTCCATATTCTTCACCAAGTGCGCATATTTCTCGACCAAAGGATGCTCGGGTGCCATCACCATAAAGGTCACGCCAAACAAAGTGTCGGGGCGGGTGGTGAACACACGCAGTTTGTCCTCGAGGGCATTGCCGTCGCAATCCAAGGCAAAATCAATCTCTGCACCAACACTACGGCCAATCCACTTCTCCTGCTCCAACTTGACGCGGGGCATAAAGTCCAAACCGTCCAAGCCTTGCAAAAGTTTTTCGGCATAGTCGCGAATGCGCAAGAACCACACGTCCTTTTCACGTTGTTCTACGGCAGCACCGCAGCGGTCGCACACGCCGCCTTGACTTTCTTCGTTGGCCAAAACCACGTTGCACTCGGGACAGAAGTTGACTAACGTATGGCTGCGATATGCCAAACCGTGCTTGAAAAGTTGCAGGAAAATCCATTGTGTCCAACGGTAATAGTCGGGATCGGTGGTATCTACCATACGATCGTAGTCAAAACCGTAGCCAACGCGCTTCAGTTGCGCCAAGAATGCATGAATGTTGCGATCGGTCACTTTGCGAGGGTGCTCGCCCGTCTTCATGGCGTAGTTTTCGGTGGGCAGACCAAAGGCGTCCCAACCGATGGGATAGAGCACGTTGTAGCCCTGCATTCTGCGCATACGGGAAACAACTTCCAGCGAGGTGTAGGCGCGGATGTGGCCCACGTTCAGGCCTGCACCCGACGGATAGGGGAACTCTACCAAGCCATAAAACTTGGGTTTGGGCGAAAAATCGATGGCACGGAAAGTGCCCTTGTCCTGCCAAATCTGTTGCCACTTTTTCTCGATTTCTTGTGCATTATAACCTTTCATAGTCACTCCTTGATGATTCACGGTTGCATACTCAATCACTTACGCGCATTGCGCGTAGCGAGCCTGCTCGCGATACGCATATTACGCGAGCGCACATTGGCGCATTATGAAATATTATAGCACTAAAATAGTGTTACTGCAAGTGATTGTCCAAATATATGGACAGAATTCGGGGGTAAAAATTGGATTTTTTGAGGTTTTTTGGTCAAAATCACGTATTTTTTGCGTTTTTTAGGGGGTGGTTTTTGAAGGACCTTTTTTGAGGGGGGAATCAAAGTGCGAGGGGGATTTTGCAATTGGACAATTTTCGGTGGGAGGAAAATTGGGCAATCATTGTGGGAATAAAAGGAGGGAAAAGGGGGAAGGATTGGGGAAAGGAGGAAATGAAATGAACCCATTTGAAATGAAGGCACCCAAGATGGAGAAGGTGTATGCGGAGATGCAATCGTTGTACGCAAAGCCGTACGATAAGGATACGGTGGACCCATATACTAAGTGCAGAATTATCTTGATGAACGGTACAGAGTTTGAGGCGGTGAAGCACTCGCACGCAATTCAGCGAATGATTGGCAACAACGATATTCGCAGGGCTTTGGCTTGTGTAAGACGTAGTGAGCAACAGCAACAAAAAAGATTGAGTTGCTTGAAACCCCTGAACGAAAGTGTATTGGAACACACCATCAGCTACGAGCAGTTGGCGGTGGATCTGACGGCGTGGCTGGCACAACACGAGACCGACCGCAATTTGGTGAAGGCTTTGAACTTTGCGCTATTGGAGGACTTTGACCACCTGTATCGGTACGCTAACCTATTGGAGATGGTGAGCGGAATCGCCGCAAAATCTTTGGTGGGTGGACAGACGGAGATTATGCCGGCAAGACCCACCGTGGCACACCACCGCCACCCCGTGGATAGCGTGAAAATCCCTGCGAAGGGCAAGAGCGCAAGTAGCGTGACGAAGATGCACGCATCCATTATTACTGCGGCTGAGCAACAGACCATGAATTACTATATGAACATCGCAGGGTTTGGCAATATGTCGTGGATTGCACGGGAAAACAGGAGCGATATTCCGGGGAACGGCATATGGAGCACGGAGGCAACAAAGGCGCATTATGCGGATATGGCCAGAAGACTTTACCAAGAAATCGGCATGGTTGAGGAAGACCACGTGACTAGATACGGCTCGCTTTTGGACACGGAAATCGGCATGTTGGAGTGCAATTTGATGCACGAATATACCGAGTGTTATTTGTATTACAGTTGTATGCAAACGGAGACGGATCCTCGCATTAAGAAGATTTGGGAGATGCACTTTAACGAGGAATTGGCGCACCTGGCGGAAGCAAGACGTCTGTTGCAAACCTATGAAAAGAAGGACTTTGGCGAGGTACTGGGTGATGGAACGTTCCCCGAGGTATTAGTGCTGAAATCCAACATTGAGTACGTGCGAAAGGTTCTGAAGGGAACGGTGAATTTGACGGATTGCAAGGAAGACTACTGTAAGGTAGAGACGGTTGGCGAGGATAGCGACTTTGTTCGCTACCAACGCAAAGTGGTACGCAACAAGGGTCGCATGGCCTCGCACGAGGTGATCGAGGGGCATATTGCGGCGTTTGGCACCGACTATCGATTTGAGACGGCGCCCCACCCCATTCGCTCGTTGAAGGATAGAAAGACGGATAACGTAGTGTTGGGAACGGCAGACGGAGTGAAGGTGTAGCGTTTTGGAGCAAAATGCAGCACCAAGAATAGAAAAAAATGAGAGAGCAATCGCAAGATTGTTCTCTCTTTCGTTATAGAATGGGGTGGGAATGCGGGAAGATGATATCTTCCTCTACGGAGGCGGTTTATTCCTCTACTGATCCGGTGGAAGGGGTATCGGCAGAGGTGGAGTCAATGTCCGTATTGGAATCGGTTGCCGTATTAGAATCGGTTTGGGCATTTGTTGATTCGGCCGTGGCGGAATGGGTAGAGGAAGATGATTTGCGGGCGGCGAGATAAGCAAGAATCTTTTGGCGCTCTTGGAATTCGGCAATCGCCTCGTCTGCGAGTTGTTGGTTGCGTGTGGCCTTGATTCGCTCGGATTCGGCGGCAACGGCGGCGGCATCGGGGGCTTTTTTGATGGCGCGCGCAATATTGAACACCTGGATAAGAATGCCGATGACACAGGGAATGGCAATGAGAATGATCAGACCCCAAACGCTGGTGACAAAGTCGAGAAAACCGCCCATACCCGAAAGGGTGGCAATATAGACTGCCTGTACGTTTTCTACAGGCACGGGTGGGTCGACAGGGGCACCGTGTTTGACACCCTGGGTGAGAATATACCACCCTGCTCGCTCCTCGTCGTAGTAGGGGGCTTTGACACATTGGTGGGTCATTGGAAGACCCTTGCAGGCGCCCTCTTCGGGAATGTGCAACAAAATATCACCTACCTCGGCATCCATACCCGGTTGGGCGGTGACAAGGATATACTCCCCTTCGTTGATGGTAGGGCTCATAGAATCGGTGATGATTTTGACGATACGCAAGCCAAACAGAGAGGCAGGTTGTTTGAGAATGTATTTGGTATAGAGAAGGGAGCCGACGCATACCAAAACGATGGCGAACAGCAATATGCTCACCACCGTGGTTAGGACTGTAACCTTTTTGGATCTGGGTTTACGGGCCTTCTTCATGCTCTATTTGCGGAATTTCTTTTTCTTCTTGCGAGAGTCTGCGTCGGTATTGCCGACCACGTTTTGGTTGCCCAAGATGTCGTCGATGGTAGAGGCCGTGACGGACATAGTGTTGCGAGGTTTGGGCACGTAGACGGTGGGTGCGCTGGCAGAGGGCGTGACGGCCTTGGTGTGATCCACCTTTTTGCCGGTGATAGACTTGTCGGCAATGGCGCGTTTTTGCTCCTCGGTGGGCTCGGTGCTGACGGCTGCGGTTTCGCTCTTCTTTTGCTCCAGAGTCTCTACTCCGTCGAAGTCCCAATCATCGTCCAACTGACGAATGGGGGTGACAACCTTGGAGGGACGGGCGACCTTGCCACCGACGGCAGAGCGTGCGGCCTTGGCATAGTCGGGAGCATATTTGGCGGTAGCATCGATGGGAGAATCAAAACCGCTGAACATCAAATCCTCGTCGAAGTCATCGTCACGCTTCTTGTCGGCATTGGGCACGAAGCTTTGGGCGGTGAGGGTCATTTCGGAGCGAGTAGCGGTGGGATCTTCCTCTTCTTCGTCGGCGTGTTGCAAAATTGCGGCATATTCGATGACACCCTCGGCGTTGCGACTGGTAAGAGAGGTATCGATTTCGCCAATATCTGCTTCGTCCACAAGATCCTCGTTGATCTCGACGTGGGTGAAGTCGTCCAGAGTGGGCGCATTGGCAAGGTCGAGGTCGTCGAAGTTGTCGACAGACTCGGGTTCGGGCAGATCAAGATCGTCCAGATCCTCCTCGGCTGTGGGCACTTCGGCAGGCGTTTCCTCACGCTCATCTACAGGGCTGGGAGCAGCAGCAGGCTTTTCTTCTACGGCAGGTGCGGCGGCAACAGGCGCCTCGGGGATAGGCGTGGAATCGAAGATATCGAAGTCACACATATCGGCGATTTGCTCCATATCCAGAATGGCTTGTTGCTGCATTCTTTCCATATCCTGGTAGTGAGCGGTGATAAGCTCACGCAGGGCAACCTCTTGGGCGGCACGCATTTGGCGGATACGCTGTTGCTCCTTGCGGCGCAGTTTGAGCATAGCCTCTGCTTCGACAGGCTCCAAAAATTGCAGTTGCTTTTCGCGCGTGAGTTGCTCGCGCACGCGTTCCTTTTCTAAGGCAATACGTGCTTTTTCCCCCTCTAACATAAGGCGCAGACGTTCGTTTTCCTCCAGGATACGGCGCTCTGCTTCGGCTTGCTCGGCGGCAAGACGAGCACGCAGGGCCTCTTCCTCTTCGATACGAATGCGCTCGGCACGCTCGGCTTGCTCTTTGAGGGCAAGCTCTTTCTCCAGCTTTTTGCGTTCCTTTTCCTCTCGGGCGAAGCGTTTTTCGGCGGCCTTGCGCTCCTTTTCGGCACGTTTTTCGGCGAGTTTGGCGGCCTTGAGGGCTTCCTCTTTGGCCTTTTGCTCCTCCTGCATTAACTTGCGCTCCAGGCGCAGTTGCTCCTCGGAGTCTTGTTTGGCTCGGTTGATCTTGTATTGCAACAAGCAACGGTCGATCGCACGGTTGATCTTGCGCGATTCCTCGGCGGTAACTTCGGCTACCTCGGGCAGGCGCGTGAAGATACGCTTGGTTTCGAAAATGGACAACTTGAGCTCGGGGAAATCGTCGGGCACGAAGTCGTCGATATTTTTGGTGATATATTCGTTGGCAATGACACGGTCCTTCTTTTTCTGCTCCTCCTCGGTGAGCTCGGGCTCGGAGGTAGAAGAACGAACGATGGACTCGGTGAGAATATTGGTCAGATAGACCAGATTGGCGTACTTGTCACGGTTAGCATCGGGCAGGTCGGCAACCTCGTCTACCAGTTTGATTTCGAAACCTGTTTGTTGGTAGCTATCGATGAACTGCCACAAAACGAGTGCCTTTTTGAAGTCGGGGTTTTTGAGGATAACGTTGGTACGGACGATAGGGGGACGGACAAGCGCACAAGACACCATGGACTTGGCGAAAGAACTGCCCATAAAGCCGTTGACAACGCTTTGGAGCCGAGCAATACGCTCTACGTCCGTGAGTTGACCGGGGTCTACCTTGATCATCTCGTCCAACGGCATACGCAGAATGGTTTCCATTTTGTAGACCACCTTGTTGGGGCCCATATCGTAGGACGAGTCTACCTTGACGGTGAAGGTATCGCTGGTGGCGGCTGCCTTTTTGACGGCCTCGAAACGCACGCTGATGAACTGGTGCAGTTTGAGAAGCAGGGTGTAGATGAAACGGTTTTCGTAGACCTCGAAGGATTCCTCTTTGCTGGTATTGAGGATTTTAGAAGGGATAACCATACCCTGCTCGTTGACGGATGCAATGAGGTTGGTATGGGTAGCAAGGTGCTTGACCGACTCGGTGGTAATGTTACGTGCCAGAGAAACGTCCACGATATCCTCTTCGATGACGATGAACTTACGCGGGTTACGCACGATGGTATCCAACGAGATGACACAGTCCTCGATGGCCTCGACCCAGTCGAGGTCAAACTTCTTCTTTTGGAAGCGCTGTGCCATGGTATATTTGTTTTGACCCTTACGCATGGCCTCCATATATTCATCATAAAAGTCCTCTTGTTTCAAGAGGGTGTTGATATAGAATATATAGTCGTCGAGGCGTTTTTTGTCGATTGCCATAGTGATGATTAGAAGAGCTTCTTCAGTCTAGCGAGATATTCTTTGCACTCGGTCATATTTTCATCGCCGAAGTTGGTGGACAGATATTCGATATAGTTGTCGATTTCGTCACGAATGTAGGCGAGGTTCAAGGACTCGAACTTACGCAGGATCTTGTTGCAGAGCACGTAGTCCAAACCGTCGATTTCGGTACCGCCGCATCCAACGTAGACAGGTACGAACTCGTTCATTTGCTTGACGATACGGTTACCAAACGCCAAGCGGAAATGCTCGATGACGTAGTCGTCCATGTCGGCGAACTTTTGAACGTTCTCTTCACTCACCACGTGGGCGGCCATAGCGCGCGCATACAAATCCTCGAGGTGGTGGTAGTTGAGGTGCAGTTTTTCGGTGACGGGACAGTCGAAGGGTTTTGCCTTGCTGTTGATGTTGATGGGCATACCACGGTCGTATACCTTATCGGAGATGGCAAACGTAGAGTCGTCGTTGTTTGCGGTGCCTACGTACCACATATTTTCGGGGAGTTTGAAACGACCCTTTTCTACAAACTTGGGGTCGGACGGCCAACCGGAAGGAACAAGGTCAACGATCCATTGCTCACGGGAAGGCATTTCCAAAATGGACAGCAACTCTGCGAAGTAGTACTCCACACGAGCAATGTTCATTTCGTCCAGTACGGTGAGATAGACGTCCTCGGAATAGCGCGCATCGTACATAGCACGCAAAACCTCGGTTTCGTTGAAACGCTTGGTAAATTCGTTGAAGTAACCAAAGATCTCGGTACGGTCACGCCAGGAAGGCTGGACGGATGCGATGGTGGTGGGGTTGTCGAAGAAGTGACCCATACACTCGGGCAGAGAGGTTTTACCGGTACCGGAAATACCTTGCAGGATCATCAGACGAGTGGTAGCCATGGACGCAAAGAACAGACGAATGATTTTGATATCGTAGTACAGTTTACGCCAGGGACGGTCGGGGTTGTTGGCTGCGTAGCAACGGAAACGCTCGCAGATTTCCTCCAGCGTGATTTCGTTGTCGTAGTTACGCACGGGACGTTGGGACTCGTCTGCCCATTTCTTGTCCACCTCGGTGAGCTTGTAGAAACGGCTCTCCGCCTCTTTTTTGGCGTCGTCGCTGGTTTCTTCGCCGTTGTAGCCCTCGGAAATGTCGTAGCCACGGGTGCCGATCTTGAAGCCAAGAATACGGTCCTTTTCCATGTTGGCTTTGACGAGTTGGCGTTTGAGCTCGTTGATTTCGTCCACAAGGTCTTGGTCGATCACACCGCTCTTGGCGCGCAGACGCTTTGCAAGACGAACGATACCCCAAATGATGAGGGCAAGGATTGCAATGAGTACCGCCAAAATGATGACGACGATGATGATACCAACCGCCCACATACCGGCATTCCCTTCGGGGCCTGCGTGGGTTTTGATGGTATCGATATATTCACCGAAGTTGAACATGGTGGCAAGACCGGTGAAGATACCCGTGAAGATGGCAAAGAAGCCTTCGAGAAACAGTTGTTTAAGCAGTTCTGTGATGAGTTGTCCCATACGTGTTCCTTTGGCACGAAGTGCCTGTTTTTATTTGTGCGCGGTTGCGCTTGTTGTTGGTTTGTGCCGTTTGTCGGTCTCCCTAGGAATTAATCCTTGTTAGGGGTTGAGGGGTTGGTGGTGAAGACAATCGTCAAGCCCATACGTCCACCAATGACGTTGTTTTTGGTATCGGGGTCGGTGCCCTCTATCCAAAGCACGATGGTGTATTTGTAGACGTCACCGGGGCGAATGGGATAGTAGGTTTGATTGTCCACCTCGCCGTTGTCGGGGTCGAGGAAGGGGGTGGTAAGCCAAGGGCTTGTTCTTCCCTTATCATCGGGATGGTAGGCTACGAACGCCTCGTTCCAATCCCCCTCGGGGGTGGTACCGTAGGCTACCCACTCGGGTTGGCCGGGAAGAGCATTTTTGTCAAAGTCCTTTTCTCCGTCACCTGCTGCTAAAGCGTAGACGGTGTAGGAGGTGGTGATTTCGTCATCCCAGGTGCCGGCTTCGAAGTCAAAATGATAGCCGGTTTTGATGACCATAATACGAATGGTGGCGTCGATATCTTGGGTAGCGCCCGTGATACGCAGGAATTCGCGGTACTCCTGTTGCTCGTCCGACACGTTGGAGAGGAAGAAGGTGCTTGCGACAAAGTTGTCTGCCTCGGACGTAAGAGGACCACCCATCGAGTTGAGGAAGGTCTTCATAGGTAACCAGGAGAAAGTGGTATTGCTCAACTCGGAGGGACCGGGAGAGGAGAGCATATGGCTGGGCTTTGCCAAGCCTTCATCCTCATTGAGCTCCTGCGAGAGGGAAAGGATGGAGGACGAGCCTGCGTCCACCTCCACGCGGAAGGAGTTGTATTCGATGAGTTGCAGCACACCAAAGGCACCGCCTGCCACCAAAAAAGCGACCAGTATGAACACCAACATAACGGAGGCCAGGCGCCTGCGATTGACGCGGCGCTTGACCGACTTTTTGGTGTAGACGTAGCGAAAACGCTCGTTTTTGGACCGGTCGGGGGTCGGGGTTTCGGGTGTGGGGGTTGTTTTTTCAGTCATGGCTTATTTGCGAACCGGGAGCGCCCGTTGGGCTGTGTTGCCTGTGGCAATGATGTTTCGCCCAGTGGCGAAATTATGGCGGTGAATAATGGGGCTTGCCCAAACGAGCAGAGGGCATGAAACTGGGAGGACGGGATCCTCCCAACATTTCGGCATACCCTGTGCCTATTACTCGCCGTCTGCGGGGGTTTCGGTGGGAACTTCTTCCGCGGGGGTTTCTTCTGCAGGGGTAGATTCCTCGGCAGGAGTGGGGGCGGAAGATGCGAAGTAGGCGGCGATGTCGGCGTCGGTCATACCCTGCGAGCGCATAAAGTCCTCGAGAGCGCGGCGCTTGATTGCCTCGGCGTCCTCGGCAGAGGCACGTGCCTCTTCCATGGCGGCTGCCTTGATCTTCTTGGCCTTTTCGTCGGCGACCCACTTGATCACCACGTAGATATTATAGCCGAAGAGCAGTACGAGGGGAATGAGGATCACCAGGAAGCTGACGGGGGTGGTGCCAGCCTCGGGTGGATCATAACCGACGTTGCCTTGGGCGGTGGTGACCTTTTTGTAGCCTTGCAACCACAGAATCACGCTACCGAGACCTTCGGCCTTACCGTCGAAGACACCAACTACCTTGTCAAACGTGATGGGGCTGGCGTCCTCGGAGGGAGCATTGTCACCTTTGGTATAGATTTTGCCATCATCCTCAATACGAACCACACGGTGGGTGATGATCACTTCGTATTGCTGTCCGCCTTGGGTCTCTACCGACATAAAGCTGATTACAACACCGTTGCCGGTATTGGTAAGAGCGACTTTGTGCTCGGTGCGGAGATCGGCAAGGGAGTCTACACGGCGAGAGACGACGAGGTCGCCGGGATTAAAGGAATCCTCGTGGGGGCCGATCATAGAGTCGGAACGAATGGCAAACCAGTTGAGACTGCGACTTTGGGGGTTGCCTGCGGCGCCCACCCAAACCAAAATGCTGACGAGTAAGCATCCCACAATCACCAACGCCTCAATGGCGGTGATGACGATATCGAGGATCTTGCGTGCTTTGGGAGAGAGCAGTCTTTTCTTTTCTTTTTGTTTTGTCATGATAACCTCTGTGCGCACTACGTATGCGTGTGCGCGTCAAAAAAAAATATAAAATGGGAGTTTCGTAAGCCCATTGCGGGCTTACGAAACCTTTTGCAAATGAATTATTCCGATTTAGTCAGTTAGACTGTGTGCGAATTAAGCGCCCAGATCCACAGGAACAGAAAAACTGATCGTGTAGCTGATGGAGCAACCAGAGTTGGAGTTGAACAAATAGTTGCCATCAAACCAAGCAATAGCCTTGTATTCGATGGGAGTTCCCCAAGCAGCATCCTCAGCTGCAGGGCACTCAACACCTGTCCAAGTCATACCAGTTACGCTAACAAGCTCAAGGATATCAGTCAGGACCAAGTTTTCGCTGTCGAGGGGAGCGTGATCAAGATCGAAAGCGGTTACCTTCGTTACATCATCACGGCTAACAGCGAGGTGAACGACTTTCCAGAAATCATCGTCGGGATCTTCTGGAGTACCGTTGGGATCTTTTGCCAATACTGCAACCCAAAGAGCAGGCTCTGTGCCCGTAAATGTCTTATCGCTGAATTCAACCGAAATTTCAGGAGTGATACCCAAACCGGTGGAAGCTAGATAGATCGAATTAGACGTACTAATCTTGGGAGCTGTACCCTTCACGTTGGTTCCGCTGATTTCAAGAACACTTCCAAACTTGCCGCCTACGATGCTCTCATCTAATTGATCTTTTGCGACATAACTATCAGTAAAATCATAAAGAGCTGCGGGGGTCAAATCGGCAACGTTGGTAGCAGTGAGGTCTGCTTTGTTACTCATTCCGGTGGGGGTAGTACCAATGACCAAGCCTTCGCCAGCTTCAACACCCAGAGATGAAATGCTCAATTTACCAGCGGTAACAGTAGTAGAACCAGCCGCACCAGTATACCATGCCAGAGAGCTAGTGGTGAGGGCAATCGCCAAAACGACTACCATGATCACAGAAGTGATAAACATTGATTTTTTCATATATTTTCCTCCATTTTGCCCAAAGGGCTATTTTTTATTATTCCTCCCGGGGTGGGAGTTGGTTACGTATGCATGCTTGGCAGAAGCGTGAGGGCGGACAAGGCGTTGGGCAGGGTGCGCATGGGGCGCGAGATGGCGTTGCCTTGCAGTAGGTCTACACCGAGGTAGAGCATATACTCACACATATCCACCGTGTCGCAGAAGGACGCAATGAGTTTGACACCGTTTTGGTGCGCCAACTGCACCAGTAGGCCGAGGTAGGCCTCTGCCATGGGGTTGCCCAACTCGTAGTAGCGAGAATCCACGCGAATGTAGTCGTAGGGAAGCTCGGTAAGGCCTGTCATGGAGACGCGCTCGGTGGAGTCCAACACCACCTTGATACCGCGGGCACGGAGTGCGTCCAGGCCGGCCTTGGCGGCTACGCCTATGTTGTTGAGGCTGACTGCGTCGAAGGCGATCGCCAGGGAGGGCAGGACGTCGGGCAGGGCCTTGAACATTTTTTCCAACAGGGCAGGCTTGGTGAAGAAGCGAGCCGACATGGTGATGAGGTAGGTGTACTCGGGATGCTGGGTGGCTTGGCGGACGATCTCCTCCAACTGGGCCATGTTGAGCGCCTCGATCTTGCTGCTACCCTCTGCCACCGAGGTGAACAGTTGGGGAACGAGCTTACCCATAAAGCGATCCTGCAGTACCTGGTAGACGTTGATGAGTCCGACCTCGCCGGTTGCTGATACGCAAGCGTTGTAGTAGTACAAGATGGGGTCGGCGGCGGCTACCGCTGCGTTGAGCGTCTTGGCTTTGCGCCGATTGGCGAACACGTCGAAGTCGCTCTTGACGGGCTTGGATTTGTTCTTTTCCGTCTTGGTGGTGCGGCGGAAGGCCTTGAAGCTGGAGAGGTCTGCCATCTCCCCTTCGTGCGCTACAGAAGTGCGATAACGATCGAGGGATTCGTCGTGCGAGATGGCCTCGGGCATGGAGCGAAGTTCGGATTCGTCGTGGTAGACCTCATCGGGGTCTTCTACCAAATCCGCCTCGGGAGAGACGGGGGCCTCCTCCACTACTTCGGGCGCAGAGGGCTCTGCCACTTCTCCTACGATAGGCATTTCTGCCACTTCTTCCACGCTGGGCGCTTCTTCCTCGGCAGGGGCTTCCTCCACGGGGGCGTCCTCTACGAGGATATCTTCCATCAGCACGTCCTCTTCGGGGGCAAACGGGACCGTATTTTCTGTTTGTTCGTTCGATACCACGTGAGCCTCCTTCAACGACAAGAGGGGCGCTATGCACCCCGATTTTCACATTTCTATCACAATCATTATACGTAGAGGGGGGTTATCCGTCAATAGGGGTTTTTATTTTTTGATGGTATCTTAAGCGTTCCTTAATTTTTTTAATCAAATTTTAACTTTGCGCCGGCGCGTGCGTATGGGAATTAGGGAGTTGCTGCGCATAGAATGGGGTATGAAAGAATTTTTGCAAGGAGTATGGGTAGCGGCGGTAACGCCGTTTGCCGAGAGTGGACAGATTGATTTTGCAGCGCTGGAGCGCTTGGTGGAAGGCTGGAGAGGGCGCGTGGACGGCTTGGTGGTGTGCGGTACCACCGGCGAAGGACCGCTATTGACAGAGGCAGAACGGGAAGAGGTGGTACGCTTTGTGCGCAGGGTGTGGCAGGGACCAATGCTTGTGGGCGTGGAGGGCATGAGCACCCGAGCGCAATGCGAGGAAACGGAGATGGCCGTGCGGTGTGGCGCAGAGGGAGTGCTGGCGGTGGTGCCGCCTTTTGTGCGACCGAGCGCAGAGGGATTAGTGCGGCACTACGGCGAGGTGGTACGGGCTGCGACACCTCGGGCTGTGGTGGCGTATAGCGTGGAAAGGCGGTCGGGGGTGCGGATCGGCGAGGACGTGCTGCGGCAGTTGGGCGAAGTGGGCGTTTGTGGGCTGAAGGACGCAGACGGCGATATGGCGCAGACGGTGCGATATGCGGCGGTGTGTGCGGAATTGGGATTGGCGCTATTTTGCGGTGACGACGGTTTGGCGCTGGCGCATCGGGCAGTGGGCGCAAGGGGAATTGTGAGCGCGGTGGGGAACGTGTGCCCCGACCTATTGCGGACGGTTTGGACCGCGGAATGGGCAGAGGCAAGAAGAGCCGCGGATAAGCTCACGAAGTGGCTGGGGGCGATCTTTTGGCGGAGCAATCCGATTGGGGTCAAACAGGCGTTGGCAGAACTTGGACGGTGTGGCGACACGGTGCGGTTGCCCCTGGTGGCAGAGAAAAACGAGGATATCAAAAAGGCGGTAGAGGAAATGGAAGAGCGGGAGAATAATATCCTCCTCTACGGAATTGGTGTCGATTGAAAAGAAAAAGCGCTACCCGACCGGATAGCGCTTTTTGATTGGGGTGGTTTTCGCTCTTTCTGGGGAAAGGGCTATTCGGCGTCTTGGAAACGCTCCACCGCAAGGCCTGCCTCCTTGAACATTGCCATACTGAACTCGTCGGGATAGCCCTCGACGTATACAACGCGCTTGATGCCTGCGTTGATGATCATCTTGGCGCAGATGGCACAGGGTTGATGGGTGCAATAGAGGGTGGCGCCCTCTACCGATAAGCCTTGCTTGGCGGCTTGAATGATGGCGTTTTGCTCGGCGTGCACGGCGTAGCAGACCTCGTGGCGAGTGCCGGAGGGTATGCCGAGTTTGTCGCGCAGGCACTCTCCCCTATCCTTGCAACTGGCAAGCCCGGAGGGGGCGCCGTTGTAGCCGGTGGTGAGAATCCGCTTGTCACGCGTGATGATGGCGCCTACCTTGCGACCTGTGCGGTAGCAGGAGGACCAGCCTGCAACCAGGCGTGTCATTTCGATAAATCGTTGATCCCATTTGTCCATAGTGGCTCCTTGCGTGCTTAGAGCACGTCTTTTTCGGTGAATTGCAGGGGAATAAGCTCCCCAAGTGTGTAGGCGTGCGGTGTGCCGTCGGGGTCGTAGAGAATCACCTCGAAGTCGCTGGGAGAGCAAAACTCCGCCATGAATTGGCGGCAGATACCGCAGGGGGCGCAAAACTGCAAAGGCTCGCCGTTTTTGCCGCCTACGATGGCAATGCGCACAAAGTCACGCTCGCCCTCGCTGATGGCCTTGACGAATGCGGTGCGCTCGGCACAAATACAGCCGCCGTAGGATGCGTTTTCGACGTTGCAACCTACGTAGACCTTGCCGGAGCGGGTCTCCAGAGCGGCGCCTACTGCGAAGTGTGAGTAGGGATTGTGGGCCTGCAAACGTGCTTCACAAGCCAAACGGTACAACTCTTGATAATCCATATTTCCTCACTTTGCTACCAAAGGTAGCAGACTGTCGCCGGAGAGGGGTTGCAAACCAAAGTAGTCCAACACGGTGGCGGCAATATCGGCAAAGGTGTGTCGGGTGCCCAGGTTGAGGGGGCGCACAGAAGAGCCGTAGAACAACAGGGGTACGTACTCGCGCGTGTGGTCGGTGCCCTTGTAGCCCGGGTCACAACCGTGATCGGCGGTGATGAGAAGAAGGTCGTCCTCACGCAGCTTGGAAACGAGCTCCGTCAGTTGCTCGTCGAAGTGCGTAAGGGCATCGCCGTAGCCCTGGACGTCGCGACGGTGGCCGTAGACCATATCGGTGTCGACGAGGTTGGTAAAGCACAAACCCTCGAAGTCCTTGTCGGCAAGGGCAATGGTTTTTTCCATACCTTCGTGGTTGGAACGAATGCGGTGGGACTCGCTGATAGCGCGGCCTGCAAAGATATCCACAATCTTGCCAACCGAGATGGTAGCAAAACCATTGGCGGCAAGCTCGTCCAACATATTGTGGGGGGCTGCCAGGGAATAGTCGTGGCGGCGCGCGGTGCGCTGATAGGGCCACTCCCCCTCAAAAGGACGTGCAATTACACGGCCAACTGCGTGCTCACCCTGCAAAAGTTCTCGTGCAATCTCGCAGTAATGGTAGAGAGTGTCGATAGGAACCACCGCTTCGTGGGCGGCAATCTGGAAAACGCTGTCGGCAGAGGTATAGACGATGAGGTCGCCCGTTTCGACGTGCTGACGGCCGTAGTCCTTGATGACTTCGGTACCGCTATAGGGCAGGTTGCACAGGACACCACGGCCGGTGCGACGGCTGAACTCGGCAAGCAGATCCTCGGGGAAACCCTGGGGATAGGTGGGCAGAGGACGGGGTGAGATGACGCCTGCGATCTCCCAATGGCCAATGGTGGTGTCTTTACCACGGCTGGCACAGGCAAGACGTGCGTGGGCAGCAATGGGGTTGGGCTCGGCCTCACCGCAGGTGACACCGTCTACGTTGAAAAGACCCATACGACCCATTAGCGGCGTGTGGAAGCCACGTGCCCTTGAAGCGGAAAGCAGGGTGTTGCAACCTGCATCACCCCACTCGGCGGCATCGGGCATAGCACCAATACCGCAACTGTCAATTACGATAAGAAAAATTCGTTTCATATTCTGTTTTTGTGTTGATATCTCTTGTGCGACCGATTAAGCAAGGGCAAGTGCGATGCGCATCATATCGCGGAAGGACTCCTGACGGTCGATGGCAGGCAGGGCCTCGCCACGCAAGGGACAGTCGCTGATGGTGCAGATTGCCAACGCCTTTTTGCCGGCGCGCATTGCGTTCATATACAGAGCGGCAGCCTCCATTTCTACGGCCAGAATGCCCATCTTTTGGTAACGCTCGAAAAGGGCAGGACGCTCGTCGTAGAAGGTGTCGGAGCTGAACAGGTTGCCAACCACGGGCTCGATGCCCTGCTCACGAGAGATACGGACGGCACGCTCCAACAGTTCGTAGTCGGCAATGGGCGCAAGAGTGCCACCGCCAAGGTCGAATTGCTCGCCAAAACGGCTGTTGGTGCAGGCGGCTTGGCCGATGACGACGTCGCGCAACTTGACGCGGTCTGCTACGGCGCCTGCGGAACCTATACGAATGATGGTCTGGACGTCGAAGAAATTGAAAAGTTCGTAGCTATAGATGCCGATACTGGGCATACCCATACCGCTTGCCATCACGCTGACACGCTTGCCTTGGTAGGTACCGGTGTAGCCTTGGACGCCACGAATATTGTTGACCAATACGGGATTCTCGAGGAAGTTCTCCGCGATAAATTTGGCACGCAGGGGATCACCCGGCATGAGTACGGTGGGAGCAAAGTCCTCTTTGTGTGCAATGATATGTGGGGTGGAAATCAGTTCGCTCATAGTGCCTCCTAGTAGTTGCCACCGGCCTCTTGGCCTTTGACGATTTTGACGATTGCAGACGTGCCCAAACGCTCACAGCCCAACGCAAGGAAATCCTCGGCGTCGGAAAGAGAACGAATGCCGCCTGCGGCCTTCATTTGCACACCCTCGCCAATATGGGCGGCAAACAGCGCAATATCCTCGCGAGTGGCGCCACCCGTCGAGAAACCCGTGCTTGTCTTGATATAGTCGGCCTTGGCCTCGGTGACAAGCTCGCACATTTTGATCTTTTCCTCGTCCGTCAGCAGGCAGGTCTCGATGATGACCTTGAGGATCTTGTCGCCGCAAGCTTTTTTGAGCATTTTGATCTCGTCCAAAATCTCGCTATATCGACCCTCTTTGAGCCAGTTGGTGTTGATGACCATATCAATCTCGTCTGCGCCGTTGTGGATAGCATCCAACGTCTCGAAGAACTTGACGGCCGTGGTATGGTAGCCGTTGGGGAACCCGATGACGGTGCAAATCGCAAGGCGGTCGCCCACATAGTCCTTGGCTTGGCGTACAAAACAGGCGGGAATGCAGGCCGAAGCGGTGTGATAGTGCATACCGTCGTCCAGAATTGCCTTGATGTCTGCCCAAGTGGCGGTGCGCGAAAGTAACGTGTGGTCTACGTGCTTGAGAATGTCCTTAACTTCCATAAGGGGCCTCCTAAGGTTAGATTCTTTTTTATTATATACTATAAAAAACCCCCTGTCAAGGGGGCTTTTTGGGCGCAAATTAAAGTGCAATATCCGCCTATTCCTCGGCAAGGGCGCGACAGACTGCGGCGACCTGTTCGTTGACGATACGGGCGGAATCCCACGAGGGGAAATGCACGTGCCAACCAGAGACGGTATCCTGCTCGTTGACGTCCTTTTTGGGGGCGTCGATGACACGGTATGGTATGCCCCACTCGGCAAAGATGCCGGCGGCAGAAAGAGCCAGCGAACGCAAACGGCAACAGGCAGAGGTGACCAACAAAATGGGCGGATAGTCCACGGAGGGCGCATAAGTCAAAGACAGATAGTCCACCAAGCGGCGGCGGCAAGCCCCCTCCCCCAACCAGGCAAGCAATTCCTCTTTGTGGGTGGTGCGAAGCATGGTGGGCGCATCTATCCAGCCGCTAAAAGAGGCGAAACCCTTGAGAAAACCCTTGGGAAGGGTGGGCAAAATGGAGCAAATGGTAGGAGAAAGCTTACAGAAATACTCGGCGGCACGCTTGTTGTACGCCATCTGTAATACGGCGGTGGCCAGCATTGCACCAGAGCCTACACCTGAGAGAATCAGGGGGCAACGTTGGGCATCGTAGAAGGACGCATTGGTAGAAAGCCACCCAAAAAAGACCAACACCTGCTCGAGCGAGGTCAGAAAAGAGGACCCCTCGGGAGTGGCATCGACAAAATCGGGAGTGCCAACCGCCCACACGGGCAGATGGCGCTTTGCCATTTCCATACAAAAAGGTTTGACGTCGGCGGTGGTACCGGAAAAAGGATTGCCGTGCAACAGCACCATCATAGGGCGACCCGTGTGGCCGCTCATAGGCGCATAAAAATCGGCGGTGGCGCCTGCCGTACCGTAGGAAATGGGACTGATTTGCTTGATAGAAAGGGGTGGCTCGTAGGGGTCGATAGCACGGCGTGCCTCAAACTCCTTGGCTTGCCTTTCCAATTTGCGTACTAGGGATGCTCGCATAATATTCTCCTGGGTCTATTATAGCGTGGCTGGGCGTGGCTTGTCAACCGCCAAGAAAAAGCCCCGAAACGGGGCTTGGGTTTAGGCAACGTAGTGAATGGCCGCAAGTGCCGCGGTGGCTCCGTCTGCGGCGGCGGTAGTGAGTTGGCGCACACGTTTGGTGCGGCAGTCACCTGCTACGTAGACACCCGGGGTTTGGGTGTAGCAGGACTCGTCTGCTTCGAAATAACCTGCCTTGTCCAACCCTGCAAGGGGGGCAAAGGGAGCGTTGTCGGGTACTTGGCCGATAGCCACGAACAGACCCTTGAGGGGCAACTCTTGCTCGCCGTCGGGGGTAGCGAGTCGCACGCCCGACAAACTATCCTCGCCCAACAGCGCAGTGGTACGAACGTGGCGGTGGACAACTACGTTGTCAAGGCGCTGCAGCGCGTGTACAAGAGCCTCGTCTCCTGTGAACTTTTCGCCCAAAATGAGCACATGTACGCGAGTACAGTATCCTGCAAGAGAGATGGCGTACTGCAAGGCAGAGTTGCCGCCGCCGACTACGCCCACTTCCTCTCCTTTGAAGAATGGACCGTCGCAAACGGCGCAGTAGCTGACACCCGCGCCTGCAAGCTCTTCCTCTCGGGGAAGACCCAACGTGCGGTGCTTGACGCCCGTGGCGAGAATGATGCTCTTGCCCTCGTGGGTAGCGTAGTCGGTGGTAACGAGGAAGTGTTGCTCCCCTTTCTTCTCTACCGAAAGCACGTTCTCCAACTCGAAGTCGGCACCGTGGGACATAACCTGCTCGAACAGACGGTTGGCAAGTTCGCTACCGCTGATGGCGTCGATGGTGGGATAGTTCTCTACTCTGGGAGAGTTGGCAATCTGTCCACCGATGGTTTCTCGCTCGATGATGAGCACCTTCTTTTCGCTACGCTGGGCGTATAGGGCTGCCGTAAGGCCTGCCATACCCCCACCGATGATGATGATATCGTACATATATGCTCCTTAGCCGCACTTAGCGGTTTTCGATATAGCGGCGGATTTCGCTGGCGTTTTCGTAGCGGACGTAGCCCTCGGCGGTGGGCACCAACAGGGTGGGCGCCTTTTTGACACCGTGAGCAACCGTCAACTCTTTGTTTTCCTCTGCGTCTACCACGCGATATTCGATATTCGCCTTGGCAAGCATGCTCTTGGCAAGGGCGCAGTTGGGACAGGTCTTGGTAGCGAACAACAAAATCTCTGCCGTCTCGGGAGCAAGGTCTGCGGCAAATGCGCAAGCAGCGGACTCGGGCAGGGCGCCCTCGTGGGTCAGCACGGAGTTGGCTACGTCGTACACTTTGCGATCCTTGAACTCTTGCGCCTTGCCGTCGTTCCAGTTTTGCACGGGACGGTAGTAACCGGTGATACGGCTATAGACCTCCGTCTTTTTGCCACAGGTGGGACAGATGAAGTGCTCGCCTGCGATATAGCCGTGGTCAGCACACACGGAATAGGTGGGCGACAGGGTGTAGTACGGCAAGCGGTAGTTCTCGGCGATCTTGCGAACCAAGGTAGCAGCTGCACGCCAATCGGGAAGCTTTTGACCGAGGAATGCATGGAAAACGGTACCCGAAGTATAGAGGGTCTGCAGCTCGTCTTGGATATCCAACGCCGTGAAAATGTCGGAGGTGTAGCCTACCGGCAGGTGCGAGGAGTTGGTGTAGTAGGTGGTGCCGTTCATGTTGGCGAAAATCATGTCGGGATAGCGCACCTTGTCGTGCTTGGCAAGACGGAAAGAGGTGCTCTCGGCAGGAGTTGCCTCCAAATTGTAGAGGTCGCCGTATTTCTCTTGGTAGTCGCTGAGACGCTCACGCATATGGTTGAGCACACGCTTGGTGAAATCCAAACCTGCGGCGGACACGATGTCGGAACGGATCCAACAAGCGTTTAGACAAGCCTCGTTCATACCCACCAAACCAATGGTGGAGAAGTGGTTGTTGAAGGTGCCGAGGTAGTGGCGAGTATAGGGATAGAGACCGTTTTCCAATAGCTTGGTGACGACTTGGCGCTTGATGTGCAAGCTACGTGCGGCAAGGTCCATCAACTTGTTCAAGCGAGAGAAGAACTCCTCCTCCGACTTGGACAAATAGGCGATACGGGGCATATTGATGGTGACGACGCCGATAGAACCTGTGCTTTCGCCGCTACCGAAGTAACCGCCCGACTTCTTGCGCAGTTCACGCAAATCCAGACGCAGACGGCAGCACATACTGCGTACGTCGGAAGGCTCCATATCACTGTTGATATAGTTGCTGAAATAGGGGGTGCCGTACTTGGCGGTCATTTCGAACAGCAGCTTGTTGTTCTCCGTCTCCGACCAGTCGAAGTCACGGGTGATGCTATAGGTAGGAATGGGATATTGGAAACCGCGACCGTTGGCATCGCCCTCGATCATGATCTCGATGAAGGCCTTGTTGACCATAGCCATCTCTTCTACGCAATCCTTGTACTTGAAGGGCATACGCTTGCCGCCCACGATGGCGTCCAACTCTGCCAAATCGGGGGGAACGACCCAGTCCAACGTGATGTTGGTGAAGGGACTTTGGGTACCCCAACGGCTGGGCGTATTGACGCCGTAGATGAAGGATTGAATGCATTGCTTGACCTCACGGTAGGTGAGGTTGTCTGCCTTGACGAAAGGTGCAAGGTAGGTGTCGAAGCTAGAGAATGCCTGCGCGCCTGCCCACTCGTTTTGCATAATGCCCAAGAAGTTGACCATCTGGTTGCAAAGGGTGGAAAGGTGGGAGGCGGGTGCAGAGGTGATCTTGCCGGTGATACCGCCGAGACCCTGCTCGATGAGTTGGCGCAAAGACCAACCTGCACAGTAACCGGTGAGCATGGACAGATCGTGAATGTGGAAGTCTGCGT
>JAFTOZ010000024.1 GCA_017463565.1 Clostridia bacterium | reverse complement strand
CAGGTTGGTGGTGAAATAGACCCAGGTATCAAACTGACCGCTCTTGATATCGGCAGAAGCGTGCACGGCAGGGGTAAAGGTCAGTGTCATGCTACCGGCATACACCAAACCAGCCAAGTGGTCATCGCTAACTTGGTCGATACGGATAAAGGTTTCTGCGCCGTTGAGGTTCTTGGTCAGGGTGTAAACACCGTGGGAACCGACGGTTTCTGCATCTTCCAGGTTGATGGTGATGGGCTCTCTGACGTCTGCTACGTTTTCAGCGCCGGAGTAGTACCAAGTAGCGTAAACGCCGCCGATAGTAACGCAAAGAATCAAAACGATGAGAATACTGATTTTTTTCATATTGTCCTCCTGAAAAAATCTTTTAACTGCACTCATTATAGTACCGCCCCAAGGCAAAGTCAACGGAAAAACAGCCCTATTCGAGTTTTCATTTTTATTTATTTTTTAGGCAATTTTTACCACAAAATCCAGGCGCAAACGGTGCGCCAATCCGCCCAAATTTACTCGTATTTCCAAGTACAGACGGTTACAAAATTCCTTACCTACGCCATTGGAACAAACAAAAAAAGGCAAGCATATGCGTGTTCTCCTTAACGGAGAATTTGAAGCCTCTACTAAGTGTTAGCATCGCATTTGACTGGTCAAATGCACTTGGGCTATGCCCAAACCCATATACAAGCAAAAAAGAGCAAGAGTAAAAGGAAACAAATCCTTCTATTCTTGCTCTGTTCGTTTTTCTGAATGAATTGATGCTGACGCATCATGAATTGGCTTCGCCATGAATTCTCGCTTCGCTCCATGAATTGAATTGCAACCAATGTGCCGTAAGGCACAATTCATGCCGTAGGCAATTCACGAAATCACGACTTTCAATTCATGCAACCGCAAGGTTGCAATTCATTGCGTGTTATCCTTAACGGAGAACACGCATATGCTTCCCTTATCACTGCTTTCTCTATCTGAAGGAAACGGGCCTTTCGGGAGAAACGAACAGCGATATCCTGTTGCTAACCGCAAGGTCTACCACGTCGAAAATCCACATAAACGGAAAGAAGGGAATACACACCAGAGTGGTGAGGATATTCTTGGTGTCG
Source organism: Clostridia bacterium (assembly GCA_017463565.1). Lineage (GTDB taxonomy): Bacteria > Bacillota > Clostridia > Christensenellales > CAG-1252 > RUG14300. The sequence goes on along the minus strand of JAFTOZ010000024.1, from coordinate 6,503 downwards.
TTACTGCGGATTGCCTTGGATAACCGATAGATAATGGGAGAGAGAAAGGGTAAGCCTGCGGTGATGATAGCAATCTTGATCACGCGGTTATAGTCCTCAAAATACTTCCTTTCCTTTTTCTCACGAGGCAAATACACCGAAAAGGTGCTACCCCTATTCGGCTTGGATCTAACCCTGATAAATCCGCCGTGCTGCTCCAACACAAATTTGACATTGGCAAGCCCCAACCCCGAGTTTTTGATATCGTTTCGGGTTTTGTCGGCGATGAAGTATTTCTCAAAGATATACGGCAAATCCTGCTTGGAAATACCGATACCGGTATCGTGCACGTTGATTTTGAAGTAGTTTGGCGTGATGGCAAAGTCTACCCTCACCCTGCCACGCTTGGGGGTGTACTTCACCGCGTTGGAGATGAGGTTTTGCAGCATGGTAGAGATGGCTCTCTTTTGGCAATAAATCTCGTCCACAGGAGGCGTCTTGACGGTATAGGAAATATCCTTTTCCTTCGCAAGTCCTCGGCACCTTTCGCACTCGTCGTAGAAGAAAACCTTGGTGTTCACCTTGACAAAGTCCTCGGTGTTTCTGTCCTCTCGGCGGTTTGCCTCTACAATTTCCACCACCTTGTCGTTCATTTGGTTGGCCTTTTCGATGATAAGGCTGCAGTAGTCCTTGTCGGTCATACCGGCCTCCAGACACTCGGCGTAGCCTGCAATGATGGCAAGAGGGGTTTTGAGATCGTGCGCAATAGAAGAAACGGTGGCGTTCAAAGAAACCGCCCCCGACTTTTGTGCAAGGCGCTCGTCTCGCAGGCGCACACGCAACTTTTCAAGCTCCGCACAAATCGGCTTGTCGTGCTTGCTATAGTAACGAATGGGGGTATCGTAGTTACCCTCCATCAGCTGCGCGATTGCTTCTTTTGCAGTGATTTTTCTGCCTAGTATTGCCATTTATACCCCAGTCCCCAAACGGTTACGATATGGTTGACTCCTTTTGCCTCCAATTTTTCCCGAAGTCTTGCGACGGTGACGGCAACGGTGTTTTCGTCGATGTACTCCTCCAGCCCCCACACCTCGTCGATGAGCTTTTGCTTGCCAAACAAACAGTTTTCGTTTTTCGTCAAAAAGTCCAACAACTTGAATTCCTTCGCGGTCAGAGGCAGTACCTCTCCGCCAACCTTTGCCTGCATGTAGGTAGAAGAAATAAACAGTTCTCCATACTGCCTTTCGGCCTGCAGAGAGTTCTTATTATACTCAAAATATCTGCGCAGTTGCGCATTGACACGGTAGACCATTTCCTTATTGGAAAAAGGCTTGGTGATATAGTCGTCCGCACCCAGGTCAAACATTTTGATCTTGTCGTCCTCGCTTGCTTTGGCGGATACGATGATGATGGGAAAAGATGCGTATTTGCGCAATTCGCGGCAGACCTCGAAACCGTCCTTCTTGGGCATCATGATGTCCAACAGTACCAAGTCGGGTTTCATGTTCTTGGCAATATTCAGCGCCTCGACGCCGTCAAAGGCCTGGTAGACCGTCTTGCCGTCCTTCAACAAAAAGTTGCGCATGATATCGGACAGTTCAACGTTGTCCTCTGCAATCAAAATCTTTTTCATACTTCACCTCAATCTATATTATACCGCTTTGTGCGCCCTTTCTTCAAGGTATTTTGCTATTTCCTTTTCTGCATTGGCAAAATATTTATCGTACGCCCGTCTGCAATAACGTTCGTGGTGTCCACGCTGACGGGCGGGCTCTGCCGAAAAATCGTAGGCACCGTTCACTTTCCACCCCTGGAGCATACCGATATGGAATGCGTCCTTGGGACAGGAGAAAGAACAGGCAGTACAACCCAAGCAACTTTTACCAAAGGTAAACTTGCCGTCTTTGTACTCGATATTGTGGCGAGGACAAACGCGCACGCATTGATTGCAGGCAATGCATTTTTCCATATCCACCTTGAAATAGCGACCGTTGATTTGGTAGGCGATGAACTCAATGCGGAAAATAGCAGAGAGCAAGCCCCCCAGGAATACCTTTTTCAACAGGTGCCTTTCTCCCTTTGCCACCTGCTCTGCGTGGCAGGGAATCAGCTTTTTCATGGTATCGTACATCAGCGCCGCCATATTGTCGGTGTGGCGGAAGATCATATTGTAGGGCATAACGTAGTGATACTCATTTGTAACCTCATACCCTTTCTTCTTCAAAATACCGCTCAGTTTGCAGGAAGAAACGTTGTTGATCTGCAGAGGTTCACCCGAGGTTTTGAGGATCAAGCAGGGTTTGCCGTCTGCCTTTTGCAACTTTTTGGCAGTCTCCAACACGATCTTGGGCGCGTTGAAACCGTGGATAGGATAGGCAAAACCCACCAAATCAAAGTCCTTGGTACCGTAGTCGCACAACTGATAATCTATCTTTCGAATTTCCGTCTGGATATCCCGCTCCTCCAGGGCTTGTTTGAAAAGGCTCACGGCCTTTTGGGTATTGCCCGTGGCAGAAAAGGAAAAGATGACCGCTTTCTTCATACTATTCTTCCTTAATCTCGAATTTAGCTCTGTACTCCTCGTCGAAGTAGTAGTAGGTGTTTTCTCTCAAAGCGTGGCTGTCATACCATACCTGCGCATAGAAAGGATTGTGTTTTGCTTGCATATCAAAGTCCCAGGTGTTGATCTTGGTGCAACAGGGGCACCAATGCCCTGCTTTGAGTACGGTGTAGGGCTTGGCCTCAAAACGGTGGCCGTGATGGCACTCCCACAGGGCCGTGCGATAGAGAGGTGCCTCGTCTGCACAGGACAGGCACTTTCCCCCTCGGAAAGCCGCTGCCTCTTGAAAGTCCGCCAACCCCAACTCGCCGTCTGCTTTGCTTTCGTCATAGCCGTGAGAAAGTAAAAATCCGTTTTCCTCTATCTTGGCAAAGTCACGCAGGGCCTCGTAGTCCACGTCTCCGTCTGCCAGCCTGCCCTTGCAGAGCAACGGATAATGCTCCCATTTTTCGGGCAAGCATTGAATGTTATATTCACTACCGAAATAGGCTTTGACTTTACCTCGCTCTCCCCCTTTGATCCACTTGCGCGGTGCGTTTTTGTCGGCAAGCAGGCGTTGGATAGCCAGGCGTTTGATGAGTTTTGCAGGCAAAATCTTTGCTACCTTGTAGTAGGGATGGCGCACCAAAATCTCCTGCCAATAGTCGATGGTGGTTTCCTTTTGGAAGTGGAACATTTCCTCCAACAAATGGCTGTCGGCAAACCAAAGTCCGTGGAAGTTGCGCACGCTATTCCACGAGGGGTTCAAAAACTTTTCGCCGTTACCGCCGATGATACGGAATCCTTGGTCGAAGGTGTCGAAACCGGTACAGCGGTTGGGCGCACCGCCACCGATATTGAACACACGGTACCAAAAACCGTGGGTCTCTCCTTTGGTGTCCTTGGCAATGATATTTGCCATCAGTCTGCCACTATCCCTTGCGGTCACCCACTCCAGAGGGGTATTGTAGCAGGTGTGGAACATAAGGCCGTCCTTCATGTTGTCGGTGAGCATATTCTTGTGCAACATGGCAGTTTGTCGCAGTACCGCCCACGTTTTGACGTTGCTCTCCAATACCCTTCTTTCTCCCTCTACCTTAAAGGACGCATAGCAATCGTATACGCTGGGCAACAAAGGATCGCCCACTCTGCCCCACGGGTGCTTGTGGTTGCGGTTTCCGTATACGGCAACGGTAGAAATATGGATAAACTTGGGTTGGGGCAAAAGCCTTTCGATTGCCGCTATCAAGTTGCTCACGCCGTCTACGTTACAAGCCTTTGCTCTGCTTGGATATTTGTCGGATTTTGGGGGAATCACTGCCGCCAGATTGAGCACGTAGTCGCAATCTGCAACCACCTTTTCACAATCCTTCAAAACCGCCAAATCACCGATTTGCACTTCCAATCGGTCGCGGTATAGCTTTTTGAACCGTCTTGCGATGGCTTTATCCTTTGGGGTATTGAGTACCAAAATTTTGACCTTTTCCACAAAGTCCAAGGTCATCAAACTAAACAGGGTTTCCGTGCCCATATTACCGGTAGCGCCGGTCAACGCAATTTTCGTCATATTTTCACCTCGCGCCTATTATCGCAAAGAAAAATTACAAAAATCTGGAAATATTTCTTACAAAATTATTACAAATGAGGCTTTTGCGGCGTCTCCCTGAGAGTCTGCAAAAAGCGATAAAAAAAGCCACCCTTTCGGGTGGCATATCCATACGCACGCGTGCGTTATTTATCGGTAGGGACGATATCCCCCACGCCGTCCAAAATCAAACGGGGACGGTAGGGATAGTCGGCGACGGTTTCGCGAGTAGAAACACCGGACAACACCAAGATGGCGTCCATACCGCTCTCGATTCCGGCAACGATGTCGGTATCCATATTGTCACCGATCATAGCCGTCTCGTGGCTGTGTGCGTTCATCATACGCAGAGCAGCACGCATCATCAGGGGGTTGGGCTTACCCACGTAGTATGCCTTTTTGCCGGTGGTAGCCTCGATGGGAGCGACCAACGCACGGCAAGCAGGCGCAATACCCTCCTCTGCAGGATAGGTCAGGTCGGTGTTGGTAGCAATCAACTTAGCACCCTTCTGCACCAAACGCATGGCTTGGCAAATATTGTCCCAGTTATATGAAAGGGTTTCGCCAATCACCACGTAGTCGGGATCCACGTCGTTGAAAGAAATGCCTGCGCTATACAGGGCGTTCATCAAGCCTGGCTCGCCAATGGCATAGACGCTGCAACCGGGCAGTTGCTTTGCCAAAAAAGCGGCGGTTGCCAACGCGCTGGTATAGAAATGATCCTCCGCAATGTCCAGCCCCATACGCAACAGTTTTTGGCGCAACTCACGAGGGCTTTTGCCCGAGCCGTTGGTCAAAAATAAAAACTCTTTGCCGTTGGCGCGCATCCACTCTACAAATTCCTTCACACCGGGCAACAGTCGGTTGCCGTGGTAGATGACGCCGTCCATATCACAGATAAAATACTTTTTGCTACGCAGTTGTTCCATATAATCCTCTTATGCTCCCCTCTTGGTAGTCCACGGCCATTATAGCACACACCCTACGCGGTTTGCAATTCTTTTGCCCCACTTCGGCAAGAATGCTCACGCCGAGCGCTAGTAGCGGAAAAACACAGGCAGGTCGGGATAGTAGTGGGTCAGCACCGCCATAGATACGACCGCCACCGCCGACAGAGCAAGCGCCAACCAAAACCACCACGAACGGTAGCCCACCGCGCGCCAAAACACCAGCACCGAAATCTCTGCGGTAACAAGCGCCAAAAACTCCGCCACCAAATCTACCCACAACCACGCCAAGCTAAACCCCAACCCTGCGTGCAGTAGGTAGTAGTACAGTAACATCCACACCCCACCAAGCGTTGCCACCGCAACCGCCATCGTCCACCTTTCCTTAGCTGGAGTCCGTGGAAAGATACACCACCATAGCAGGCTGGGATACCACACGATTTTGAGGTGCTCCCACACGCTCTCTGCCACGGGGGCAACCCACCCCACCGGCATAATGGGCAGCCAATCATACAAAAAATGCCATACCGCCGATAGGGCAAAAATAATGGCAGGGGATAGCACCTGCCAAACTATCTGCTTGCGCTCTTGCATACCGCTAGTATATTACCCAACAAGGCAATCCATAACACCAGCATGCAGATTCATCGCCCTCTATGGAGTATGATGATTGTACTTCATACAATTCGTATGAGACAAACAACGGACTCGACGTGGGTCATAACTCCAAAAGGTATAAAATCGGTCAAAAATGGGGGTTGTAACGACAAAAGGTCTCAATTTAACGGCAAAAAACTTAATCCCCACCGCCCAAATCAAATGTGACAACCTTAACGCCTTCGTTTTTAAGCAGAGTTATAAACTCGTCCTTCTTTTTCCTTTGCTCTTTTATGAAGCAATGCATACTGTATTTTTGCGATGATGTTTTGATTAAAATATCAAAAGAACCATCGCCATCGTGAATCGAGATTGTCAATATGTCTTTGATAGGAATCTCAATGAGATGTTTCTTGTATAAAATCAGTTTGTTATCTGTTATTTGAACTGCAACGCCAGCTTTTCGAATCGTTATGACAAACACATAAGCCAAAACTACTAAAATAATTGATAGAATAACGATAGCTATTAAAGAGACATTGGAAATCCAAAAAATCGAAAGCATTACAATTCCAAACAGAGACAGTAGCATCAAAACAGCAAAGATCCATGCATATGCTTTTGAATAATAAGCTTCAAATTCGTTTTTCATATTTACTCCTTTCGCGTGAGACAAACGACAGACTCGTCTGTGATGCCTTTAGGTGGGATATTCACCGCAGAAATTTGATAGCGTTTCATTGATTATAACCCTAAAATATAAAAGCCGGTATATGCTTCTGCTTTATTTAGCCATTCAACCAATATTTCATAATCCTTGGGTTTCACTTTGATGAGTTTCTCAATAATGGGTTTT
>JAFTOZ010000005.1 GCA_017463565.1 Clostridia bacterium | reverse complement strand
GTTAACGGCGACTACTGTGTAGACTACGTTGACGTAAACCAAGTTAACGCAAACTACAAAAAATAATAAAAAACGTTCGCCATTAGCGTGTTATCCTTAATGGAAAACACGCAGTCAAATCCGTCTTCGACGGGTGAAATCCACCTCTGGTGGATGAAATCGCTTTTGCGATGAAATCCTGCTTCACAGGGTTATATTTAGACGGATTTGATTTCATCCAAGGGCTTGTCCTTGGATTTCATCTGAACGAAGTGAAGATTTCATCGTTGCTCTGCTACGATTTCATTAAACCAACAGAAAAAGAGATAACATTTCGGATAAGAGCCGATTTGTTATCTCGTGCTGGCGTTATAAGGGTTTGGGCTTAGCCCATACTGCATTTGTCCAGACAAATGCGATGCTTGCACTTTTATGAAAGTGAAAATTCTCCGCTAAGGACATCACCCTTTGCGTTGGCATTTTTTTATCCTTGATATCCTCTGGATATTCCTTTTGATTTCTTTTGGCGAGGGTGTGGGAGGTTCTTTTGGCGAGGTCTATTCCCAACCCAGGGGGAGGATTTGTCCCGTCTTGGTGGGGTCGGTTGCCACTTGGTAGCAAAGGGTGGCGACTTCCTCGGGGGTGATGGGGCGCATAGTGGGATTGTCGCGGAAGAATTCCTCTACTTCCTCGGGGGTGAGGTGGGCGTTCATGGGACTGATGACAAAGCCGGGCGCAACTGCGTTGACACGCACGGTGCCTGCATATTCCTCCGCCAAGGATCGAGTGAAGCCCTCCAACCCTGCTTTGGCGGTGGCGTACGCCACCTCGCAGCTAGCACCAAGCGAGCCCCACATACTGCTGACGTTAAGGATACTGCCGCCCGTGTGGTACATTTTGGGGAGTACCTGTCGGCAGGTATAGTAGGCAGAGGTGAGGTTGACGGCGAGCATACGTTGCCACTCGTCGGGGGTGGTGTCGAGCAGGGGTTTGATGAGGCTGATACCTGCGTTGTTGACCAAATAGTCCACGTGGCCAAATACGCTGTGGATATAGTCGAAAGCACGCGCAATCGAGGTGGGGTCTTCCAGGCTCAGCCCTACGGCAACGGCACGCACGGAAGTAGCCAATTCCGCGGCCAGGGCTTGTGCCTCGGCCTCGCGCCGATTATAGCAAACAGCCACGTCTATACCGTGGCGTGCAAACTCTCGACATATTTGTTGGCCGATGGCCCCTGTGGCTCCCGTGATGACGGCAATCATAGGTCTCTCCTTTGCGGTTGGATGGACAAATGGGCATAATACCCTTTGTTGTACGGCAGAGTTTTCCACAAAAATTACCCTAAAAATGGGTATTTTTGCCCCAATTGTGGATAACTTGTGGATAACTCGGTGATTTTTTGAATTTTCTGTGGATAACTATGCGACTTCGGCAGGGATGGCCTTGGGTGCCTTGGTTTTGGGGGGAATCATCAAATCCAAACCCAACAAGACGAGCATAGAGAAGAACTGCTGCGGGAAGGGGATCATGGTGCCCGGGTCGATGAGGGAATAGCCCTCGAAGCCAATCCAAGCCACCAGTACGAACATAGCGTAGCCCGAGCGGAAATGCTTGAAGACAAAGCCAATACGCGTGACGTAGTAGAAGAGATACATCACGATACCCACGATACCCATGCACGCCAACACTTGGAACACGGTGGAGTGGAACCAGTAGGAGCTGAGAATGGGATTGAGGGAGATGACCTTGCCCTGGTAGCCCATACCTGCGCCCACGATGAGGTTGTCCTTGAACACCGCCCACGCCTCACGGTAGAGGTCGAAACGGCCGGAGGAGTCGAAGCCACGGTCCAACAGGTTGATGAACACGGTGCTGACCTCGTCGAGGAAGCACATACCCACCACCGTAAAGGCGGTCAGAATCGCAATGAGGGAAACCAACGCAATGCGCTTGTCGGGGGCCTTGATGATCATAAAAATGACGCCCACAAAAAGACCTGCGAAGCCTGCCAGAATGCCACCGCGCGAATAGGTGAGGAAAAGGCAAGCATATTGCAACACGCCCAACAGCAGATATGCCCAACCCGTCTTGCGGTAGCAGGTGAACAGGTACAGACACATAGGCGCCGTGAAGTGGAACATATAGGCAATGACGTTGCGGTTGCCGGCCCAACCCAAGGACCAATGGCCCTTCTCCCATATAGCAAGGGGCAGGTCGGCCTGGACGATACGCACGATCATCTCCAGCGCAACGAACAAACCGAAGTACGCCAACAGCTTGGCGATGGTTCTGCCGATATTGTGGCCGGAGTCACGCTTGATGAAGTTGGCAAGCAGCCAATAGCCCAACAGCAGGCCCGGACCAAGTAGGGCAATCGAGGTGAGAGAGGAAACGTAGGCCTCGGTGGAAATGGTACCCACACCGCCCAAGAAAAGCGCCACCGTCACACCCAGATAGGGGAAGAAGAACCGACCCAACGTAAAGGGCTTGTGGTTGCCGATCTGCTTGACCTTGCGATAGGTGCAACGCACCAAAAAGATGACGAAGGCAAGCGCAATGGGCACGACCACGGGCCAGTAGGTCAACAGCATATCGACGTCGCCCGTATAGAGCATGAGAATGCACCCCAAAAGGTTAGCAAGCACCGGCAACAAATCGTCGGCCACCAACAGTGCAATCACCGCCAAAACACCCATGCAGATGAACCCCATGAGAGCGGATTCTACCATCCAGGCAGCAAACGCAATCGCCATCACCAGAAGCATATACGCATCGGTATAGAGAAAGCGGTTGAGCCCCTTTTGTAGTTTGCTAAGCGCGGCAGGAAAGCTACGCTTTTTTGTACTTTCGTGTGCAATAGTCATATTGCCATTATTGCACACACACGCAGGATTTGTCAATAATTGAACAAAATTTGTTGTACCTTTTGAAAAAATCCGTGCAAAGTGGCACTTTTGTGGAAAAGTTTGGGAAAATCCAAGGAATTCTACTCGGATCGGGCAGGAAAAAGGGGCGAATTTGCTCCGAAATGGCGGAGATTGGCGGCGTTTTTGTCGTTTATTTTACTTTACTTTTTGAGTTTTGTATATTATAATGCTCTCATCTTAACTATTGGGGATTATCCCTTGCTCCCGAAAAGGGGGCCATAGACCAAAAGGAGGTAACAAAATGAACAAGTATGAAGTGTTGTACATCATCAATAACGAAGTTGCTGATGAGAAGAAGAACGACATCGTCACTCGGTTCAGCACACTGGTTGAGGCGAACGGTGGCAACGTGATCACCGTCGACAAGTGGGGCACCCGCAAGTATGCGTATCCCATCGACTACAAGACCGAAGGCTATTATGTGCTGATGACTTTCGAAGCGAAAGGCGAATTTATCGCAGAACTCGAGCGTTTGATGCGTAACAACGAGAGCATCGTTCGTGAATTAGTCACGTTGGCTCAATAAGGGGAGGAAAACTATGAATAAAGTAATTTTGATCGGCAATTTGACCAAAGACCCCGAGTTGTCTCAAACCAATAACGGCCTGGCTGTGTGCAAGTTTACTGTGGCTGTGTCGCGCAGTTATGGCAACAAAGAGACCGATTTCTTCACTGTGATTGCATGGCGTACCCAAGCCGAAAACTGCGCTCGTTTCCTGAAGAAGGGCAGCAAAGTGGCTATCTGCGGCAGCATCCAAAACCGCTCTTACGACGGCAATGACGGCGTGAAGCGCTACGTGACCGAAATCGTCGCTGACGAAGTACAATTTTTGACCACGAAGGGTCAAGCCGAAGAGGAAGTGAGCTCGCCTATCCGCGACATTAAGCCCGTGGACGACGACCTGCCTTTCTAATTGAATGTGAGGTGAAGTTATGAGTAATGTAAAAGTTGAAGAAAAGATCGCAAAGCGTCCCAAGAGAATGCCTGCCAAGAAAAAGGTTTGCATCTTCTGCGTGGAGAAGAGAGATGACGTCGATTACAAGGACGTTGCTAAGTTGAGAAAGTTCGTGTCCGAGAACGGCAAAATCAGCCCCCGTCGTAGCACCGGTACCTGCGCTAAGCACCAACGCGCCGTGACCACCGCTGTGAAGCGTGCTCGTCAAATGGCTCTGCTGCCTTTCAAGGGCTCCGTTTCCAACAGAGACTAATCTACAAAAAAAACAAAGCAGATGCGCGAGCATCTGCTTTTTGTTTGCCCTGCCTACGGTGGGGCTTTTTGTTTACCGTAATATTACAAGTTCATTTTGAAAAAATATAACAATTTGAATTTGGAAAAATTACAGTAAGCCAACGTATAAAATATTATATAAGATCACTCGTTTGAGCGGTCTTTTCTATATAAAGAGAACTAAAAGAAATAATGCGCAGTTTAAATATGACTTCCTTTTTTAGTAAAAGCGTGATATAATAAAATTAAAAAGGGGTATATGATGGAAATAAAGTTATTTAGAAATGGAAAAAAATTAATGTGTAGATTACCTGGAGAAGATAAGGATATTCCGGCAGCGGACCTATTCTTAGGTGCTATGTTTTTTAAACCTGAAAAACTCAAAGAAAAACTAGGTGAAGAATTACCTGTTTTAGTTCCTATTTGTGAAATTACTAAGCAAGAAGAAATTGATATTGCAAAGCTTAATGCTTATCTTGGAACTATATACGAAAAATAACTCTACCAAAAAACAAAGCAGATGCGCGAGCATCTGCTTTTTGTTTGCCCTGCCTACGGTGGGGCTTTTTGTTTGACTTTTTTGCCCAATGGGGGGCTTATTTTGTAGAATTCCAATATTGAAGAGGGATATCTACCTATTTTCACCCATAATTGCTTCCTCGAGATCTTCAAGGGGTACGAAGCCACGATAAAGCTCGCCTATTCCTGTATTTCCAATCGTGTATTTGTTGATCGCAAAAGCATCAACACCTATGCGCTTTCCGTTGGAATAGTCAACCTGTAGACCCATAGGCACGTCAAGAAGACCGTCTTCCATTGCGTCGATATATTTGTCCCAAGTGAGGTCGGTGCCACTCAAACGAGCCAAACCTTGACAGAACACATTGGCGGAAATGTAGCCAGCCATAGCGTAGCTGTTCAGCCAGTAGGAGCCAACACCGTCAATCGCCCAGTCGCAACCGGCGAAGTACATGCTGATGATATAGCCGTAGGTAGGATCATTTGTAGTGACAAGAGCTTCACCCTTGTGCTTAGCGTACAGGGTGATAACCTTTACGAACTCTACGAAGTCGTTCCAACCCTTAAACTCGGGGTTGGGCTGAGATCCGGTCGCCATCCAAGCACCGGTGTATACCTTACGGCTAGCGCTGATAGCACCAGTAGCCACCAAACTTGCCATGGTACTAGCGTCAGCGTTAAGGTAAGAGGTGAGGATATCAACGTTTTCATAGCCAACTGTCTTAAACGAGTTGGCAATGGAGGAAAAAGACGATTTAGGAGAAGCGATGATGACCACGTCGCAACCGGCGGTCTTCAGCGCGTTTACTTGCGTCGTACAGTCGGTAGTGCTAAAATCAACAGTACCCGTTTGATATACGATACTATCTTCCTTTCCAAGCTTTGCCGCTTCACTCTTGATACCGTTCAGTATGCCGATACCGACATCATCGTCGGTGGAAATTACGCCAACCTTTGTGGCAGCCAGACCGCCAACAGATTCGGGCGCAAAAGCCGTCGCCAACATAGATTGACCATCCGTTTCGTAGGGGGGTTGCACGGGCATTACGTTGCGCTCGGTATTGTAGAGCAAGGATGTCGGGGTAACGCCATACACCGTAGGTATTCCCACACTCTCAATATGATTCAAAGTGGCTTGGACGGTATTTGTTCCCAAGTAACCAACGATAGCAAAAACCTTGTCCTCTTCGATCAACCTTTTGGTGTAGGTAGAACTTTTCGAATGGTTGGATCTATCGCTATAGTGAATGAACTCAATGGAATACTGATTACCGTCAGCATCCTTGTATCCGCCAAGGTGCTCGGTGAAGTACCAGAAGTATGCTTCTTGAGCATAATTGAAAGGCTTACCTGCGCTAGAGAAAATATCTGTCGTATCTGCAGTATTACCAACCTTGATCACGTGATTTTCCTCATCAACGCCCTGGTATGGACCTCTATTGCAAACGTCGCAGTATAAATCGCTGTTTTCGTCTTTGCAATCATGGATAATTTGTTTCCATACTACAGGACAATCGGCAATATTCCAATCGTCGTCCCAGCCCTCTGGCTTTAATGCTACCCCGCAGTGGATGGTGAGATTATCACAATCTGCAAACACCCCCTTGCCAATGGTTGCCGTTCCATCGGGTATAGTGATAGAAACAAGACCGGAACAGCCCCGAAACGCCCAGCCACCTATGGACTCCAACCAGTCGGGCAGAGAAATGGAGACAAGAGAGGTGCACTCGAAGAATGCTCGTTCTCCGATGACGGTTACGCTATTCGGTATGGTGATCGAGGTAAGGCTGGCACAACCTTGAAAAGCATTGTCCCCAATCATTGTTACTGCATAGGTTTTGCCGTCAATTTCAACAGTAGCCGGAATAGTCACACTGGCGGAAGAACCAGCGTAGTCAGATACCTTTGCCTCGGTATCACTGATTGCGACAAACTTCAAGTCTTCCTTTTCTTTCCCTTGATCTGGATTTTCCGTGTGGTCACAGGCAACAAGAATGCCGGTTGCGGTGATTAAAACGATTACGGTTAATATTAATAGCAGGACTTTTTTCATATCTACTCCTTGTTTTTTTGCATACAAATGCTGTCGATACGGGAAATTCTTTCCTTTGCGTTTTCTCTATTATAGCATGATAAATTGTAGATGACAATATGGACGTATGTTTTAACAGGAGCAATGGCTGTAAGTATGTGTTGAAATAACGCTAGAGAGAAGTGTGTCCGTACTTTTTGTAGGTTGAGGTTGAAAAGGGGAGCGCGGTGTGATAGAATTTGGTGTGCTTTTTACACTCAATTAAATTGCTTCAGAAAGTGATTTTTGTCAAAATCCACTTCGACCGAGCAAAAAATCAATGGTAACATCAAACAAATTGGCGAGTTTTACCAGTTGTTCATAGCTGCATTCGTAAATGCCCTTTTCAAAACGCAGATATACAGGCTGAGCTACGCCCAAAACCTGGGCTACTTCTGCCTGCGTTAGTTTTAGCGCTTTTCTACACTCTTTTAATCTTTTTCCTACTTCTTCTTTCAATTCTTACGCCTAAAATTTTTGTTATTTTTCTCTTGACTTCTATAATACATAGAGTGTAAGATAAAAACACAAATTATACAGTTTGTGTATAAAACAATACAAAGGAGAAAATTTATGGCAACGATTCTAATGTTTACAAGTGGTTTGTTTTGCTTGCGCCCATTTACGTGGATATTAAGTAAAATTTTTAGAAATCCACGAATCCTTGGAATACTTCTCGAGTTCTTTTATCTTGGACTAGCAATCGCATATTCTGCGATGTTTTGGGCCGGTGCATACTATCTTGGGTTGGAGCCGGAGGAGTCGATAGGCGCTGCTATTGCGCTTTTGCTGATTGGCGCATTTGGAACTTTTGGACTCAATTACGGAATCCTTCACTACCACAAAACAGAAGGAGAAATGTCTAGTATTGAACATGATGGCTATGACGCTACCATTGATTATGATGGATCCAACACAGCAAAAGTAAAGGTAACCGAAAGAACAAAACACAAATTGTCTGGTGATGCATTTCTTGCAGTTTTGCTTTCCCCTCTTAATCCCGTAATAAGATTTTTCAATCTCCTTTATTCATTCCGTACGTTAGCCAATCACGATTACGTTTGCGACCTTGCCATTGGCGTGCATCCTGAGGCACACGGAGGGTTGAGAACTATTTGTGTAGATACTGTACGAATTTCCGACTACGATCTATAACACTTTACTGTCTTTACTGGCATTTGATATCATACAATCAAATTGTTAAGCAAGCGTAAACTTACGCTTGCTTTTTTACACCTAAACCTAATGGGTTATTCGACTTTAATTTGTTGGAAATATATGCTATAATAAAAACGAGGTGATTGAAATGAAAGTTAATATTTTTCCTTTGGTATCCAGCCTACACAGCCAAGAGCAAATTGGTGAAAACACCAAGCGGTTGCTTGGGGAGTTGATGAGTGGCAATGATATACAGTTTCGGGTGACGTCCCTTGAGGAATTGTACGAGGGGGATTTGGCTCTGATTTTGATCCAAAGCGGCGGTAGCGAGGGGTTGTTTTTGCAGAATCTTTCCAGGCTGCGAGCTCCCTACTATCTGTTGACCTACGGCAACAATAATTCCTTGGCGGCGTCTTTGGAGATTCTGTCCTTTTTGAAGGATAACAACCTGGACGGAGAGGTGTTGCACGGCACCAACGAGTATATCTTGGGGCGAATTGGAGAATTGGTAAAAAGAAACGTGCATACGCGCCTGGGCGTGATTGGCAAGCCCAGCGATTGGCTGATTGCAAGCAACGTAGCCCCCGACAATGCCAAAAGACTACACGGCGTGGACCTGGTTGAAATCTCCATAGACGAGGTGCTTTTTCGCTACCAAACGGCGGTCAATGATTTGCCGTTGCGCTTTGCGTATGACGAAAAGGAAATCGACAAGGCGCTGCGGTTGCACAAGGTGCTGTTGTCCCTCAAAGAGGACTATCGCCTGGACGGTCTGACCATTCGGTGCTTTGACCTGTTGGGGCCTCTTGAGACCACCGCTTGTCTGTCGCTGGCGCTCCTCAATCGGGACGGCGTGGTGGCAACCTGCGAGGGGGACGTGCCTACTATGATGAGTATGCACTTGCTCCACAAAATCGTGGGACAAAGAGGATTCCAGGCCAACCCCAGCAGGATAGACGTAGAGGGCGGCAAAATGGTGCTGGCGCACTGCACCCTGCCCCTGGATATGGTATGCAAATATCATTTGGATACCCACTTTGAGTCGGGCATAGGCGTGGCGATCAAGGGCTATCTGCGAGAGGAAAAGGTGACTATCTTCAAACTGAGCAGAAACCTGCGGGATTACTACGTTACCACGGGCAGAATCCTGCGAAACCTGGAGGAGGATAACCTCTGTCGCACCCAGATCGAGGTGGAGGTGGACGAGCATATCGACTATTTTCTCACTCGCCCCTACGGCAATCACCACGTGGTGGTCTACGGCGACCACGCAGAAGAAATCCGCAACTATATGCGGACGGTGAAATAGGGGATATTAAATTGTAAAACCGAATATATACTACGAATTGGGCGTCTCTTTTTTGCGGCGCTTTTTTCGTACCAATTCCACCGCAAACAAAATGGCGGCGTAGGCGACGGCATAGAGGGGAGCCATACCCCACGCGGTAAGGAAGGTGTCGGGGATAAGGGGCTCGGCAATATGAAAAGCGTCGGACAGATCGAAGGTCTGCATCAGGAATGCGCCCAACGTCAGGTAGCAAGTGAAACCAAACAGAGTGCAATACCACTTTTTGTAGGTGATATGGATTTGCTTGAACATCAGCAACGCCACGATCACGATGGCGCAGAAGCTGTGGTGCAGGAGACCCGTGATGGTGGGCAAGTAGAAGAAGGACATATCTTGGCTGACAAAGGTAGCGTAGATGACGGTCGAGATACCGCCAAACAGACCCAATAGCCACACGAAATGATAGACGTTGTTGTCCTTTTTGCCAAACAGGACGGCAAGCGCCACCACCAGGCTCGTCATACCGCAAAAGCTGTCGGGGATAATGCAGTACCATCTGACGGAGTCGTAGCGGAATACTTGCGACAGGCGGTTTGCCAGGATAGAAAGGAGCAGCGCCCCTGCCAGGCATTTGAGCACGATGGTTTGTGCCTTTTCCGTTTTGGCAAATTTGTATGCCAAGAACAATCCCACGCCGCCCAATACGGTGGAGATGACGATATATAGAATGTGTTCCAATCCAAAGAGTTGCGGTGCCACGTTGCCTCCAAACCGTTCCCCTCGCAGAAAGAAGTCTGTTTCTGCCGGGCGAACCTGCGTTTTGCAGTATGCATTGTAGCACATAACACAAATTACCGCAAGGAAATCACCGTTAAACCCACTTAATAAACCCTTGTCTGCGGCGCTTGCGCCCTTTGTAGGCAAACAAAAAGAGCAGGGAAACCCTGCTCTTTTCTTTGTTGGTCTTAGATACGAGCAACGCCCGTGGCGATAGCTGCCTCGGCAACTGCCTTGGCGACTGCGCTACCCACGCGCGGATCGAATGCGGCAGGAATAATGTAGTCGGCAGAAAGCTCCTCAGGAGAAATCAGGTCTGCCAACGCACGCGCGGCGGCAAGTTTCATTTCCTCGTTGATATCGGACGCGCGCACGTCGAAGGTGCCACGGAATACGCCGGGGAATGCCAACACGTTGTTGATTTGGTTGGGGTAGTCGCTACGGCCGGTTGCAACGACGGCAGCGCCGCCTGCTTTTGCGTCCTCGGGGAAGATTTCGGGGGTGGGGTTGGCGCAAGCAAAGATGATGGCGTCACGTGCCATGGTGCGCACCATATCGGTGGTGACCATATTGGGAGCGGATACGCCGATGAACACGTCGGCACCAACCAACATATCGGCAAGAGAGCCTGCTTTCTTTTCGAGGTTAGTCAGGAGCGCCATCTCCTCTTTGATCCAGTTCATGCCACGCTCACGACCCTCGTAGATAGCGCCGTTACGGTCGCACAGGGTGATATGGCGAATGCCTGCGGTCAGCAACAGACGGCAGATAGAGATGGCCGCCGCGCCTGCGCCGCTGATGACGACACGCACCGACTCTTTGTCCTTGCCAACCAGTTTGAGGGCGTTGGTAAGACCTGCCAGGGTGATGATGGCGGTACCGTGTTGGTCGTCGTGGAAGATGGGGATATCGCAACGCTCTTTGAGCTTGCGCTCAATCTCGAAACAGCGGGGTGCGGAGATGTCCTCGAGGTTGACACCGCCAAAGGAGCCACTCAGCAAATAGACCGTCTCGACGATGGTGTCTACGTCCTTGCTCTTGATGCACAGGGGGGATGCGTCTACGTCACCGAATGCCTTGAACAGTACGCACTTGCCCTCCATAACGGGCATACCTGCCTCGGGACCAATGTCGCCCAAGCCCAGTACGGCAGATCCGTCGGTGATGACGGCGCACAGATTATGACGGCGAGTCAGCTCGTAGCTCTTGTTGATATCCTTTTGAATCTCCAAACAGGGCTGTGCTACGCCGGGGGTATATGCCAATGAAAGGTCTTCTTTGGTGGCTACGGGCACGGTGGCTTTGACCTCAATTTTGCCCTTCCATTCGCCGTGCTTCTTTAATGATTCGGTTGCATAATCCATAGTGTTCTCCTTGTATGCGGCTTGGCCGCGCTTGATATAGTGTACTTTTGTTGCCGCTTATTGCGGTGGATTGTGTAGTAGATAGAAAAAGTCTTCCCAGACGGAATCCCCTGCGCCAAACAGACCCTCGTCACCCACGTCGGCGGTGGTTTCGTCCTCGGAGAGGGTGCCTGTCTTGCCATGCTCGGTGGGGGTGGGCTTGGGCGCCGACTTGTCTACGAGAGAAAGCACCGAGTATGCCTCGAACTCGCTGACTACCAAACTGTCCAGCAGGGTGATATTCAACACGTTCATAGCCACCAGCAGGCGACGCGTGAACTTGATATCGTTGTCGCTGGGGTGGACGTCTCCGGAGGGGTGATTGTGCGCAACCACCACGTTGATGGCTCGAGATGCCACTACCTCGCGCATGAGGGTGCGGACGTTGATATTCACCGCATCGGCGGCGCCAATCGACTTCTCAATCGTGTGTAACAGATTGCCTTTGGCGTCCAAACAAAACACCGCAAAAACCTCCTCGGGTTGGTGCCCGATCAGGCGGCAGGCATACTCTGCAATTTCGTGGGGAGCGTTGGCAAAGTTGACACGGCGACCCTTACTGATTTTGTACAGAGAAGAAATCTCGGGCAGTTGCGTGAGAAACAAAGCCGCGTTGGCGGTCATACCCGGTACTTCGAGCAAATGCTCGTAGGGCGCCTCTAAAACGCCGGAAAGGCTGTGAAAACGCGCCAAAAGTTCGTGCGCGATGTCGTTGGTGTTGCGACGGGGGATAAAGGAATAGAGAAAATACTCCAACACCTCGTGCGGTTGCAGGGAGCGAAGCCCTGCTTGGCGAATGCGCTGGCGCATACGCTCTCGGTGTCCGTCGTGGGTGCCGCTCATTATTCGTCCTCCTCTCCGGAGGAGTAGTCAAAGTCGGAATAGAGGCTATCGTCCTCGGTGTGCGCCTTGTGCTTGGGGTGGTGCACTACGTACTCGGCGCGAATATCGCTGTCTGCCATATCGGGAATGGGCATAGTTTCGATCGCCTCGCTCACACCGCCCTCGGCATAGATCACCTCGCCTGCCATCTCGATGGGTTCCTCGGCAAGAATAGGCTCCTCGGCTATCACGATGGGCTCCTCGACGGGGGCAGAAACTTCTTCCTCTGCCACCGACAGGGCAACGGGGGCTTCTTCTGCTACGGACTCTGCCTCTACCACACGGCGGCGCAATTGCTCACGCACACCGCCCGGGCTCACCACGGCACGCGCGTGCAGGGACGAGGGGGATTCCTCTTGCACTGACAGACGGGAGGTTTTGATCACACGCTCGGCATCGGCTACCACCGCCTCCACACTCTTGGTTGCCAGGGGCTCTACCTCGCCTGTCTCGGGGACGGACGTTGCGCACGCGCCCGGGATACGCTCGCAGGGGTAGAGAGGACGGCCAAGCGCCGCACACACCACACGCAATACGGTGAGCAGGGCAAACAGCAAGCAGAGAATTTGGTAGACCAAACATACCACACCCATGCCTAACAGACGGTTTTGCGCCTCGCCGGAGGGCAAGAGCAAAGACCTGCGTACGGAGGCGTGGCAAAGATCAAAGGCAATGAACCAGATCACGAAGAAAAGCCCAACCGCAAGCACCGAGATGAGCATATCACGCACACGGCGGCGCACGGGCAGAGAGGTGCTACTGTACGCTACGCAAGAGAGAATCAGCGCCACCAACCAAAGGGCAAGCCCAAGACCTACGCCACCGGTAGCGGCGTAGATGGCCAGGGTGCACATACCCAAAACACAGGTGAGCAACAAGGCCCCTGCGCACAGGTAGTAGCATAGATTGTCTCGGAAAGCGATTCTATCCATATCAGCAATCAAACAGTTTCAGCAACTGGGCACGCTCGATGGAGCGCATAAGGGAATAGTCGATATAGGCGTGTTGGTCAAACACACACTCGTGGGCGTGCGATTGCACCGACTCAAACGCCCAATGCACCTTTTCGGTGAGGTGCTCGCATTGCAACCCCTCTCGGCGAAGGGCGGCTACGATATGCTGGGTGACTTCTGCCTCCAACGCCATAAACTTGCTGCAAACGTCCTTGTCCACGTGGGTGAGGGAGTTGAGCGCCTCGTGAATGGCGGCGTTGTTGCGGTGGGCGTCCTCTGCCATTACCAATACGCGGTCGATGACCGCAGGCAGGTCGATAGGAGCGCGCAACTCGTCAAACAGCGCAAGGAAGGGAGAAAATACGTGCTCGGCATAGATATCCAAAACTGCCACCAAAATATCCTTTTTGTCGTGGAAGTAGCCGTAGACGATGCCCGTGGAGACCCCTGCTCGCTTGGCAATAGCGGCGGTGTTGGTGCTGAAGTAGCCGTGCGCAGCAAAAAGCTCGTATCCTGCTTGAATGATACGGTTTTTCTTGTCGATGCTACGTTGTTGCACGGGGGTGCGAATGGTGTCGGACATACTTTCTCCTTGAATAACTTTATTTATTATACACTCTTTCGGGCGCGTTGTAAAGGGGTAGAGGAAAATTACCCTTGTGTTAGCGGGCGCGCGAGGGGTAGCCCACCGCAGATTATCTTTGTCGAATGGTGTCGATTGCGGATATATTTTTGGCATTCGGTTGACGGTGGGCGCATATTTGTGTAGAATAAATGCGTTCACCGAGCCATGCGTTGCAGGCCAACCTTGAACTACATTCAAATAGGAGAAAACAAAATGAACGAAAATTCTTTTTCTGTTCTACAAACCAATATCCGTCGGTTATTGCTTCATCTTGGTATGTGTCCCACGCTCTTAGGCTACGAGTGTCTTGCTCTGGCTATTGAACTGTGCGTGCTGGATAAGGACCGTATGTGCCACCTTTTGGACGAGGTTTATTTGCCCGTGGCTGAAATGCAACGCTCCACTATGCAACGCGTGGAACGAAATATCCGACACTTAGTGCATCATATGGCAGACAGAGGTAAAATCTCCCGACTGAACGAGTTGTTGGGATATAAGGTATACGATGCACACGACTATCCGCCTGTGGGAGAATTGATTGGACATTTGGCGGAATATATTCGCTTGTGCGTAGCGGAAAATCAATCGCCACAAGCCAAATTCTAAGTACCAAAGAAAAATAAAAGCCTGCCCACGACAGGCTGTTTTTGCGTGCATTATTCGCCTTTTTGAATTTTCTGCTTGGCTTGGTTGGCTCGGTCGGGGTAGTCGGTGATGATGGAATCGGCACCCATACGCATCAGGTTTTCAATCTTGTCTTGGTCGTTGACCGTCCAGAATTGCACCGCAATACCGTAGTAGTGCACGTAGTCGATAAAGCTTTGTTTGCCAAAATCAAACAGCACGAAATCGTCGGTGGGAATCTGCAATACGCGGTAGGCAGGCAGGTCGTCGGATAAGTCTACGTTGAAGCAGAAGTTGAAATACAAATCCACCACCTCGGCAATAGAGGCAGAGCGCACCATACCCAAAGGACAGTATTTTTCGTCGATATATTGGGTGACGTCGCCGTTGAAAGTACCTACGATGGTGCTTTCCAACAGACCGCGCGAGAGCAGGATTTGGTAGAGCTTGTCGGTGGCACGTTGCCCACGCTCGTCGCTATCTTTGATCTCGATAGTGTAGCGCATTTGGGTGTAGCCACGGCCTGCGATATAGTCAAAAACTTCCTCCAGAGTGCAGATACGTGCCTCGTCGGGGTTGAAGTCGGTACCGTCGTAATCGTGCCACATCTCCAGGGTGCGCAACTCCGCCAGGGTGTGGTCTGCCACACGGCTGCGGCGGCCAAAGGCAGGCAAATCCTCACAGTTACTGGTGCGATCCAAGGTGTCGTCGTGCAATAGCACCAAATGCTCGTCCTTAGTCAGTTGCAGGTCAAACTCCAGATTGTCGATGGTATAGCCCTCTTGCTCCATCAGATCAAAGCACCGTGCAAAGGCGGCAATGGTGTTTTCGGGAGCAAGGCGACGGCCGGCACGGTGGGCAGAAATCAGGCTTTCCGCCACGATATGCACGTTGTCAGAGGGTGGAATGGCGTCTGCATCTACGCGCGCTATGTTCGCCGCTCCACGCAAGATAAACAAAAAGCTGACCGCAAAAACCACCACGGCTAGAATCGAGATGAGTACGGTCAGCGCTATTCTTTTGCCACTTCTCTTTTTCCCTTCCATATCGGCCCCCCATTTTTGATAGCTCTATTATACTACCTTTTGGGAGAAAAGGAAAGGGGGAATCGGGGAATGGGCAGGATTATTTGATGATCTCCAAACCGCCCAGGAAGGGACGGAGCACCTCGGGCACCACTACGGAGCCGTCTGCCTGTTGATATTGCTCAATGAGGGCAGGCAACACACGGCTGGTAGCCAAACCCGAACCGTTGAGGGTGTGCAGGAAGGCAGGTTTGCCGGTACGGCTGTCGCGGAACTTGGTGTTGTTGCGGCGGGCTTGGTAGTCGTTGGCGTTGGATACCGAAGAAACCTCTTTGTAGATACCCATAGAAGGGATCCATACCTCGATATCGTAGGTGCGTGCCATAGATGCGGAGCAGTCGCCTGCGGCCAGTTTGCTGAGGCGGAAGTGCAAGCCCAGCTTTTCCATCAGGCGGCAAGCCTTTGCGACCAACTCGTCGAATGCCTCGCGGCTGTGGTCGGGGTGGGCGTATTGCACCATCTCGATCTTGTTGAATTGGTGACCGCGAATCATGCCGCGCTCTTCTGCGCGATAGGTGCCGGCCTCCTTGCGGTAGCAGGGGGTGTAGGCAAAGAACTTCATGGGCAGTTTTGCCTCGTCGACGATTTCGCCTGCGTACATATTGACGAGTGCGGTCTCGGCGGTGGGGAGCATAAAGTGGCCTTTCTTGCGGTCTTCTGCGCCGTCTTCTATCCAATAGACCTCGTCGCTAAACTTGGGGAATTGACCTGCGCCGTAGCCACAGTTGTAGCCCAACATATGGGGAGGCAAGATCATCTCGTAGCCGTCTGCCAGGTGCTCGCTGATGAAGAAGTTCAACAAAGCCCACTCCAGCTGGGCGCCCACACCGCGGTAGAGCCAATGGCCGTTGCCTGCCAGCTTGACGCCACGCTCGTAGTCGATCAGTCCAAGACCCACGCACAGATCCACGTGGTTTTTGATGGTAAAGTCAAAGTGCGGTTGTTCGCCGTAGACCTTGACTACTTGGTTGTTTTCCTTTTCGCCGGGCAACAAATCGTCGTCGGGCAAGTTGGGCAGACCTGCCACAAAAGAGGTGATTTGCTCTTGCAGGTCGGCAACCTCGCGGTCCAACTCGGCGATCTTGTCGCCCAAAGCACGCATTTCGGCAAATACGGCGGCGGTGTCGCCACCCTCTTTTTTGATGCGCGGAATGCTGGCAGACACTTGGTTGCGCTTGGCTTTCATGCCCTCTACCTCGGCCATCTTGGCGCGGCGAGCCACGTCCTTTGCCAACAGCTCGTCAAAACAGACCACACAGCCCTTGCGTGCCAATGCGGCGGTAACATATTCGGTTTGGTTGCGAATCAGGTTCAGATCAATCATAGTTCCCTCGTATAGCGCACACGTGCGCTCTTTCTTAGACTGTCCTCATTATACCGCCTCGTGGGCGCGCGTGCAACCTTTTTTGAATAAATGTAGCCGATATGACCACAAATTCGAAGAAATTGGTTGCAATGAGAGCAAGATTATGCTACTATAAATGAGCCAACTTTGGTGACTTGCTCCAAAAGTGCATGGGCGAAAGTCCATACAGGTTGGTTCAATGCTAGTGTGGCTCAGTCGGTAGAGCAGTTCACTCGTAATGAACAGGTCGCCGGTTCGAATCCGGCCACTAGCTTTGAAGCACAGGCTTGCCTGTGCTTTTTTCTTTTCCCAAGAAAGAGCGCATTTTTACCTCTTGACGATTTTTTGAAAATTCGCTCTTTTTTGTTGACAATACCTTTTGAAAGGGATATAATCATTATGCTATATGTACCTATGGCCCAACTGGATAGGGCTTTCGGCTACGGACCGAACGGTTGGGGGTTCGAATCCCTCTAGGTACGTAAGCAAGCAACCTCGCAAGAATTGCGAGGTTCTTTTTTTACACACAAGGACGGGTGCTTGCACACGGACTTGTGGGTAAAAAAGAGATCGTGCGCGAAAGCGTGCGGTTGCTTGCTTACGGATACTGCCCACCGCAGGGCAAGGGATAGCCGAACACAGTGAGGCTTATACCCCTTTGACGTTTTAACGAAGAACAGTTTATACCCCTGCTTGTGGATTAAATTTTAAAATATCTTTGGTTTTTGCTTTTCGGTTTATCAGGCTCGGTCATGCCGATAAGCCCTGCTTCTAATGCAGGAATGATATAGTTTCTACGGAACGTATCTCTTGATTTAAGCCCGACCTTTGCCATAAGTTCGGTGAGCGACATTGGATAGCTTTCAATAACCGCCAAGAGCGCAGCGATTTGATTGCTGATATGGTTATATTGATTTCTCGTATCTTTGATGATATCAAGAAGTGCCGATTTAATAACACCTAGCATAAATACGATAAATCTGTTGGACTTTCCTTCTGACGTAGAAAGAGTTATTGCTCGATAGTAGTCTTCCTGATTATCTTTGATAATACTTTCCACAGGAATCCATCTAAATATCGGCTTCCAACTTGCGAGCAACAATGTTTGCCAAAGTCGTCCCATTCTGCCGTTGCCATCACGGAACGGATGTATAAACTCAAACTCATAGTGAAAAACGCTCGACCTTATTAGCATTTGTGCTTCGCTATCATTTATCCAATCAAAAAGCTGATGCAATAAACCATACACCATTCCGGCAGGTGGCGCAATATGGAGAACTTCTCCGTTTTGGTTAATGACACCAACGGGAGAGGTTCTTATTTGCCCGGCTTCTTCTACAAGCCCTTTCATCATAACACCGTGGGTGGTTATTAATTCGCTAATAGAAAACGGATCGATTGTTTCTACGTTCTTATATACTTCAAACGCATTTTTTACTGCTAGAATATCATCTTCTGGGCCTAAAACTCGTCTCCCCTCAATAACATCCGTGACCTGCCTCAATGTAAGGGTATTATTCTCAATGGCA
Organism: Clostridia bacterium; assembly: GCA_017463565.1. Taxonomy (GTDB): domain Bacteria; phylum Bacillota; class Clostridia; order Christensenellales; family CAG-1252; genus RUG14300. The sequence continues at coordinate 7,000 of JAFTOZ010000005.1, read as the reverse complement.
AGTGAAGAATGTATCGATTTGATTCTATTTACACGCCTCAATCTTGGCAACCTTTCAATGTCACTAACACTTCTAAGTTCACCAAGTAACTCCATTATTTCAGATGTTAATTGTAACATTTCCTCGGTAATTTCATACGGTGGACGATATCTATCCATAATGCGACCTCCTCTTGCTATATTTATTTTGCCACAAAGCGAAATAAATGTCAATATCTTGCACGTTTTCTTGCACGCTTTCTTGCACGTTTTCTTGAGTATCATGTTGAAAATTGAGTGTTATCAAAACAAAAAAGCCTGACCTGCGTCAGGCTTTTTACGTTTAGTTTGTGTTTGCTCGATACTCTTTCGACAGTTGCCTATGCCATGAAAGCGGCGATGTCGGCGAGGCATTGCTCGGTCTTTTCTACGAGAGGGCAGTGGCCACAATCACGATACATGATCAACTTTGCCTTGGAGCCAAAGGCCTCGAGGTTGGACTTGACAAGCGCCCAGGGCACCATTTTGTCGTTGTCGCCTGCGGTGAGGGTGATGGGGCAGGTGATATCGTAGATACGGCCGTCACCGTCGCCGTAGAGGTTGGGACGGTCGGTCATATTGAACACGGCCAGCGCCCAGTCGGCGTCCAACAGGTTACGTTGCGCCATAAAGCAGGAAACAAACTCGTCCTCTTCCTCTTTGGAGTTGAAGGGGCGAGTAAGGGTAGCGCGGTAGATTTGGTCCTTGCCGGTTTTTTGCGCAAGCAACAGAGCCGCCACGGCAGGGTTGGATGCGATTTCTTCGGGGGAGCGGAAAGGCACAAACTTGCCCTTGTCGTCTACGTTGTAGAGGGGGTAGCCGTAGCAAGAGGTGCTGTTCATCAAGAAGAGTTTTTCGACCAACTCGGGAGCAAGCGCAGCCATTTCCATAGCAACACCGCCACCCAAAGACCAACCCAGCACAGGCAGGCGCTCAATGCCCAGTTTGGCACAGAGCTCCACCATATCCAAAGCAAGGTCTTTCAGACAGGTGATACGGGTATTGTAGGAGGACTCGCCAAAGCCACGCATATCGGGCAGGATCAACTCGACACCTGCGGGAGGATTGTCGATAAGACGGCGGAAGTGCAGGGAAGAACCGAAATTTCCATGCAATACCAACAGTTTCTTACCTTCGCCTACTCGGCGGTATGCGATTTTTTCGCCGTTATCTAATACGATATATTCCATAATTGCCTCCTAAATATTGATTGGGTCGGTAACGTTGACAAAGCCCGAAACGAGCGCAACGAATGCGGCAGGGGATTCGAGCATACTGCAATGGCCACAGTCGGGCAGCAGCACGAGGGCGCTACCTGCGATATGTTCGTGCAGATAGACCTGCTCACGGTGGGGGATCACCTCGTCCATCATACTGCCAACGACGAGGGTGGGCGCCTTGATTTCGCAAAGGCGGTCACGCACGTCGTACGTATCGGTCGAGAGCACCAAGCGCTCCATACGGTCGAGGAAATGGGGGTCGGAGAAGGTTTTCTCCAAAACGCTCTTGCGGTTAGCCATCCAGTCGGCGTGCTCGGTTTGGAACTTCTTGGAATAGAAGTAGGGAATGGTGGCCTCGTAGTAGGCGGCGCCGTCGCGCGTTTTGCCCACTTCGTTCCAACGCATACCGTCTGCCCACAACTCGGGGAAGGTGTAGGAGGAGGTATTGAAAAGCAAGAGTCTGTTGACAAGCTCGGGATAGCCCAACGTAAACTGAATTGCCACCTCGCCGCCGTAGGAGATACCCATCACGCTGATTTTGGAGTAGCCGATATGACGAATGAGTTCTGCCAGAACGTCCGCTTGCAGGGCCTGTTTGTAGGGCTCGGTCATATCGCTGCTCTTGCCCATATCGAGCAAGTCTACCAAAACCACTTCGCAGTTTTTGGACAGGTTAGAAAGAAAGGGCGTCCAACTCATGACGTTCATCATGATGCCGTTGAGAATGACAACTGGTTCTCCTTCGCCTATGACTTGGTAGTGCAGACGTTTGCCGATTGACGTGGTAAAATGTGCCATAATAACCTCTTATTTGCGCTTGCCGATGATACCGGCCTTGATGGCGTCTTCCCACAGTTGCTCGCGGAACTTGGGGTGTGCTACCGAGATGATACGCTCTACGCGCTCGTAGGTAGAAGTACCGGTCAGGTTGACACAACCGTATTCGGTGACGAGATAGTCCAGATCCTGACGGGGCAGGGTGACTACGGCGCCGGTAGCGAGTTGTGCAACGATCTTGCTCTTTTCTTCACGCTCGCCCGTGAGGGGATTGCGCACCATAGCGGTGGAATAGAGAGCAATAAAGCTACGGCCGCCCTTGGAGAGTTTGGCACCCACAGCCGTGTCGGCTTGGCCGCCTGCACCGCTGAATTGCTTGCTACCCAAGGATTCGCTGGCACATTGACCGGTGAGGTCTACCTCCAGGGTGGTGTTGATCGATACTTGGTTGTCGTTTTGAGCGATGACAAAGGGGTTGTTGGTATAGCCGCCCTCGTGCACCTCTACAAAGGGGTTGTCGTCCACAAAATCGTAGAGCTCACGGGTACCTGCAATAAAGGTAGCGCAGATACGGTGGGGGTTGATTTGCTTTTTACTGCAATCCACGGCGCCGGCCTTTGCCAACTTCATGATACCGGTGGTCATCATTTCGGTATGAACGCCCAGATTCTTTTTATCGTAGAGAGATGCCACGACTGCATCGGGAATACCGCCAATGCCGATTTGGATGCAGTCACCGTCGTGGATATAGGGAGCAATCAGACCGCCGATGATGAGATCCTTTTCGCCAATCTTGCCCTCGGGAATTTCGGGAGCAGGATAGTCACACTCCACCACGTAGTCAACCTCGTCCAGGCTGATATTGCTATCGCCAAAGCAACGGGGGATATTGGGGTTGATTTCCAAAATAACCGTCTTTGCAGCACGGATATGGTCGATTTCGTAGGTGTTACCCAACAGAGAAACGTAGCCGTGTTTGTCGGGCATAGAGGCGTTTGCCACGAACACGTCGGGCTTGCGATACGCCAAACGCTTGCTGGAAGCAAAGTGCAGGTGATTGGGAATGAAGGAAATATTGCCGTGTACTGCATTCTTGCGCAGATCGCCGTTGTAGAACCAGCTTTCGATATTGAACTTGCTACGAAGTTCGGGATTAGAGATATATTCGGCAGCGCACATCGGCAAACAGTTGGACACGGTCACTTCGTTGATGCGAGGTGCGATTGTATGCAAATTGGAAGAAAAAGCAATGGGGTCGGACGCCGCCATGCCAAGAACAATATAGTCGCCGTCTTGGACGAGGTCCAGGGCTTGTTGTAGAGTGATCAGTTTATTTTTGTAATCCATATTAGCACCTATTGAATATTTTGTTTTGCCAAAATCCTTGGCGGAGGTTCATTTTGAACCGCAGACTCAACACAATACTTGGGGGGAGGGTTCTCCCCCCAATCAGCATTGTATTTAGTTGGGGCAGGCCGAGGCCTGCCCGAGATCAGAAGTTAGCCGTTGATAGCATCCTCGAGGGTGCCGAGCAGGGTAATGGGACGATACACCTCGCCCACACCGAAGTTAGCTACGGTGTACTTGTTCACAGCCAGAGCATCGATACCGATACGGTTGCCGTCAGCGTAGTCTACGCTCAAGCCCATGGGAACGTTCATGGGAGCTTCTTCCATAGCGTTGATGAAAGCGTCCCAGGTCAAAACCTTGCCTTCCATACGAGCCAAACCTTGGCAGAATACGTTAGCAGAAACGTAGCCGGCCATAGCGTAGCTGTTCAACCAGTTAGAGCCAACACCGTCAGCAGCCCACTCTTGGTCGCCAAAGTACATAGTGCCGAGTGCAGCATAGTTAGCGTCGTTCTCAGCGGTGGCGAGGGTCTCGCCCTTGTGCTTAGCATACAGGGTCATAACCTTCACGAACTCAACGAAGTCGTTCCAGCCCTTGAACTCTTTGTCGGGCATAGAACCGGTCACCAACCAAGCACCTGCGTATACCTCACGGGTAGCGCTGATAGCACCAGTACCAACCAAGCCGCTCATAGCGGTAACGTTAGCGGAAACGTAGGAGGTGAGCAGGTCAACGTTTTCATAACCAACGGTCACGAAAGTGTTGGCGATAGCAATGAAGGGAGCTTGGTTTGCAGCGATGATAACCACGTCGCAAGCAGCGGTCTTCAGAGCGTTTACTTGAGCAGCCCAGTCGGTAGCGTCAGCAGCACCGGTTTGATATACGATGTTTGCTTCCTTGCCCAGCTTAGCAGCTTCGATCTTGATACCGTTCAGCATACCGATACCAGCCTCGTCGGTGGTAGAGATAACGCCAACCTTGGTGCCAGCCAGACCGCCAACAGCCTCGGGAGCGAAAGCGGTAGCCAACATGGATTGACCCTCGGTGTCGTAGATGGGTTGCACGGTCATAACGTTGCGCTCAGTGTTGTAGAGGCAAGAAGCACCGGTAACGCCGTACACCATGGGGATACCCTTGTACTCAACGTAGTCCATGGTAGCACCAACGGTGTTGGTACCAAAGTGACCAACGAGTGCGAAGACCTTGTCGTCCTCGACCAACTTGGTGGTGTAGGTAGAACCTTGGACACCGTCGAAGCCGTCGTCGTAATTCAGGAACTCGATGGTATACTTGTTGCCATCAGCATCCTTGTAGCCGCCGAGGTGCTCGGTGAAGTACCAGAAGTATGCTTCTTGAGCATAATTGAAGGGCACGCCCACACCTGCGAAAGCACCAGTCGTAGGAGCAGTGTTACCAACCTTGATCACGTGATTGACAGTGTCAACACCTTGAGCAGCGGTTTCGGGCTTTTCGCAAGCAACACAGCCGATGACCAGACAGAGGACCAAAGCAATTGCAATGATGATTGTCATTTTTTTCATAGTTTTTTCTCCTTTTTTTGCCTTTCGGCATATTTTTGTTTTTTTTATTTAAATGTTGAAGAACCCTTCCCCAATCATTTTTTCTTGTTACCGCCCAAATAGGCTTCGATGAGTCGCTCGTCCTTGATCAGCTCGGACGCAGGACCTTGCATACTGATATTGCCAAGCTCAAGCACGTAGCCGTAGTCGGCAATCTTCAGAGTTTGCAGAGCGTTTTGCTCTACGATGAGAATAGTAGTGCCTTCCTCGCGGATACGTTGGAAAGCGCGGAAGATTTCCTCGATAACCAGAGGAGCCAGACCCAAACTGGGCTCGTCCAGCAGAAGCAACTTGGGGCTACTCATCAGCGCACGGCCGATAGCCACCATTTGTTGCTCGCCGCCCGACAGAGTGTTGGCGATTTGCTTGCGGCGCTCTCTGAGCACAGGGAACAGGTTGTACACACGCTCAAACGCCTCATCTCTTTGTTGCTTGGCGCTGACGGTGACTTCCGTTTCGTTGCCCTCTGCGTCCACCACTTTCTTTTTGATGGTTTTCAGACCGTAGGCACCTACTCTGAGGTTGTCCTCCACAGACAGCTCGGCAAACAGCAAACGTCCCTCGGGGGATTGCGTAACGCCTGCCTTGGCAATCTTGTAGGTAGCCAGACCGTTGATCTTTTTGCCGTCCAGGGTGATAGTACCGCCTTGGGGCTTGATAGCGCCCGACACGGTGCGAAGGGTGGTGGTTTTGCCTGCGCCGTTCGAGCCAAGCAGGGCCACGATTTGTCCTTCTTCAACGTCCAGGTTGATGCCCTTGAGCGCGGTGATAAAACCGTAGGATACCGTTAAATCGCGAATTTCGAGTAGTGCCATTAGTCGTTACCTCCTGTGCCCAAATAGGCCTCTTGTACCTCACGGCTTGCTTGCACCTCGGCAGGAGTGCCGTATGCCAACTTGCGGCCAAACGAGATGGCGCAAATATGGTCGCATACGTTCATCACCAGACCCATATCGTGCTCAACCAACAGCACGGTGCAGTCGAAGTCGCGGCGAATCTCACCAATCAACTCGGCCAGCTCGGCGGTCTCGGTTTCGTTCAAACCTGCCGCAGGCTCGTCCAAGATGATGAGTTGGGGATTGCACATCAGCACGCGTGCAATCTCAATACGTTTCAGAACGCCGTAGGGAAGACCCCATGCCAAACGGTCGCGATAGAGGGTCAGATTCATATATTGCAGAATTCTGTCCGCCTTGGCGCGAAGCAGGCGTTCTTCCTTTTTGAGTTGGGGCAGATGCAACAGTTGGGTGAAGAAGCTGCTGTGATATTGACGGGTAGCCGCAATCAACAGGTTGTCCAACACCGAAACCTCTTTCACTACCTCTACGTTTTGGAAGGTACGTGCAATACCCTTGAGGATAATGTTGTGTACCTTGTGGTCGGTCAAACGAATGGTTTGGCCGTCCTTTGCCACAAACAGCAACTCGCCCTTGGTGGGTTTGTAGAATTGGGTAATACAGTTGAAAACGGTGGTCTTACCTGCGCCGTTGGGACCGATCAGACCAAACACTTCGCCACGTTTTACCTCAAAGTCCAGCTCGTCCACGGCCTTCAAGCCGCCGAAGTGCATGGACAGTCCTTCTGCACGCAAGATCACGTCCTCGGGCAGGGGCTCGATCTTTTGGCTCTTGCCTGCCTCTTGTGCCTTGGCAATTTCCTTTGCCTTGAGCGCTTTCAGCTTGTCGATCTGCTTTTGCCAGAAGGCAATCAGCTTGTCCCCACGGGCAACGATACGCTCACGCTTGGCTTGGGTGCGCACGTCCAGCGCAGCCACGTATGCGGCGTACGCTTCTTTGTGCTTGGCACGCATTGCGTCAAACGCAGCTTGGTCTGCCGCAAGGTCGCGGCTTTGTGCTTCCCACGCGCGGTCAAACTCGGCGTCCAGACGGGCACGCTCCGTAGCCACCATTTGGGCGTGGGTAGCGGACAATGCCTCGAGGGTTGCCAACAGTTCCTCACCGGTGAATTCGGGATTCTTCTTTTGCTCCTTGGCGATCGCACGGCGCACCTTTTCACGCTCGACACGGTACTTCATACGCAACTTTTGCGCATAGTC
>JAFTOZ010000126.1 GCA_017463565.1 Clostridia bacterium | reverse complement strand
TCAATATCAGTATCAGTATGCTCTGTATTGAGTTTGCGGTGGCATTTGCCTCCGGCTTTGTCAAGACCATCGGTTGGTCTACCGCAGGCTACGGCATCGTGACTCTACTCATTCAGGTGATTGTCATCAATGTCGTCACCGAAAACCTCAACCACAAAAAGCAAATCACCATCATCACCTCCAACCCCCGACCCATTTGCCAGTATATCAATAACGAGTTGCACCGTGGTGCTACCGTGGTGCGCGGCTTGGGCGCCTATACGGGCGACGTGCGCTATATGATCTATACCGTAGTCAGCGCGCGCCAAGCAGTCGAGGTCAAAAAGCGTGCGTTGGAGTTTGATACCAACGGCTTCGTCATCATCAACAACACCACCGACATTATCGGCAAGGGTTTCCGCCGTGCGGCGCTGGATTTTGCCGACGACGACAGTATCGTCCGCATTAAGGACAGCAAACACCACCACGTTGCCAAACCCACCGTGATTTGCCACGACGTGCCCGACTACGATATTGCAACGCTGGTCAGCTTGGGCATACTGCCCTCGGGCTATTGCGCCAACCAAGCGGCAAGTGCAGAGGTTGCCTGCGCCGAGGAGACCCCCACTCCCCTGGAGCAACTGGCCCACGACAACCAACCCACCCCCTTGGAGGAAATGGCAGCAGATACCGCCGAGCCAGAGACAAACTCCCCCGAAGAATAAGCAAGCGAAAAGGATAATAAAAGGAGCAGGACTAACCTGCTCCTTTTTGTTTGTTCAGATGGATTTTGTTCGCCCGTAGGCTCCGGGTGGTTCCGATTACTCTTCCTCCTCGGGGGCCACTTCTGCCTCGTCTACGGCTTCCTCGCCCTCCAGGTGTGCAATCGCACGGTTCATCTCCGCAATCTCTTGCTCGTCCACCTCGCTGGGCTCTACTTCGTCTCCCTCCATCTCCTTGGGTGCCAAAGCGACCGCCACCACCGAGTCACGACCCGTGTTCATAATGCGTACACCCTGCGAATTACGGCCAATCACGCTGATTTCCGAGATGGGAGTACGGATGATGATACCCTTTTCGGTGATGAGCAATACGTCGCTCTCATCGTCTACCATAATCACGTCTACGATACGGCCGGTCTTGTCGTTGAACTTGCCCGACAGGATACCCTTACCTGCACGGCCGGTCAAGCGGTATTCGTTGATATCGGTACGTTTGCCGTAGCCCTTGGAAGAAATGGTCAGCACCTTCTTCTCCAGGTCAACCTTGCTCATACCTACGATATAGTCGCCCTCGTCGATGTTCATAGAGCGTACACCATAGGCGGTACGGCCCACCTTACGCACGGTATCCACCGAGAAACGAATGCTCTTACCCAAGGAAGAGGTCAACAGCACTTGGTCGCCGTCTGCCACAAAGTCTGCAGCAATCAGTTGATCGTCGGGATCGAGGGTGATCGCAATCTTACCCTTGCTGCGGATAGAGAAGAATTCTTCCACGGGGGTCTTTTTGATCTTGCCCATCTTGGTTGCCATCATCAAGTAGCCGTGACGGTTTGCCTCTTGCTCGTCGGTGATTGCCAAAATGGTGGTCACGCGCTCGTCCTGCTCGATATTGATGATATTGTTGATGGTACGGCCCTTACCGTTGCGGTTAGCCTCGGGAATCTCGTAGCCCTTCACCACGTATACCTTGCCGTAGTCGGTGAAGAAGAACAGATTGTCGTGGGTAGAGGACACGAACAACTTCTTGACGAAATCGGTATCCTTTGCCTTGTGACCGGTAACGCCCACACCGCCACGGTGTTGCGCACGGTACTCGGACATGGGCAGGCGCTTGATATAGTTTTCGTTGGTCAGGGAAATGACGATATCCTCGCGGTCGATCAAATCCTCTACGTCGATATTGCAACCCTCGTAGGAAAGCTCGCTACGGCGTGCGGTGGCATATTTGCCCTCGATCTCCAACAGTTCCTCGCGAATGATACGGTCGATACGCTCGGGATGAGACAGAATATAGCGGTACTCGGCAATAGCACGCTCCAGCTCTGCC
>JAFTOZ010000125.1 GCA_017463565.1 Clostridia bacterium | reverse complement strand
AACCCTCGCCACAGCAGAAACCGTGCGCTACCTGCAGGGAATGTTCAAAACGGTGTGGGTAGAGGCAGAGGGTACGGACGAAATTGCGCTATCCAATGCGGTATTTAGCGGCGCATACGGTGTGGTGGCAGACCCTGCTGCCCTCTACGCATTCTACGACAAGTTGAGTGAGGGAGGCGAGCGGGTCTTCGTGCGGACTCCCTATATAGTGGGACACCGAGGTGACCCCGAGCATTGCCAAGCCAACTCCCTTTCGGGCGTGCTGTCGGCGGTAGAAAAGGGCGCAACACACGTGGAGATTGACGTACACCTGACCCGGGACAAGCACTTGGTGGTTATGCACGACGATACCATTGACGCCACCACCAACGGCAGCGGTTACGTAGCAGATATGACCCTGGAAGAATTGCGAAGTTACCGCCTGGTAGGGGGTGGACTACCCGAGGAAATGATCCCCACCTTTGAGGAAGTGGTGGCAGGTATGCTGTCTGCCGAAAGAAAGGCCGTATTGGTGGTGGAGTTGAAGTGCGAGGGCACCGAGGTGGTAGAGAAGCTGCGTGATTGCCTGCAAAAGTCGGAATTTGCCCCCATTTTGGAGCGCACGGTAGCCATCAGTTTTTCGGCGGAGCAACTACTGGCGATGAAAGAGTTGTTGCCCTACGTGCCTACCTCGCGGCTGAATAATACCATTGGCGTGCACGACGTCATGCTGGGCACCCTGCTATCGATGATGGGGCAATGCAATAGCGGATTGGATATCGACCACAAGAAAATCACAAAGGAGAGCAACCAACAACTACTGCGTGACCGCGGTATTATCTGTTGGACGTGGACGCACAAAACACGGGAAGAAGTGGCGGCGTGGGAAGATATGGGTTTTGTAGGACTCACCACAGACGAGCCCACCCACCCCGACAAGCTGGTGGGGGTTGTGGCAGAAACACAGCAGGAAAAAGTGGCAGTAGGCGACGAGATACTGCTCTGTCGCACAAACTACGGTGGCAAAATCAGTACCGTGTGCGGACGTGTTGCTTTTGTCTCGAAAGATAACCGCCGCGCGGTGGCGGTCTATACCGATGAAAATTACCGCACCTACTATACCCAGAGTTTTGCAATTGAGCTTGCTGACGCGGTATCGCCAAGCGTAGACTTGGGCGTGTTGATCGGGTGTATCTGTGGCGGTGCGGTGCTTGGTGTGGGTGCTGTCGTATTGTTGGTGCTACTGCACAAGCACAAACCAGGCAAAAAGAAATAGACTGTTGCCCCTCGTTAGACAAAAGAAAAGCCCACCTTTAGCGTGTTATCCTTAACGGAGAACACGCTAAAACTAAGTTTGCCCTTTGGGCAAGTGAAGTTATCTTCGATAGTGAAGTTCACTTTGTGAATGAAGTTTCGCCTGACGGCGAAGTGATGGGCAAACTTAACTTCATTTGTGCATAGCACAAACTTCACTGCGTAGCAACTTCACTTTTGCGATAGCAAAAACTTCATTAACAGAAAAAGAGATAACATTTCGGCTACGAACCGATTTGTTATCTCTTTCTGTTGTTATTAGGGTTTGGACTTAGCTCATTGCGCGCTCGATAGCGGTGTCTAAATCAATCTTGCCGTCGTTGAGGTCGGCAATGATATCGTTGAACTTATCCACTACGTTAGCGGCAAAGCCCAGCATTTCCTCGAAGAATGCAGGGGTCAAGTCGGTATCCTTGTAGAAAGCAGCCACGCGGAAAGCAATGCGGCGCTTGAAGATATTCAGGTCGAAACGGCCCAGGTTCAAGCGGTGGTTGATCACGCAGATCAGGCCGCTGACTACGAACAGACTATCCTCGTTGATGGTCATAGGCAGACCGGAGTACAGGTTGAAGGTTTGGGTCTTGGGATAGCAAGTAGCATAGAACTGCATGGGGATATCGTCGCCGTTCACGCCGAACACAACTGCACAGTCCTCATCTCTACGCTCGTATTTTCTCCAGCCACAGTTATTCATGGCGGTACAGAAATTGTCTAAAACTTTCTTCGTTGCTAAATCCATACTTAGTCCTCCTTATTCTCCAGGCGGTTCATCACGCCCTCAAGGTCAATGGTACCACGTGCTACGTCATAGAGCAGGTCGTTGGTCTTATCCACGTGGGAAACGGTAGCGTAGAGCGCCTCTTTGATGGACTCCTTGCCGATAGTGGTGCCGTGGAACAGCATATTGATACGGTACAGCAACTCGCCCTCTGCGTAGTTATAGTCGTAGCCGCCCACCGTCCAACGGTCGTTGATCATGCATACAGCCAGTGCCACGGTAGCCACGTTTTTCTTAGCGGCAAAAGGCAGACTGGAATAGATGGACAAAATCTCTGCGCTGGGGCTAACCAAAATGCGGATCGAAAGGGGCAGGTCGTCGCTTTCCATCTTGAAATCACAGACCATAGAGCCGCTTTCCAACGTATTCTTGGAATAGTGCAGATGCAACTCGTCCAATGCGGTGCAAAGCGCAGTATACACACGCTTTGCGTTCAGTTCTTTTTGCTTGTTATCCATAAAGATCCTCCTTAATCTTATTTTTTACTGAAACCAACGGGACGTTTTCCCGAGGATTGTTCGCAGGTGAACTCCGGATCCATGATGGCTTTTGCAAAGTCGATCTTGGTCAGGCGAAGTTCCTCTTTGCCCTCCAACTGTTGACGTAGCGCGGCCTTTGCCCAGGTGCGCTCGTAGAGGTTTCGCACGAAACGCGCGTTGGCAAACTCCTTAGAATTAATCATAGCCTCGGGCATGGCGTCGAAATAGCGCTTTGCCTCGGGCCACAGATCCTCGTCGCAAGGCAATACCTTAGAGGCAAACTTGCAGAAGATTTGGTACAACTCGTCACGCGTATAGTTGCGGAATTTAATCTCAAAGGGAATACGGCTCTCAAGGCCCGAGTTACCCTTCATCAACTCGTCCATTTCGTCGGTGTAGCCTGCCAGAATGACGATGAGGTCGTCACGGTGGTTTTCCATCTCGGCAATCAGGGTCGTCAGGGCTTCTTTGCCAAAGTCCTTTCCGCCGATATCCTCGTGCCACAGCGCATAGGCCTCGTCGATGAACAGCACCGAACCGTACGCATCACGGCACACCGCAGCAGTACGGGGTGCGGTTTCGCCGATATACTGACCTACCAAGTCGTGACGGCTACGCTCGA
>JAFTOZ010000124.1 GCA_017463565.1 Clostridia bacterium | reverse complement strand
CTGTTGATTGAGGCGGAATACGTGGACCCCGACGATATGGAAGCCACCCTTGCCGAATATTTTGAGTGGGAGGTGCGCTATCCCGATATCACGAACCCCAACTACGGCGTGATGACCGACTACGGCTCTGCCAACGCGGATATGACCATCATGTGGGAAAAGGTCAAGGCCGCCACCGCAGAGGGTTCGTGGCCCCTGTGGCAAATTTCCGTGCTTTGTTTGGGAGTGTTGGCGGTTGGCGCAGGTATCGTGGCACTAGCCATTGCTGCCTGGAAGCACCGCACCTATAACCGTCGATATATGTAGTGCGGGTGCCTGTATTACTGACAGGGGTGCGCTGCAAATATCGACCGAAACAGACGGAAGAGGAACGTCAAAGAAAAAAAGGAGAGATCAATTCTCTCCTTTTTCGTTAGCGGTTTTTGACCGTTGTTTGATGATACGGCTTGTACGTGCCTCACGCAAAGGGATCGTCGTCCAGGGAGGAAAAGTCGTTGCTCGACAAAAGATCGTCGGTCGACGTGGTGGACGTTGAGGTCCCGGCGGTTGTGTCGGAGGCAACTTCTTCTACGGGGCGTTCCTCAGTAAACTCCTCGAAAGGAGAGTCCTCTTCGGGCGCAGAAGTGGGGGCGGAAGAGACCGTGGCAGACCTTGTGGGGAATGCCGTCTCTAAGCGCTCATGGAAGAAACCAACGATCGCAAGATCGTGGTAGGGAGTCAGCCAAATAGAGAGCAGACCAAAGGTGAAAATATTTAGGATATACCAACCCAAGAAGCGCAGGTTGAGCCCAATGAAAGTGAGCATATGGTTGAACATCATACGAGAGGACCGGCGGAATGCCTCGAGAACGCCACAGGTGGGATCCTCTGCCAAAACGTGCTCAACCATAGAGTAGCGCAGGGCAAGGTAGATACCGGGAATGACTAAAAAGATGATTCCAAGTGCCACGATCAGGGAGTGAAGGATACGCACCGCAACGTGTACGAAGAAGGCTCGTGCGTTGGGATAGATCTTTTTGAAAAATTCACGCCAAGAGGGGGTCTCGCCCTTCCAGTAGCGGGAAAGGAAGCGCAGTTTTGCCATGGTGTGGAAGAAGGCAAAGATGCTCACCGCGACAGAGAAAACTTGGCTGATGAGGTCTGCTAAGTTGATGGCAGAGACCATAGACGCCGTGATTTTCATAGTGACTAACTCGGGAGCCAACTCGTAGAGAGTGACCTGACCGGCATAGTAGCCGACAACACCGCTAAACACGGAGTTGATCAGACTGAGAATCACCCAAAGAATGTAGGGGATCATCAGGTTCTTGCCGTGATTGCGCATCAACTCGCGCGCTTTGCTTTGAATTCGTGCAGTATCCATTTGCAATCTCCTTTTGTACGGATTAGTTCTTTAGAATCAGTTGTTCGATGCGCTCTAGCCTTGCGTAGCCAACGCGCAGGAATTCTTCCTCGCTGAGGTCGGGATATTTGGTACGCGCCGTTTCGGTGAGCTCCAACAAAAGAGGAATATCGGTGCGCCCCTTGAAGATAATGGGCACGAGCTCCTCCCAGGGCAGGGTGCCGTCGAAGGGCAACAGGTGTTGATCCCCGGTGCCGTCGTTGTCGTGGATATGCACCATAGATACACGGTCGGCATAGGCAACCCAACGCTCCGCCAAGGGATCGTGGGTGAAACCGTTCAAGTGGCCAAAGTCCAAGCAGAATCCCACGTAGGGAGAGGGCTCTACCTCGGCAAAATAGCGGTCCAACATATTGTTGTGGCGGGTATTTTCCATGCAGAGTTGCACACCCAACTCGTTTGCCAGGGCTACAACACGGCGCATTCTGTCCATACCTTGCTGCGTCCATTGGGGACAGATGGGAGAGGAAGAAATATGCACCACCGCGCGCTCACTACCCTTTTGGGCAGCAACACGCACACCACGAAGAAGGGAATTGATAAACTCGTCCCCCTCGGGACCCTCTTTCCATATGGTATTCACCTCGTAGAAGGGGAGGTGTATGCTCTCGGTCAAAAGACCGATTTCTTGGGCATAGTCAAGGGCGGCGTAGAAGTTGGGGTCTCCCTCAAAAATAAAAAACACACCGTCGTAGCCAATACGGCGAATGGTGTCGAGCCTGTCGCGATAGTCGGACGTGAATCCGTTGAAGAAACTTACGAACTTTTTCATACCAATTAAAGGATAGCATAGAGAAACGGCCATTGTCAATTTTTTCTCGAAAAACCTGCCTAAATGTCCATAATTGGGGCGCACGTACGCAAAAAAATAGTGAAAATGTTGCCTGTGCAACACACAAATAGGGAAATATATGATATACTATCCTTGAAGAAACAAAGTTTCTTTAAATTATTGGATAAGGAGTTCGGTATGAAAAAAATACTGTTTACATTAGTTGCTCTATCTCTCGTGGCCGTGTTGGCGCTTGGCGCCGTTGCTTGCCAGGAGTCGGATTGGGCAAAGGATTCGGAATTGGTCGTGATGGCACCCGACGGTGCTCCTGCGATGGCGATCGCAAAATTGATGAAAGAGGATAGCGCTATCCTGGCACACCCGGTGGACTACCGTTTGATTGCCGCAACGGCGGTGGCGTCTTCTATGACGAACGGTGATGCAGACATTATCATTGCGCCTACCAACGCCGGCATGAATCTGTCCATTGTGACTAAGGGTTATCAACTGGTGGCGGTGACGAGTTGGGGCAACCTGGCTCTCGTGACTACCGACGACACCCTGTTGACCTTGGCGGAGAGCGAGTCTGCTACTGCCTTTATGGCTCAGTTTGCCGAGCGTTCTATCACCAGTATCGGTTCTAACCAAGTGCCCGACAAGACCTTGAAGCACCTGTTGGGTTTGGTTGAGGTAGAGAATTGCACCGTGGCGGCTGCATCCGAGGCACCCGTGATCCAAACGGGTCTGCGCCAAGGGGACATTGATATTGCTCTGTTGGGAGAGCCTGCCGTAACGGCTACTGCCAAAAACGTGGAGGGCGTGCGCGTGTTGGGATTCCTGTCTGACGTGTGGAGCGAGTTGGTTGGCAAAGACTTCCCCCAAGCAGGTGTGTTTGCTAAGCGCGAATTGATTGCTAACGAACCCGAGGCGGTAGAGGCATTTTTGACGAGTCTCAAAGAGTCTATTGCTTATCTGAACGCATCCAAGCAAAATGCGGTTGAGTTGGGCACCTATATGGAGCAGACGGGTCTGAGCAGTCTGAAGGGCGCAATCGTAGGTTTGAGCTATCAAGGTATGCACCAAGCGTTTGTGACCGCTAAGGACGCAAAGGATGCAGTCGTTGCATTCATCACCGTGTTGGGAGTGCAATACGAGGAGGCTGCACACGCAGATATCTTCTATCAAGGGAAATGAAAAAAGTAGAAAGCGCAAAAAACAAAAAGGACGGCGTGGCAGCATTCCGTACCTTTTGCAAAAAACACCTGGCCTTTTTGATAGGGCTGGGTGCTTTGCTTGTATTTGCGGCGGTATGGGAGATCGTGGCGGTCTGTATGCAACAGGCGTGGGTGCTTCCGCGCGTGGAAGACGTGCTGGTGGCACTTGGCGGATTGCTGGCTAAGCCTGACTTCTACCGTGCTACGGGTATGACCCTGTTGCGCAGTTTGTTGGGCTTTGGCATAGGCTTTGTGCTGGGTGTGCTGTTGGGTATTTTGGCAGGCGTTCGCCGTGGCGTACGTGCGGCCCTGCAACCCATCGTAGCATTTTTGCGTGCGGCGCCCACCATGGCGTTGACCTTGATTATCATGGTATGGTTCCGCCAAGCGTATACCCCCGTGTGTATCGGTGTGTTGATGGTATTTCCTATCATCTATGCTACCACCGCAGATAGCATTGCCACCGCCGACCCCGATCTGTTGGAGATGGCGAAGGTCTACCGTATGTCACGCAAGAACAAGCTACTGCATATCTACGTGCCACACGCGACTCCTATGATTTTGTCGGGTGCGACCACCGCGTTTGCCCTGAATATCAAGGCCACCGTTTCCGCCGAGATTTTGGCGCTGACCCCTCTTTCGTTGGGTACTGGCATGAAGATTGCCAAGGATAACTTTATCGAGGACGGTGCGGCACCCGTATTTGCTTGGCTATTGGTGGCGGTACTGTTGTCGGTGGTGTTTGAGTTACTGTTCAAGGGAGTACATAAACTCTTGAAAAGGAGGTACGGCAATGAAGTTTGAGAAGGTTACGTTTGGCTACGGCGAGCCCTTGTTTGAGGACTTGTCGATTGCGTTTACTCCCGGCAGGATCACTGCAATCCTGGGTGGTAGCGGCGTTGGCAAAACCACCCTGTTGCAGCTGGTGGCAGGGTTGCGTACTCCCAAGGCAGGGGAGATAGAGCAGGCGCGCGTGAGTTACCTTTTTCAACAACCTCGCTTGCTGCCTTCGGCGAGTGTGTTGGACAATTTGCTACTGACTATGTCCAACCCAGACCCCGAAAAAGCCATGCAATGGCTGCAAGAGGTGGAAATGGACAAGCACGCACGACTTTTTCCCAGACAGTTGTCGGGCGGTATGGCACAACGCGTGGCTATGGCACGTGCCTTTGCCTACGAGGCAGACGTGCTACTGATGGACGAGCCCTTCCGCGGTTTGGACGTGGGGTTGCGCCTGCGCCTATACGAGGTATTTAAGCGAGCTTGGCAAGCACATCCAAAGACGACGCTATTGGTTACGCACGACCCGGAGGAGGCTCTTGTGTTGGCGGACGAGGTGGTGCTCCTTGCAGGACAGCCCGTACAAGTGGTGTATCGGTCGGAAGTGAACGAGGGCACCAGAGAGGAATTGTTGGAAAAACTCAAACTGCATTTGATGCATTAAGGATATTTTTAAGAAAATACTGCGTAATTTCCAAGTGGTATTGACATAGGCGCGCGCGATAATGTACAATAATTAAGTACACTTAACTGTGCGCGCTTTTTCTTACAAGGAGGACAGTATGGACGAGGAAAAGAAGGTAGAATCCGTAGAAGAAACGGTGGAAGTTCCTGTAGAAGCTCCTGTGGAAGCCCCTGCTGCAGAGGCCCCCAAGAAGAGCTGGAAGGATTTGAAGCTCAACTATCCGCAAACTCTCAAGGTTGGCTTGGGATTTGCCGTAGTTATGATCTTCTGGCAGGTGTATAACTTTGTTGTGCCCCTTTTGTTGGAGGATGCATTTGGTTTCAGCAATACCATTCGTAACCTGATCGTGGGTATTGCGTCTGCAATGTGTATGGTGCTGTTGCCTGTGTTTGGCAAACTGAGCGACCGTTGCAAGTCCAAGTGGGGACGTCGTACTCCCTTTATCGTGGTGGGTACGGTTATCACCATTTTGGCAATGATCTTGGTGCCGCTGTCTGTCAACTGGCAGTTGAAGGACAGTTCCACCGTGAAAGCGAATTACGGCTATTTCTTCCAAGTTGAGGACCCCAATATTGAGTTGGTAGACGAGGACGGCAACAAGACCACCCGTTACGACCTGTTGGGCAGTTGGTACGATGCCGCAGCGAAGGGGGATTATACCCACCTGACCAAGGCCGCCTATAACGATTTGAACGCCACCTACGGCGCTAGCGCAAGAGATACCTTCTGCAAACTGTATAACGTTACCGTTTCTAACGACGGCTTGATGGGTATCGGCGCTAAGAACTACTACCTGACCCGCACCGTCTACGAAGACGGCAAGTATATCAGTATCGACGGTAAGAGCGGTGTGAAGACGGTGTTTGATACCGTCAGTAAGAAATCCACCGAGTCGCAAGCCACCGAGGAAGAACTGAAGGATCTGGTGTTGACGAAGGAGGAATACGACGAGTACAGTTCGGAATTCATCACCTATTCTGCATACCTGGCAGACGGCGCATCCGGCTACATTTCCTCGCGCGTGCAGACCGAAACCAAGTGGGGCGGCTGGTTTGCCTTCTTCTTGATTGCGTTGGTGCTGATCATCTTTGCACAGACGGTTATGCGTACCCCTGCCGTATCGTTGATGCCCGACGTAACGCCCTCTCCCTTGCGTTCGCCCGGTAACGCTATGATCAACCTCGTTGGCGGTGTTGGCGGCGGTATCGGTTTCCTTATCTATACCATCACCTTCCTGTTCAACCTGCAGTCTACCGTGACCTATTGGATCATCTTCAGCGTGTTGTCTGTGACGTTGGCTCGGGTATTGGGGCTCTTCCTCAGCTTGGTGCGTGAGCAAAAGTGGGTAGATCAATGCCGCACCATTTGCCGTGAGTACGGATTGCCCACCGACCAGGACGAAGAACCTGCCGTAGAGGCTGCGCCCGAGGCTAACGAGGCACCTGCTAAGCCCGCTAAGAAACAGGGTATGTTTGCTAAGTACGGCAAGAAGAAGATGATTTCTTTCTACTTGATTCTGGCAAGTATCTTCATGTGGTTTATCGGTTACTATTCTATCGCAAACAACATGAGTATCTACTGCGTCAAGATTTTGAACGTGTCGGCAGGTATTGCCTCTATCGTCAGCGGTGCATCGCTGGTGGTGGCCGCAATCGGCTTTATCCCCGTGGGTGTGATGGCACGTAAGTTTGGTCGCCGTATCAGTATTATCTTTGGCTTCTTGTTGGCTGTGGTAAGCTACGTATTGGTGGCCGCTTGTGTGAAGCGCGGTAGCGATATCGCAACGGCAATCTTTATGGTATGCTATATGGTGTCCGGCTTTGGTTTGATCTTTGCCAACGTGAACACCCTGCCCATGGTATTGGAGTTGTCCAACCCCAAGGATATCGGTACCTTTACGGGTATCTACTATATTGCAACCATGTCGGCACAAACCCTCGGCCCCATCTTTGGCGGCTTGGTGATGGACTACGTGGGCGGTTCCTCCGGTGTGTTCATCTTTGCGGCGGCTTGCGTGGTACTGGGTACTGTGTTTATGGCATTTGTCAAGCACGGTGAGGCTCCCGACTTCTTGGCTGCAAAAGAGGCAAAGAAAGAGGCGAAATTGGCTGCTAAGTCTGCTGAATAAGTAGAGCGAAAGAAATAAAAAAGCAGACCTTCGGGTCTGCTTTTTCTTTTGCTTTTTTGGGGGAAAGGCAACTATTGCACGAATCGATAGCCCACGCTGCGCACCGTTTCGATCAGATGGCGGTAGGGGCCAAGGTTGGCACGGAGCATTTTGATATGCGTGTCCACCGTACGGTCGTCACCGTAGAATTCAAACCCCCACACCTCGTTGAGGAGTCGGTCGCGACTGAGCGCAACCCCACGGTTCAAAACCATATAGAATAGCAGTTCGTACTCTTTGGGCGTGAGGTCAACCTTGTTGCCGTCTACCGTGACGATACGGCTATCCATATCCACGGTGAGCCCCTCGATACGCACCACGTTTTTTGGCGCGGGTTTGCCACGCAGAAGAATACGTCCTACGCGCGCCATAACCTCTCGGGGAGAGAAGGGCTTGGTGACGTAGTCGTCGATCCCCAAATCAAATCCGTAGAGCTTGTCGTATTCTTCTCCACGGGCAGATAGCATTAGGATAGGTACTTGGCTGTGCTTGCGAATGAGTTTGACCGCGCCAAAACCGTCCAGACCCGGCATCATCACGTCCATAATGATGAGGTCCGGCAAGCTTACTTCTACCTTTTTGACGGCCTCGTAGCCGTCTGCTGCCTCGTCCACTTCGTAGCCGCTGAACTGGGCGTATTGCGCAAGTAGATTGCGAATATCTTTTTCGTCGTCAACAATTAAGAGTCGCATAGAAACCTCTATAGTTTGGCAACCGTCTCCAACATATCGTCGGGACTCATGCCTTGGGGAGCGGTGTTGGCACTAACGCCCCAAATACCTTGGTATTTGATTTTTTCCAAAAAGGCTACGATAGGCGCAAAGTCCACCTTGCCCGTACCGGGCACAAGGCGCTGTTTGCCGGGCAATTCTTCGCCAAGACATACCAACATCAGTTTATCTTGCGCTCTTTCTGCGCAGACCAACAGATCCTGCTTGGAGCGCATGACGGCGGCGGTATCGTAGCAATAGTAGAGGTTGTCTACCTCGGAGAGTAAGCCCACCGTATCTACGTCCACACCGTCGCGAATGCAGAGCATCACACCGTTGTCGCTGGCGTAGTCGGCAAGCTCACGCAGGGCGCTGACAAAGGGATCACTGGTGGGCAGAGCGTCCATCACCAGCAGGGGCACACGGTGCTCCTCGGCCGATAGAATGGCCTGCTTATAGTGTTTGAGAGCCTCTTTGCGGCCGTAGCTGCTGTTTGCCAAATAGGGAAGCATACCGCTTCCCACAAAGGCGGCGGCAACCTCCAGATTGTGGTCGGAGATATAGCCGTAGAGTTCGTGCTCGCTGAGGGTAGTCCTGTTCTCCGGCTCTTGCTTGATCCAGGCCAGCACGTGGCGAAAACCGTGTGCTTGCAGTTTTTCAAGCGCCAAAGGGGTGGCAATGCGTGCAAAATGAATATAGGGTGCAATCTTCTTCATAACTATTTGAGTTTATAGACGAACGCCTCGTAGGGGCGCAGGGTGCGGTTGCCAAGGGGCAGGGTGTCGCGGTAGCTGGAGATGACCAACTCGGCCTCGTTGAAGGCAATATCGTTGGGTACGGTGAAGGGAACTTCTTTATTCTTGAAGTTGCACACCACCAGCAACAGCTCGCCACGGTAGGAACGGGTGTAGACGTACAAATCCTTGTGCTTGGGATAGTAGAGATTGTAGGTGCCACCGCGCAGAATGGGAGCAATCACCTTGTCACGGCGCAAACCAATCAGCTTTTGGTAGAAGTAGAACAGACTGTTGGGATCGTTCAGCGCCTTGTCTACGTTGATTTCGGTATAGTTGGGATTCACCACAAACCAACCCTTTTCGGCGGTGGTAAAGCCTGCGTTGGGCTCGTCCGACCATTGCATCAGGGTGCGTGCGTGGTCACGGGCGCGCTTGCGCATGACGGATAGCAAAATGCGGTCGTGGAAGGGGAGCATTTTGAAAATGGGCATACTGCGAATGGTCTTGACCAATACGTCGTCCATTTCGTCCAAGCTTTGGAAGGGATAGTTGGTCATACCGATTTCCTCGCCTTGGTAGACGTAGGGGGTACCCTGCTGGAAGTGGGTGGAAATGGCGAGCATTGCGGCGGCCTCGTAGTGCAAAGCGCCGTAGTCCCCTGTGAATCGACCCAACGCACGGGGTTGATCGTGGTTTTCGTAGTAGAGGCTATTCCAGCTCTTGCCGTACAGACCCAACTGCCAACGGGTGAAGATGGATTTGAGCTTGGGCAGTTTCCAGCGGCAGGGCAGTAGATTGCCGATAGAGTCGATCTCCATATGCTCAAATTGGAACACGGTATCCAACTCCTCACGCGCCTCGTCGGTGTAGTCCAAGCCCTCTGCAATCGTCACACCCTGCGCCTCGCCCACCGTCATAGAATCGTAGTGGGAAAGCACGTCTTTGTTGAGGGTGTGCAGATACTCGTGGATATGCGGTCCGTGCGTAAAGTGCTCGTCGCCGCAGATGGCAATATTGAACTTGCCGTCGGGCATGGTGCCGTCGGGCAGGATATTCTTGCTGATATAGGTGATGACGTCGCAACGGAAGCCGTCCACCCCCAAGTCCAACCAATAGCGGCAAATATCCGCTACCTCTTGGCGTACCTTGGGATTGTCCCAGTTGAGGTCGGGTTGCTTTTTGTTGAACAGGTGCAGATACCACTCTTGCGTGGTTTCGTCGTACGTCCAGGCGCTACCGCCAAAGCGGCTGGTCCAGTTGTTGGGAGGACGCTTGCCCTTGGGACCGCGACCCTTGCGCCAGAAGTAGTAGTCGCGATAGGGGTTGTCCTTGCCGGAGCGACTCTGCTTGAACCACTCGTGCTCGTCCGAGGTGTGGTTGACAACCAGGTCCATGATCAAGCGAATGCCACGGCTGTGCATGCCGGCAATCATTTCCTTCCAATCCTCCAGCGTGCCAAACTCGGTCATAATATCGCGATAGTCGCTGATATCGTAGCCGTTGTCGGCGTTGGGGGATTTGTAGCAGGGGGACAGCCATACTGCCGTGATGCCCAATGCCTGCAGATAGTCCAGCTTGCTGATGATGCCGCGAATATCGCCAATGCCGTCTCCGTCGCTGTCGCAGAAAGAGCGGGGATAGATCTGATAGACGACTGCGTCTTTGTACCACCTTGTTTTGACTTGCTCCATGATATACTCCTTGGGTCAAATAGATTATATCTATTATAAATTTTTTATCTGCTTTTGTCAATAGGCAATCCGACTTGACAAGTCCGCTTGGCGGTGGTATAGTAGAAGCACACTAGGAGGTGTACTATGTCCGGGAAAAAGAAAGGTAAGAAAATTCAATTCAAGATAATCAAAGAATTCAAGGCATTCATCACGCGCGGCAACGTCATCGACTTGGCCGTCGGTATGATTGTCGGTGCTGCTTTTACGGCTATCGTCAACGCACTCGTCAACAATATTTTCAAGCCCCTCATCAACGCCATTCCCATGGGCGGTGTAGAAGGTTTGATCACCATGTTGGTGGCGAAGACCGCAGACGGTCTGACTCTTGCGCAAGCGCAGGCTGCCGGTGTGGAATTTGTCGTTGACCTGACCAAGTCGGTATATATCGATTGGGGCGCATTTATTATGGCGATCATCAACTTCCTGTTGACGGCTGTCGTGCTGTTCTCGTTGGTGAAGGTGATCAACACCCTGCGTGACGGTTGGGGTGGCCTGAAGAAGGAAGCCGCATTCCTCAATTCGTTGACCGATGAAGAAAAAGCCGAACTCAAGAAGCAAGGTTTCAGCCGCCGTCAGATCAAGAAGGTCCAAGCTGAGCGTGCTGCCGAGGCTGCTGCTGCGGCAAAACAGGCTGAGGAAGAGGCAAAGGCTGCTGCCGCTAAGGTGGAGAGCGTGGAAGATATCCTCAAAGATATCCGCACCCTGCTTGCCCGTCTGAACGAGGCCGATGCAAAGGCTGTGCTTGAGGAAAGCAAAAAAGACGTTGAGTAATTAGCACCAACGGAATCCTAAAAATGAAAATGCCTGTCTGGTGACAGGCTTTTTCTATGTTTGGGGAAAATATACGGAAATAATCAATTTGCACCTTTATTATATTCTACCTTTGTGATAGTTTTGTGATGAATTCATGTATTTTTAGCCATTTCTTTGGGGAATTGGCTATTTTTTTGTGGGTCTGCATATATTTTGACATGAAATATTATCTGCACTTTGTGGACGGCTGTATCTATTACGCAGGGCGCCCCATACGTAGCGCAACCTTGGTAGAAGGAAAGTGTATTTCCGTTTGCTACCTGGGCGAGGTGTACGGTTGGGGGCGGATTGAGGTCAAACGTGGGCACGTGCTTGCGCCTAACTTTGCGGTGGTGGCGTGGGGCAACCACTATCAATTGCGCTATCTGGCGGCAGCGGAGGAGGTGGTGGCGCAACAGAGCGTGGAGTATAACCGAGTGCGCTATACCGCCACCCTTTGTCGCTCACCCGGCATGACTTTGTGGATCGAGGGGGCGGAGGGCGGTGTGGCTATAGCGCTGCCTTTTGGAGAGAGCAGTCTATCCTATCACGAAGAATTTTTGGCGTGGACGGTGGAGCAAAAGAGGGAGAATGGGGCGTACCTGTTGGTGGCAAGCATTGAGGGGGAGGTGCTCTTTCGTGGCCTTTGCACGGACTACCGCTTGGCGGATACTCTGTGCGTCAGTTGTACCTATGCAGATTTGCGCAGGCATCAAATCGAGAAAACCTACGGCTACCGTAACGGCGAATTCGTGATGATTGAGCAGAGGTGCATAGGTAGGAATGAGCATATCTGCATATCAAGCTTGCCACGCCTGTTTTTGGAGGCGCTTGCTGTCGGTGAAAGGGAGGAGGCGCGCGGGTACCTGACGGCAGAGCTTGCCGCAAGCGAGGAGGATCTGTGGCGCTACGTGGGGGAGATAGAAAGCGTACTGGAGCCCTACGGCAAGGCACCGAAAGGGAGTATTGCCGCGGTGGGTGAGGGCATAGGCAAGCTGTTTTTGTTTACGGTAGAGGGGGAGCGTATCGCAGACGTGCAACGCATAGAAGACGAATTCCTGGACGAAGAAGCATAAAAAAACTGCCATCCGAAGATGGCAGTTCGTATTGTTTGAATGAATTATTCGGGCTTAACTTCTTCTTTCTTGATTTCCTCTTTCTTGAAAGGAATGATGTTTGCGCACACCACGAACTTACGTACGGAGGCCTCGCTGCTCTCGGCTTGTGCCTTGGACTCGTAGCTCTCGCCCACGTAGGTGGAGTTGCCTTGGCCACGAATGATATAGCGATAACGGCCGAACTTGTCGCAATCGATATAGAAGTTGCCGATATATACGGCCTTCTTGAAGGAATCGATACCCTTCAGCGCACCTGCAGCAGAGGTATAGATGGCAGAGGTGAACAACACTTGGCCGTTGTTGGCAATCAGCACGTAGCGATAGCCCACGTTTTCCTCGCAGATGACCTCGAACTTACCCATCTTCTTGGCCTCACTCTCTTGGCGTGCCACGTCCTCCCAATCTACGTCCTTGGCGGAGCGCATATTCTTCTTGGATTCGGTGTAGGCAGCAATCTCTTCCTCGGTGGGAGGAACGATGTGCAACTTAGCGTCGGCGGCAAAACGCTTCACGGACTCGGCGGCAGAGGCGCAACGCTCACGGTTGGCGTAGTTTTCGCCCTGGTAGCGCTTGTTGAATACGTAGCGGTAGCGGCCGTACTTGTCGTTGGTGACGATATAGGGGGTGTCGGCAACCGTCTTGCGGAAGGTCTCGATACCGGACAGCACGCCCTCTTGGGAAGCAAAGCCCACGCTCTCGTAGAGCAGGTGGCCGTTGTTGGCAATCAGCATAAAGCGGTAGCCGTCGATGCACAGACGCACCTCGTAGGTACCGATAGCCTTCTTTGCCTTGGACGCGACAGGTGCTTCCTCTACTACGGGTTCTTCCACCACGGGTTCTTCCACCACGGGAGCTTCTTCTACGGCAGGGACTTCCTCAACCACGGGAGCTTCCTCGACCACAGGTTCTTCTACAGCAAGAGCTTCCTCAACGACGGGTTCCTCAACGGCAGCAACTTCTTCTACCACGGGTTCTTCCACAGGCACTTCTTCCACCGCAGGCTCTTCTACCACAGGAGTTTCCTCAACAACAGGCTCTGCCTCTTCTTCGATGACGGCAGGGGCTTCTTCCAGAGTGAGTTCTTCTACTTCCGCACTTTCAACGGCGGCGACTTCCTCCAGGGGAGCCAGAGTCTCGTTGTCCTTGACGGATTTGGTTTTGATACTCTCCAGACGCTTGCTTGCTTCTGCTTTCTTCTCGGCCTTGTTCTTCTTGGACTTAGCGCATCCAACTGCAATCAGCACGATTGCTACGATCAACAGCAACAGGGCAATACCCGCCAAAATCAAGAAAAACACGTTGAACGGAATGTTCAAAATGTTCACTTCTTGCGCAAAAAAGTCGCTTGCAAAAGGCATTTTTTCTGCCCAACTACTGAATAATTCATTAATTTTCTCCATGGAAATACCTCCTTTCATTCCTAATATCTATGATACCATAAGAAAGGGGTCATGTCAAAGCCAAAAATTAAATTTTCTATATAGAAACTAATAAAATTATCGCGTGTTTCTTCTATATGCGAGTGGGGCAGGCTATCTGTCAAGCTTTCCTTGCGCTCTTCGGTAGCGGTCGACCGCACGCAGATACATATCGGATAGCACCAACACGTAGCGCTCACGCTCTATGCCTTGGCTATTCTGCCAACGCTTTGGATCGGCGATTTGGCGAATGGGGTCTATGACGGTTTGTTCTTCCTCCTGCAGGCGGCATACGATTTGATAGATACGTTCTTCCTCCCGCGCAATAGCAGGCAGGGTCCCTTTGTCGGATGCGGCCGCTCCTGTGCTGATACGCAATTTTGCCGCCTTTGCCAACAATTTGATGCTTTTTGTCATGCGATCACTCCTTTTTTTCTCAAGTATACGGCAAAAGAACTCCCTTGTTTTGTCGAATTTGCAGGATTACTGTCCTATTTGGACGGCAAGGGGATATCCTCGTCGATAGGTGGAATTTGAGATAGTGGGTTGTGTTTGTCCTCTGTTTGTGCTATACTCATACAAGAGGCAACTATGAAGGATATCATTCGCACAAAATTGGCAGAATTACCCACCTCACCGGGGGTCTATATCATGCGTGATCAGGACGGCACGGTGCTTTACGTTGGTAAGGCTACCAATCTCAAAAACCGTGTCCGCTCCTATTTCCACGCAGGCACCAAGACCGCCAAGACCATGGCTCTCGTGGAAAAGGTGGCGGATTTTGACTATATCATTTGTCGGAGCGAAGTGGACGCTTTGGTGCTGGAAAACACCCTCATCAAAAAGCACCAACCCCACTATAATATTCTGCTCAAGGACGACAAACTCTATCCTTTTTTGCGCATAGACCTCAAAGAGGATTTTCCCCAAGTGACCGTGATTCGCCGCTTGAGAGCAGACGGTGCGCGCTATTTTGGACCTTATATGTTGGGGATCACCACCAAAGAGATGTTGGATTTGTTGCACGCGGCTTTCCCTTTGCGCCATTGCCGCCACAACTTGGCTAAACTGCCACGCAGCCACCGTGCCTGTTTGAACTATCATATCGGACAGTGCATGGGGCCGTGCGTGGGCAAGTGCACGCGTGAGGAATACCGCGCGATGATCGACGAGGTGATTGACTTTTTGCAGGGAAACGATAAGCGTGTGGCGCAGATTTTGACCGAACGCATGATGCAGGCCGCCGAAAGAGAGGAGTTTGAGGTGGCGCTCGGCTACCGTCAACGCTTGGCGGTACTGGACAAAATGGTGCGCCGTCAGGTGGTTGCGCTCCCCAGAGAGTTGGAATTGGACGTGTGGGGTTTGGCATACGGCGCCGTGGGGGACGTGGCAGCCGTCATCAGCGTGCGGGGCGGTAAGGTGGTTGCCATCGACAAACAACCCGTACCCTACGGTCTGGACGACCCCGACGCGCAGGAATCCTTTATCTACCGCTACTATTTGACCCACCCCTTGAATGCAACCGAGGTGGTGTGTGCTTTTGCACCGCCTGCCAACCTGGAGAAGGCTTTGCAGACTATTTCGCCAAAGGTGCGTGTGTTGGAGCCCAAGCAAGGCGTGCGCCGACAGTTGGCGGATATGGCGGTATCCAACGCGCAGGAATATCTGTCGAGATCGAGCGACCAACTGTCGCGCCACGAGGCAATGACCTTGGGTGCTGCCGAGCAGTTGGCAAGGCTATTGGGTATGGAGCGCTCTATCCACCGTATGGAGTGCTACGATATCAGCCACATTTCGGGCACAAACAAGGTGGGCTCGATGGTGGTATTTGTGGACGGTGCGCCACAGAGAAAACTCTATCGGTATTTCAATATCCGTACGGTAGAGGGCAACAACGACTTTGCCTGTATGCAAGAGGTGTTGTCGCGCAGGCTCTCCCGACTGGAGGAGGGCGCGGACGAAAGCTTTGCCGAGGCGCCCGACTTATTGGTGATAGACGGTGGTCCAATCCAGGTAGAATATGCGCTAAAAGCCATGCAATCTGCAGGATACGAGCATACTTTCGTGATTGGTTTGGCAAAGAGAGAGGAGATTATCGTACTTCGTGACGGCTCGGAAATTCGCCTGCCCAAGAGCTCGCTTGCCCTGCAACTGTTGATGCGTATCCGTGACGAGGCACACCGCTTTGCTATCACGCACCACCGTGCCTTGCGTGCAAAGCGTACGTTGGAGAGCAAGCTACTGTCTATCGAGGGGGTAGGCCCTGTGACCGTGCGAGCGCTCTACAAAGCCTTCCATTCCTTCGAGGGGATTTCGCAGGCAACGGTAGAGGAGTTGCAATCCGTGCCCCGTCTTTCTGCCTCTACTGCCCAAAACATTTACAGATATTTTCACGAGGAAGAGAGTTAATTCCTTTTGTCGGTTGACGGTTTTGATAAACTGTGCTACAATCGGGATATGAAATATCCCATTGTATTTTGCGACTTTGACGGTACCATTTTTGACGGAGACCGCATGGTAGTGCCCCAACGCACCCGCCAAGCTATCGACGCATATCGCGCCGCTGGCGGCATTTTTGTATTGACAACGGGGCGAATTTACCCCTCGATTTTGCGTGAGGCGGGCAAACTGGGCATTTGCGATGGACATATTATTTGCTTACAGGGCTCGGTTGGCTACGATATCGTATCGGGCGAGGAAGAGTTTTGTTTTGACCTGCCCGCCAAGGAGTGGCACCGCGTAGCAGAATTCTGCGAGGAAAAGGGTTGGATTTGCCAAATCTATCACGATACCAACTACTACGTGGCAAGCCCCAACGAGTATTCTACCTATTACGGCAACTATTGCAGCGTTGAGCCCACCCACGTTGGGGAGGCGCTGAGCAGTTGGGAGAAAGGCAAGGATTGGGGTATTCACAAAATGATCGTGTTGAGTCATCCCGACTTGGTGCCCGAGCGTATGGCAGTATTGCAGGCACAGTTTCCCCATTTGGATATCAGTCGATCGGGGCCACGCTATATCGAGGTGGTTTCGCCAAAGGCAGGCAAGGGCAACGCCGTGTGTGAAATGTGCAAACGCCTGGGGTATGCCGTAGAGGACGCCGTGGCGTTTGGTGATGCGACCAACGACCTGTCTATGCTGGCGGCGGTGGGCTTTGGCGTAGCCACCGCAAACGGCTATCCCGAGACCCTTGCCATTGCCGACCACGTGTGTGCCTCGGTGGATGAGTGCGGTGTTGCAGACGTACTGTTTGGACTGCTGGAAGGGAAACTTCCCTCCGAATAGCATATACTTTGCTATGGAGAAAATGATGGATGCGCTCCGTGCGCAATCGATAGAAGTAGAAACCGCCGTTTCCGGCAGAACTATGAGTGCGTTTGGCTCGGGTGGTACGCTTGCGTACGTGCTCTATCCGCACGATACCGAGGAACTGAAAAGTTGTCTTGCGGCGCTCGTTGGGTACCGCTATCACGTGTTGGGTATGGGATCCAACACCCTGATTAGCGACTTTGGCCTGGCGTGCGTGGTGAGTACGCGCCGTTTGGACGGCGTGTTTGTGGAGGGAGAGTGCTTGCGCGCGTATGCCGGTGCGCGCCTGCCTGTCTTGGCCGGGATTGCCCAAAAAGCAGGGCTTGCCGGACTGGAGCCCTTGTCGGGGATACCGGGGAGCGTAGGCGGTGCTTGCCGTAGCAACGCAGGCGCCTTTGGCACGAGTATGTCTGACCTGGTGGAGAAGGTGCGCTTGGTGGGCGCCGACTTCGACCGATGGGTAGCGCCGGAGGAGTTGCATTGGGGCTACCGTAGCGCCCGATTCGCAGGGGTGGTGGCAGAGGTAGTGCTGCGCCTTACGAAGGACAGTAGCGAGGCAATCGCCCACCGTATGCAGTCGGTTGCCGCCGAAAGAAGACTGCGCCAACCGGTTGGCCCCTCTTTGGGGAGTGTTTTCAAAGGGGTGAACGGCGTGCCCGCCGCCAGGCTTATCCAAAGCTGTGGGCTAAAGGGCGTGCGACTTGGCGGTGCTACCGTCAGCGGCGTGCATTGCAACTTTATTATGAACAGCGGCGGAGCCACCTCGCGGGACTATCTGCGATTGGCCGAGCGCATAGAAGAAGAAGTATATCAACGGCATGGGGTGCGCTTGGAGCGCGAATTCGTTCTCATGCACGATTAGGAGAGGAATATGCTACAAGATAGCCAACTGCGCCAAGAAATACTGGATAAGTGTGAGGTGAGCGAGTTTACCGCACTCGACCTGATGGTCGGCTTTTTGGTTGCGTCGGGCGAGGTTTCTTGGTCGACCAAGGGGCTGAAAGTACTGTTGACCTTGCGCAACAAGGAAAACGTGCCTATGGTAGCCAACTGTCTGCATATTCTATACGGCTATCATCCCGAGGTGCAACCTCTGCAACCTGCCGACCGTCGCCGTGCGCGCGTGTATTTGGTGGACTTGCCCGAAAAGATCAGCCAACGCCTGTTGGAGGACTGTCGTATGGCCGGATCTGCCGAGGAGGGCGGCGCCCTCTTTGGCTTGGGAGATCTGTCCTCGTGGGTGAATATCAACTGCTATTTGACGGCGCTCTATTTGGAGTGCGGTAGGCTATATAGCAACGACGATTACAGATTGGACTTGGTATTGCCCTGCTCGGAGCAACGTTTAGACGAGTTGCGTGAGGTGCTGTCGGGCTATGAGGTGCGCTTTTCTCACCGTTTCAAGGAGGACAAGCTTACCCTCAGTTTTCGCAAGGACGCCATTGCCCAATTCGTGGCTCTGATGGGCGCAGGCAAATCTTCGCTGGAGATCAGCGAATTCTACGTGGAGAGAAATATGAACGGCGACATTAACCGCCGTACCAATTTCTATACTTCCAATTTGGATAAAAGTTTGGGCGCAGCCGCCCACCAAATCTGGGCGATTTCTATGTTGCGTACCCTGCCGCAATGGGCGTCTTTGCCTCGCGAAACGCAGGAGACCTGCCTGGCACGCTTGGAAAATCCAGACCTGTCTCTGACCGAGTTGGCAGCAAGATTGTCTATCAGTAAATCCACCCTATACCATCGCATTAAGCGCGTGACAGACCTGGCGGATAGCCTGGATACACCGCTTGCATAATCAAGGAGTACACCCGATGAAACCCTTTGTTCACCTGCACGTTCACACCGAATATTCCCTTCTGGACGGCGCCGCCCGCATCAAATCCATCTTTCCGCTAGCAAGAAAGTTGGGTATGCCTGCCATTGCCATGACCGACCACGGCAACATGTATGGCGCTATGGATTTTTTCCACGCGGCGTGGGACGATTGGACCGGCGTTGTCAAAAAGATCAAGTTGGAGGAGGCCATCAAGGAGTATGAGGAGGCGCGGAAAGCCGACCCCTCTGCCCACCTTGAAAAGCCGACTATGGACGATATCGTCATCAAAAAGGAGGACAGGGTTACCTATCGCCATTTGTTCATCAAGCCTATCATTGGCTGTGAGTTTTATATGGTGGAGGATATGCACAAGCCTCACGGCAAAAACGATCACCTCGTGCTGCTTGCTAAGAATGACGAGGGCTATCATAACCTGATGAAACTCAACTCTTTGGCTTGGGTAGAGGGTAGCTACGCAGGCAAACCTCGTATTGATATGGAGTGTTTGCAGGCGCACAGTGGCGGTTTGATTTGTTTGTCTGCCTGTATCGCAGGCCGTATTCCCCGCTTTATCATAGAGGGCAACTACGAGGCCGCCAAGCAACACGCTTTGCGCTTGAAGTCCTTTTTTGCAGAGGGCGATTTCTATCTGGAAATGCAGGACCACGGTATTGTAGAAAATGGCGTGCAGTTGGAAAAATTGACAAACGCAGGTCTGATTCGCCTGTCGCAAGAGTTGTCTTTGCCTCTGGTGGTCACCAACGACGCTCACTATATTTCGCACGATGACGCCAAAATGCACGACGTGCTACTGTGTATCCAAACCGCCGCGTACCTGGACGAAGAAAAGCGTATGCGATTCCAAGGGGAGGAGTTCTACCTCAAGAGTTACGACGAAATGGCAAGTCTGTTCCCCCACCAATTGGACGCGTTGGATCGCACGGTGGAGATTGCAGACAAAATCACCCTGGAAATGCCCACCAAAAAGCCTTTGTTGCCCCCGTATCATCCTGCAGACGGCAGCACGCCTGCGGAGTTTTTGCGCCGCAACTGTATGGAGGGATTGGTGCGCCGCTACGGCGAGATTACCGATGAGATTCGCACACGTGCCGAGTACGAGCTGTCCGTCATCATCGATATGGGCTTTGCCGAGTACTACCTGATTGTGTGGGACTTCATTACCTATGCACGCAACAACGGTATCCCCGTGGGCGCAGGCCGTGGCTCGGGTGTGGGCTCTATCGTGGCGTATGCAATCGGTATCACCAACGTAGACCCCTTGCGCTACAACCTGATTTTCGAGCGCTTTTTGAACCGTGAGCGTGTGTCTATGCCCGACTTTGACGTGGATATCTGTTCCGAGGGGCGCGGTCAGGTTATCGACTACGTGATCGACAAGTACGGCAAAGACAAGGTGACCCAGATTATTACCTTTGGTACCTTGGCGGCGAAGCAAGCAATCAAAGACGTAGCACGTGTGTACCGTATTCCGTATGCCGAGGTGGATAAGATCACCAAGCCCATTCCCAACGTGCCGGGTTGCTGTCTGAAGGGTGTGATGGGTCGCTACGCCCCCGAGGACAAGAATGCGGAAAAGTACAACAAAATGCGCAGTAACGATTTGATTTCGCTCTATCAGAACGATCAAACGGTTCGCATGATTGTGGATATGGCGGACAAGGTGGAGGGTATGCCCCGAAATACGGGTATGCACGCTGCGGGCGTGGTGATATGCTCCGAGCCTGTTGCAGACCACATTCCCTTGCAGACCAACGACGGTATCGTGACTACCCAGTACCCCAAGGATCAGGTGGAGGAGTTGGGTCTGTTGAAGATGGACTTCTTGGGTCTGACCTCGCTGACCGACCTCAAATATACCCGTCAGTATATTATGGAGAATACCGGCAACACGGTGGACTTTGCCGTGCTTGGCTACGATGACCCCAAGGTATACGAACTGATTGGTAGTGGAGAAACGGACGCTGTGTTCCAACTTGAAAGTGGCGGTATGAAGAAGTTTATGCGCGATTTGCACCCCACCTCGTTGGAAGATATTATCGCAGGTATTTCCCTCTACCGTCCCGGTCCTATGGACAGTATCGACGACTACGTTGCCAACAAAAAGGACCCCTCCCGTATCACCTATATCGATCCCAGATTGGAGCCGATTTTGAAGAATACCTACGGTATCATCGTCTACCAAGAGCAGGTGATGGATATCGTGCGTGAGGTGGGTGGCTACAGCTACGGCCGTGCGGATATTTTGCGCCGTATCATGAGCAAAAAGAAGCAAAAGGAGATGGACATCCAACGTCATATCTTCCTCTACGGTCACCCCGGCGACGATAAAAACTCGCCTGTGGAGGGCGCAATCAAGCGCGGTATGAGCGAGGAAAACGCTCTGCGCCTGTTTGAGGACATGGCATCCTTTGCAAAGTACGCGTTCAATAAATCGCACGCGGCGGCTTATGCCGTGTTGAGTTATGAAACGGCGTATATGAAACTCTACTATCGCCAGGAGTTCGTCACGGCCGTTATGAATAACCGTATCAGCAAGCCGGACGAAATTGAGAAGTATCTGACCTATCTGCGCGATCACGGCGTGCGCATTTTGCCTCCGTGTGTCAACAAGGGTAAGGTGTATTTCTATACCGACGGCAAGGACGTGCGCTACGGCCTTACTTCTATCAAGGGCGTGGGCGTAGAGGCAAGCCGCAAGTTGGTAGAGGAGAGAGAAAAGAACGGTCCGTATACCAGCCTGCAAGATTTACTGCGCCGTCAAGAGGTGATTCCCAACAAGACTATGATCGAAAGCTTGATCAAGGCAGGTGCGATGGATTGCTTCGGTCAAACCCGTGCCACCCTCATGGCAAACTACGAAAAGATCACCCTTGCTTTGATGAACGACAAAAAGAAGAGCGCAATGGGACAGATCTCTCTGTTTGACGGTATGTTTGCTGACGCAGGTATCGTGAGTGATATTGAGTTGGATATCCTGCCCGAGATGGACAAGGATTTGTTGTTGGAGAACGAAAAGGACGTGATGAACGTCTATATGTCGGGCCACCCCCTGGAGGCGTACCGCCAGGATTATAAGCATATTCCTTTCCTGTTGGGCAATCTGAAAGAAGAATCTGCCGTGAACGAAGGAGACGACGAGGTAGGATTTGTGATGGACGATGCGCTGGGCGTGCACAACAACCGCTACGTTACCGTGGCAGGTATGATTGGCAACTTGGTGCGTAAGGCCGACCGCAACGGCAACGATTTTATCACGGGTATCATCGAGGACTTGAGCGGCAAGGTGGAATTCGTATGTTTCTCCCACCAATACGCACAGTTCAAATCTCTGTTCGTCAAGTCTGCCATTCTCAAAATGGAAGGCCGCCTGAACTATCGGGACGGCAAGTACAGCATGTCGGTTTCTTCGGTGAGTAACTGGCGGCACGATGCACGCACGGCGCAAAGTACTGCGGTGCAGGATCTGCCCTCGCCAAACGACTTTGCCCTTGTGCTGGAAATGCGTGGGGACAGTCAAACCCAACTGCGGGTCAACCGTCTCATCAGCGACCACGCAGGACAGATGAAGGTATTTTTGCTGATTGACGGCCGTT
>JAFTOZ010000123.1 GCA_017463565.1 Clostridia bacterium | reverse complement strand
GGCATTGGAAACCTAGTCGATCGAATTATGTTTGGCTACGTGCGTGATTTCATCGAGTATACCATCATCGAAACGCTCTTTGGGAAGCCCTTCGCCATCTGTAATATCGCAGATATCTATCTTACCGTGGGCATGGTGCTCGTCATCGTATACGTCTTGTTTCTGTGGCGTGATCCCAAGGCTGTCAAACCTCGTGAGCCGGAGGATGATCCTGCAGATACCGAGGTGGACGTGTCCCGTGCGCTGAACGAGTATTTTGCCTCTCGACCCGAAGCCCCCAAAGCACCCAAAGAGAGCGACAAAGCCCTAGAGGATAAGCCATGGCCGAAAGAATAACGTGGCAAGCCACCGAGGCAGGTAGATTGGACAAGGTTGTGGCCGATGGAATCGATTCGGTCACGCGTAGTTACGTCCAAACCCTCATCTCCGCAGGCAACGTATCGGTGGACCAGACCGTTCAAACCAAAAACGGGTTTGCCGTCCGAGTGGGGCAGACCCTCACAGTTTTTCTTCCCGACCCCGTCACCGTAAGCAGCGAGGGAGAGGATATTCCCATAGATATCGTCTACGAGGACGAGGATATGATGGTCATCAACAAACAGCAAGGACTCGTGGTGCACCCCTCACCAAGCACGCCTTCAGGGACCCTTGTCAATGCGCTTATGTTCATTCGTCAGCGTTTTAGCACTATTAACGGAGTAGTGCGCCCAGGTATCGTGCACCGTATCGACAAAAACACTTCTGGCTTGCTAGTCGTCGCCAAGAATGATCGCGCCCATCTTTCTCTTGCCGAGCAGATTGCTACCAAGACGGCTACGCGATGCTATCTTGCGCTTGTAGACGGCAATATCAAGCAAGACTCGGGTACGATTTGTCAACCGATTGGTCGCCACCCCAAGGAGCGCAAGCAAATGGCGGTAGTCCCGACCGGACGCGTGGCAACCACCCATTTCCGTGTGGAGGAACGCTTTGGCGACTATACCCTCGTTCATTTCCAACTTGAAACGGGCAGAACACACCAAATTCGCGTGCATTCCCGATTCATTAATCATCCTGTCGTTGGTGACGACGTATACGGCGGATCCAATAAATTTGCGCTTAGTGGGCAGCTTCTCCACGCCTATCAGCTTTCTCTCAATCAACCTAGCACCGGCGAAAGGCTGACCTTTACGGCGCCCCTTCCAGACTACTTCCAAGAAGTCCTTGTCAAACTTCGTGCTAAGGCCAACCGATAGAGAATAATACCCAGTCCAATTCTTTCCGATGAGGTTTCGTATGCAAAAGATTCAAAAACAAACCTACGAACAAGAACGTGCGCTATATGCGCTAAAAAATGCCATCGTTGAGGAGTGCGTTTTTTCCGGACCCGAAGACGGTGAATCTCCCCTCAAGGAGAGCAACGGCGTCCAAGTCAGATCCTGCCGCTTCGATCTGCGTTATCCTTTGTGGCACGCTACGGACGTCCTTCTTCAGGATAGCCGGCTTTCGGTATTGTGCCGTGCTGCTATGTGGTACTGCCGGCATTTAACTTTGGTCAACGTGAATATTGAGGGGGTTAAGGCCGTTCGCGAGTGCGCTCACGT
>JAFTOZ010000122.1 GCA_017463565.1 Clostridia bacterium | reverse complement strand
GATATCCGTGCTTACCGCGTGATTTACGATGCAATCGACGAGATTACGCTGGCGCTGAAGGGTATGTTGGCACCCAAGTTCCGCGAGGTATTGTTGGGCCATGCATCCGTGCGCGAGACCTTCCATATTTCTTCCGTGGGCACCATTGCAGGTTGCTACGTGACGGACGGTAAGATTACCAGAAACGCCGAGGTGCGTCTGCTGCGTGATAACGTGGTGATCACCCAAGGTAAGATCAGCTCTTTGCGCCGTATGAAGGACGACGTGAAAGAGGTGGTTAGCGGCTTTGAGTGCGGTGTCGGTCTTGAGAAGTACAACGATATCAAGATTGGCGACGTGTTTGAATGCTTTGTGATGGAGCAGGTGGAAGTATAATGAATTTGGACAGAGTGAACAGCGAACTGGCGCAACAAATCAGCAAGATTTTGTTGTACGAACTGAAAGACCCCAGAATCCACGGGATTTTGACGGTGATGGAAGTGCGTACGACCGCTGATTTGAAGTATGCCAAGGTTTACGTGAGCTATATGGGAGAGGAGGCGTTGGCCGAGGAAACCTTTGTGGGGCTGAATCATTGCGCAGGTTACGTGCGCAACCAATTGAAGAGCCGTGTGAAGATCCGTATGTTGCCCACCCTCACCTTTATCCGCGATACGTCGATTGCATACGCCTCGCATATCAGCAAGGTGATCGACGACGCAACTGCTCATTGCGCACCGCAAGAAGATGACGATTAAAGAAAGAATTGCTGCCGAGATAGCGAAGGCAAATAGTATTGCTATTGTGTGCCACACCAATCCTGACGGAGATACCGTGGGGAGCGCGCTGGCTCTTTATCACGCTATGATCGGTACGGGCAAGCAGGTTGCCGTTTTGTGCGACTCTACCTTGCCGCAGAATTTGTCAGCGTTGACCCACGCTGACATTTTTGGTGTGGACGAGGGGAATCATTATGACCTGGCGATTGCGGTGGACGTGAGCGCACCGCACATGGCAGGCGAGTGTTACCGCGTGCTGCGAGAGGCAGGAATGAGCATTTGTATCGACCACCATTCTTCGCACGAGAAGATGGCGAAGTTGGAGTGGGTGCAAAAGGCGGCGGCGAATGCGGAATTGATCTATGAACTGTTGGCAGATTGCTACGCCGACAGACTGGACGTGCATAGCGCAACCCATATCTATACCGCTTTGGTGACGGATACGGGGGGCTTTAGCTACGATTGTGTGACGGCGCATACCCACACGGTGGCAGGGGCTTGTTTGGCACTTGGCGCACCCGGTGCGGATATTTGCTATCTGCATTTGTCCAAGTTGCCGACGCGCGTAGTAAAGATGCGCTCGGTGGCGTATAGCCGTGCGCTGTACGAGGCGCAGGACCGCTTGGTGTTGGTTGTGTTTAGCCGTGAGTTGTTGGACAAGTACAACGGCACGCTGGAGGATATGGCAGGCTCCCTGGTGGACGTGATGCGCGGTGATACCGTGCAGGTGGGTGTTGCCTTAGTGGAGGTTTCTCCCAGACAGTACAAGGTGAGTATCCGCTCGAAGGGGCGTGTGTCTGCTGCGCGTATTGCCGAAAGCTTTGGCGGTGGCGGTCATTATAATGCGGCAGGTTGTCGATTGGCAGGGGACGAGGGGATCGTCCTGGATAGGCTGATTGAGGCGGCCTGGCCTGAGTTGGAGTAGAATGGACGGTTTCTATAACGTATTGAAATCAACCGATATGACCTCGTCGGACGTGGTGGTCAAGCTACGCGGTAAGCTACGGGCTCGTTTGGGCTACCGACCCAAGGTAGGGCATTTGGGCACGTTGGATCCTGCTGGTGCAGGTGTGTTGCCCATAGCGGTTGGACAGGCGGTGAAACTGTTTGAGTATATGTTGGATAAGCAAAAGGTCTACCGCGCGGAGTTCGTGTGGGGACAAACCACCGATACGCTGGATAGCTACGGCAACGTGACTGAGTGTGGCGAGGCGGTGTGCGACGTGGAGCGTGTGATGGCTGCTGCAAAACAGTGGGTAGGTACGTACGATCAGTATCCGCCCCAGTATAGCGCAAAAAGCGTGGGCGGACGGCGCGCGTATGAGTTGGCTCGCAAAGGAGAAAGCGTGGCCTTGCCACCTAAGCAAATCACCGTGCAGGATATCCGCTTGGTGCGCCACGAGGGGAACGCCTTTACATTTGATATCACCTGCTCGTCGGGTACCTATATACGCTCTATTGCGCGCGATATTGCACAAACCTTGGGTACGGTGGGGTATATGAGTTATATCATTCGCCTGCGCTCGGGTCCCTTTGCGCTGGAAGAGGCAAGGACGCTTGCGGAGATTGACGAGGATCTACAAAATGGCTTTTTGTCGCTTGTGGACTATGCGAAAACCCTGCCGATCTACCGTGTGGACGAGCGGTTGCGCAAGTGCGTGGAAAACGGCATTCCGTACGAGTATGAGGGGCTGCTTGGTGAGCCGCAATGCATTTGTATCGGGGAGACCCCCTACGGCATTGGCTGTTTGCGAG
>JAFTOZ010000121.1 GCA_017463565.1 Clostridia bacterium | reverse complement strand
GTTTGCGAGAAGGGAGATTGAAGATTATATGCAAGTTTTGAACTTACGGACAATGAAAAAATGTAAGGCTCCCTCGGCGGTGGCGCTGGGATATTTTGACGCGCTGCACAAGGGGCACTTGTCCCTGCTTTCTGCGGTGTGCGACGGTGAGGGGACGCCTACCGTGTTTACCTTCGTGGGAGATTTTTTAGGGGAGAAAAAGCCCGGGAGCAAGCCGTTGTTTGATTTTGAGGCCCGTTGCAGGCAGATGGAGTCTGTGGGCATTCAACAGGTGGTAACGCTGGTGGCAGGGCGTAGTAGTTTTTCTCTTTCGCCCAAGGCATTTTTGCGACTTCTCACCCAGAAAACTCGTGCAAAACGTTTGGTTTGTGGCGAGGACTTTCGCTTTGGCAAGGGCGCTCGTTGGGGCGTGGAGGAGCTTTCTGCCTATTGCAAGGCGCACAAAATTGGCCTGACGGTGGTGCCACTTTCGGGCATGGGCGAGCAGAAAATCAGTTCGAAAGCAATCCGCAAGGCCGTAGAAGAGGGGGATATGCAGACCGCTTCGGCGTTGCTTGGCAGACCCTATAGCCTGCACGGTCGTGTGGAGACAGGCCGCAAACTTGGCAGACAGTTGGGATTTCCTACGGCAAACCTGCCGATTAATCCGCTATTGATCGTGCCTGCCTTTGGGGTGTATGCGGCAAGTGTGTGTGTGGACGGGGTTCGTTATCCCGCCATTTGCAATGTGGGCTCCCATCCGACGGCACAGGATTTGACCCATAACGTCGAGGTACATTTGCTCGGCTTTGAGGGGGATTTGTACGGCCGTGATCTGTGGGTGGAGTTGATAGAAAAGTTGCGTGATATTATGCATTTTGAATCCTTGGACGCGCTGAAAGAGCAGTTGTCCTTGGATTCCAAAGAGGCCATAAGGCTGTGTGAGGAAAGGGTATGATTCTGTTTGGACCAAGTGGATCGGACGAGGCTTTTGGCCTTGATCCCCAATATAAGGGCACGGTGGATATGCCCAGATACGTACGCTCGCTCGATTTGGACTGCTTTGAGTATTCCTTTGGCAAGGGTGTGCGTATGAGTGAGCCGACCGCTCGTGCTATCGGTGCGGCATTTCGCGAGCACGGTGTGGAAATCAGCGTGCACGCGCCGTATTTCATCAATTTTGCCAATCCTGACCCTGAAAAGATTGAGGGGAGTATGCGCTACGTGACGCAGTCTTTGGACGCGTTGCGCCTGTTGGGCGGAAAGCGTTGTGTGTTTCATCCGGGCTCGCCTCTTGCAAGAAGCAGAGAGGAGGCGATGGCGGATATGGAGCGCAACGTGGCACGGCTTGCCGAGGTATTGCACGAGGGAGGCTATGCGGATCTGATCGTTTGTCCCGAGACGATGGGCAAGGAAAATCAGTTGGGTACGGTGGAGGAGATTGCTAGGCTTTGTGCCATTGATCCCATCTTTACCCCTTGCGTGGACTTTGGCCACATCAACGCACGTGAGCAGGGCTCTTTGCGAACGAAAGACGACTATAAGCGTGTGATTGATACTCTGGCTCGTGCTATCGATTGGGAGCGTGTGAGCCGAATGCACGTGCATTTCAGCAAGATCGAATATACCGCAAAAGGGGAAAAGCGACACCTTACCTTTGCAGACCAGGTGTACGGACCGCAGTTTGAGCCGTTGGCGGAAGTGTTGGCAGAATATAAAATGGAACCGTATATCGTGTGTGAGTCCGCAGGCACCCAAGGGGTGGACGCACAGTATATGAAAAAATACTATTACTCACTTTTTTAGCGATTTTTGTCCCTTTTTGTGAAAGGCTTGCAAAAAGAGTGGTGCAAAACTATTGCCAAAATGGGGGAGTATATTTTATAATGTCAAAGAGGTAAGGATATGTTAGAGCGTTTGGTGCGAGAATTAGGTGTGGATTGCTTGATGGTGATCTCCACTTCCAATACCGTGTATTATAGCGGTTACAATAATCCCGAGTGCGTGATCGTTGCGTTTGCGGACGGGGTTTATTATTTTACCGACGATCGCTACACGGCCGAGGCCAAGAGCTTGATTCCTGCTCATTGGCAGCTTGAAAATATCAGCTGTGTCAACTTCCCTGCCATTTGCCAGGTGATCAAGGATCACGGGGCGAAGACGGTCGGTTGTGAAATGGGTTATTTGACCCATAGCCACTTCCTGCGTTTGGCAGATTTGTTGGAGGGTGTGGTATTGAGCGACTGTACCGCCGCTTTGGTGGACAAGCGTATCGTTAAGACCGACCTGGAGTTGCAAAGAATCCGTCGTGCCGCATTGGCCAATGACCGCGCGTTTGAGGCGGTGCTTGGACAGGTGAAAGAGGGTATGACCGAGTTGGAGTTGGCGTATCTTTTGCAGTATGAGTATATCAAGGCCGGTGGTGAGGGCATTGCCTTTGATACCATCAGCGTGTTTGGTGAGCATACTGCCTATCCGCACGGTCACCCCGGACATCAGAAGCTTGCGAAGGGCGACGTGATCACGCTGGATTTTGGTACCAAGATCGGCGCGTACTGCAGCGATATTACCCGTAGTTTTGCCTTTGGCGACCCGGGTGAGGAATATAAAACTTGTTACCGCCACGTGTTGGAGGCAAACCTGATGGGTATTGCTGCCGGTTACGACGGTGTGAGCGCAAAGCACTTGGACGACGTGGCGCGTCAATACCTCGATTCGGTGGGTCTTGGCCGCTATTTCACCCACTCGCTGGGTCATGGCGTGGGCATTGATATCCATGAAAAGCCCGCTCTCAATACCCGCTCGCAAGATACGATTACTAAGGGCATGATCTATACCATCGAGCCCGGTATATATATCAATGGCAAATTCGGCATCCGTATTGAGGACTTGCTGTATATGGGCGATAGTCCCGAATTGCTCAGCCATTGCAACAAAAATTTGATTATATTATAGGAGGAACAACCATGGGATATGTATTAGCAGGTGATTTTAGAAAAGGTATCACGTTTGAGATGGAGGGTAACGTAATGGTAATCGTTGACTTCCAACACGTCAAACCCGGCAAGGGCGCAGCTTTTGTGCGTACCAAGATCAAGAACGTTATGACCGGTAGCGTTTTGGAGCGTACCTTTAACCCCACCGACAAATTTGAGACCGCACACATCGAGCGTAAGGCAATGGAATACCTGTACTATGATGGCGAGTTCTACTACTGCATGGATACCGAGACCTATGAGCAAATTCCTTTGACCCAAGATCAAATGGGTGATGCACTCAACTTCATCGTTGAGAACAGCAAGGTTACCGTGAGCTTCTACCGCGAGAAGCCCTTCTCTGTTGAGCCCGAGAACTTTGTGACTCTGCAGATCACCATCTGTGAGCCTGCTGTGCGTGGCGATACCGCTACCGCCGGCACCAAGCCCGCAACTTTGGAGACCGGTTTCAAGATTCAGGTGCCTATGTTTGTCAACGAAGGCGACTATATCAAGGTTGACACCCGTGACGGTACCTATATGTCGCGCGTGTAATCTATAGTTATTTTTGCAAACGAAAGCCTCGCTCCGGCGAGGCTTTTTTTATGCACCGGCGTTGGGGTTGCCCCCTGTGTGGGCGCGAATAGGGGGTGCGAATTTTGGTGAGGTATGGGGATTTCTGCGTATGAATATTGCGAACGGTGTCGCGAAGGAGAGGAAATAGAAGACAACGGAAGAAAATTAAAAAGAAATGTCGAAGACTATTGTCAAGCGAACTTTTATCCACTATAATATATGTACGCCGT
Organism: Clostridia bacterium; assembly: GCA_017463565.1. Taxonomy (GTDB): domain Bacteria; phylum Bacillota; class Clostridia; order Christensenellales; family CAG-1252; genus RUG14300. The sequence goes on along the minus strand of JAFTOZ010000121.1, from coordinate 2,921 downwards.
GGTTCGCCGCGGTACGGGTATCTAATGGTGCTTACTTCTTCATGAACTTAAAAGACTATGGTAGTGCCATAATTTATGACCCGAGCAACAAGCTATTCGAGTTTACTTCGCCTTGTTAAGAGCCGGTACATTGCAGGTTCAACTCCTGTCGGGACACTTTTGTCCCGTGGCGGAACGGAAGACGCGCCGGAGCAATTAATTCGATCATTTATTGTTGCTCAAATCTACGATCCCGTGCCTCTACCCGAGGCACGTTTTGTTAGGAGGCTATTATGAAAGAGCTTTTTAAGAACTATTTGTACGAAAAGAATATCTTAGTCAACGACTACAAAACGCCTGTGGAGCATCCCTTTGAGACGGCGTTTTCTTTGGCACGCCTGTTTGGTATCCGCGTGGTGGAGGGGCATGATCTTTTGCACCACAGGTTGATTGCCTATGCAGAAGAGCAGGAGGTCCGCTCTGTGCCCGCTCCTTTCTACCGCGGTTTCCCCGAGTCGGTGCGTTCTCTATCCAAGGAGGCGCTGCTGTTTGACCAGTTGGTGCACTACGTGGTTACCTATGGATTCGGCGATTTTTCCGAGCCCGGGTACTCTTTGTTTGAGAAGGATTTTGAGCGTTGTGCCTTTGCAGAGGACGTGACTCCCCGTGATTTCCGCGTGTTGGATGAGAAAACCGCCGAGGGCTATTTGCTGGAGATTGTGACTGGGTGTTTGGGTTCTACCAGACCTCTTTCGAATACGGAGTACGAGATGGTGCTGGAATATTTCCGTACCTATGGCGACGTGGATCTGCCCGTGGCTTCCAAGAATACGCAAATCCGCTTGCTGGCAGATACTCGCAACATCGACTATGCGAAGGGGTTGATGCTGTCGGACGTGATCAAACTGGTGGAGCATATCCAATATCGTGTGTACGGTTGTCGCAACGTCAAGGCTCTGCATTTTTCTTCCTCTGACCGCAAGTTTGTGACGGCGGTGATCAACGATATCGCTCGCCGTGGGGCGGTGGACCTGCGTACTTGCTACGAAAAGAAAGCCGTCTGGTGCGGTCTGCTGCACCATATCCACTACAAGCCCTGTTGTGAGGAAGCGCGCGTGTTTACCCAGGCTATGCGCTCCAAGGGCAACGAGTCGGTTTATTCGGACTTTGAAAAGGAGATGGCAGCAGGCAACGTGCGCGGTGCGGTGCAAGTATTGAAGTCGGGCAAGGGCTCAGGCGCCTTGATGCGCAACCTGTACTACGTGTTGAGCCGTTGTCAAAATAACGAGGACGTGGACTACGTGTTGTCACAAGTGGACAAGTCTAATCCTATCATCCTGTTGCAAATGATGGTGGCAGGCACCAATTCGGGCGAGCGTACCTTCCGCTTTGTCAAGCACAATTTGCTGCAAGTCCACAACGAGACGGAAGAGGAGAGCCTGGCACGCAAGAGCCGTTTGTCCCCTGCCGTTGCGGAAAGAGTGACAAATGTGCTGCGTGAGGCGGTGGCGGCGGCTTATCACGGCCGATTGGGCAAGGTGTATATCCACCCCTCTATGGCCAAGATTGCGGTGCCCCTGCAAGAGGCCACCGGTATGAGCGGTGCTGGCGTACTGCCCAAGGGGTCGCGCCTGCCTATGCCTGAGGGCAAAAAGATCCGCGCCTTTACCTACTGGGAGTTGGTGCACGATATCGACTTGAGCGTGGTGGGCCTTTCTGACCCTGCCAGAGTGGACTGCGAGTTGATGACCGTGGAGTTCTCGTGGCGCAATATGGCGTATAAGCAGAACGCCGCTATCACCTTCTCGGGCGACCAAACCTCGGGTTATAAAGGCGGTAGTGAGTATTTTGATATTGACTTGGAAAAGTTCCGCTCGATCTATCCCAGTCTGCGCTACCTTGTGTTTAGCAATGCTATGTACTCGTCGAGTACCTTTGACCAATGCTACTGCACCGCAGGCTACATGCTACGCGATCTGTTGGATTCCGGCGAGGTCTACGAGCCCAAGACCGTCAAGAGTTCCTTCCGCGTGAATGGCGCAACCACCCAGGCACACCTGTTTGCGTTGGATTTGGTGAAGAATGAGTTTGTATGGCTGAACGTCTCGCGCCATAGCGAATGTCACGTCACCGCAGTTGCCGGTGTGAACTTCTTGGCTCCCTACTTTGAGTTGGCAGACAAGTTGAATCTGCAAATGCTCTTTACGATGCTGGCAACCGAGGTTGTGGACGATCCTGCCAAGGCAGACGTGGTCGTCACGGACGAGGTGCTGGAGCTTGCGGAGGGAGTGGAGCAGTACCGCAGCAACGACATCGAGCGCACCATGGCCCTGCTTTCCTAAGCCATATAAAGACAAATCAAAAAGCAAGCCGTATCGTGGATACGGCTTTTTGTATGTAATAAAGTTCAAATAAGTATTTTTCTTAATCCATTTTTTCAGAATTATTGATTGCACACTCCAAAATAACCATAAAATTAACGCAATCAATCACCTCGAACAAATAAGCCCTTTCTTCCGTTTGGATTTGTATCATTCTATCAACAACATTTAAATTTACGATTTCACTATATTTAATTACACGAGGGTTATTAATTGAAGAAAAAACCAATTTTTTGTTTGTCAAAAAAATCTTTCCTCGTGCTTTTTCGATGATATCTTCTTTTATGGCATGCCCTTGATAATTTCCGACCCTGAAGCTTAGCCCCTTCATTACTCTTAGAGATACACCTCTACTGCCACCTTGATAACCAACAGTTTCCTTTTTTAATTTGCAAATATATGCATCTCCAGCAAAATGACAGAGCTCGTTTTTTGTAAGTTTAATTGTTTCATTTTCAATAATAGGCAAGCCATTAGACTCAAACTCGTTTTTCTTTTTATTCAATTCTTTCATTAACTCTTCTTGCCATTTTTGCTTGCGTTCTTCTTCCCGTTTCTTTT
>JAFTOZ010000120.1 GCA_017463565.1 Clostridia bacterium | reverse complement strand
TGCGTTTGTGCCAACACAGCGTCTTCCTCTCCGTGCACGATCTTGGTGATCTCAAACGCCAGGCGTTCCTTCGCGGCGTTGATACGCTCGTCCTTATGACACACCAGCGCCTCAATCTCCTCGAGAGGCATAAAGGTCAACAGTTTCATACACTTCTCTACGTCAGCATCGTCCACGTTGCGCCAGTACTGATAGAAATCGTAGGGAGAGGTCTTGTTGCGGTCCAACCACACGGCGCCCGATTGAGTCTTACCCATCTTCTTGCCCTCGCTGGTCGTCAACAATTGGAAAGTCATAGCAAAAGCAGGAATGCTCTCCTTGCGGCGAATCAAATCCGCGCCTGCCAGGATATTGCTCCATTGATCGTCACCGCCGCATTGCAGACGGCAACCGTACTTTTGACACAGCACCAAAAAGTCGTAGCTTTGCATCAGCATATAGTTGAACTCAAGGAAACTCAAGCCCTTCTCCATACGCGTCTTAAAGCACTCGGCAGTCAACATACGGTTCACGCTAAACAAACTACCGATTTCACGGATAAAATCGACGTAGTTCAGGCCCAACAACCAATCTGCGTTATTTACCATCACGGCAGCGTTTTCACCCTCGAACGAAAAGAAACGGCTCATTTGCTCACGGAAGCATTGCACGTTATGGTCGATGATTTCCTTCGTCATCATCTTACGCATATCGGTACGGCCGCTGGGATCACCCACCATAGCAGTACCGCCGCCAATCAGCACGATAGGCTTGTGGCCGGCACGTTGCATATGCGCCATTGCCATCATCGCCAGATAGTGGCCCACGTGAAGGCTATCGGCGGTCGGGTCAAAGCCGATATAGAAAGGCACGCTCTCACGGCCCAACAGCTCATACAAATCTTCCTCAAAAACTACTTGCTTGATAAATCCCCGCTCACGCAAGGTATCCATTACGTTTTGCACAGTAAACTCTCCTTTGAGTATAATAGTCTTAACTATTATAGCACATCACTTCGCGCATTGCAACAGGAAATCCACCCCAAAGCCCCCAAATAACCTGCTTGAGCAGGCCTACCTCCCAAATCACAGGAAATTTACACTTTACAAAGGGTGCGGTTTTGTTTATAATGATAATATGAGTTTGAACTTAGTACTTGGGAGCGCATCCCCTCGAAGAAAGGAATTACTGCAACCGATTGCAGACTTTTCCATACGCCTTGCCGATTGCAACGAGGACTGCACCCTCTCCGACCCTGCCCAGCGCGTTATGTACACCGCAGGGCTCAAAGCGGCAGCAATTCCCCTATACGAGGGCGAGCTTCTACTTTGCGCCGATACGTTGGTCTACTGCAAGGGTCGATTCCTCGGCAAACCCCATACCCCTGCCGAGGCCAAGGAAATGTTGCAATTCATCAATCGTTGCCCCAACTACGTCTACACGGGTGTATGCCTGCGTAGCCTAAGCAATACCGAGTTCTTCTATGCCCTCTCCACCGTTGTGATGGATATGACCGAGGCGGAGATAGACCGCTATATACTGGGCGGCTCCCCTATGGACAAAGCAGGTGCCTACGGCATACAGGACGAGGATTTCAAAGGGACACTCACCCAAGGCAGTCTTTCCAACGTGATCGGTCTGCCGGTAGAATTAGTCAAGGAACGCCTGCAAATGCTGGGCGTTAGCACAAAGGAGTAATTATGTGTAAGATGGATTTAGTCATGGATATGGGCTCTGCCAACACCGTCATCATCGACAGAAAGAAAGGGTTGGTACTCAGCGAGCCTACCATCATTGCCGTCAAAAAGCAAAACGGCCGTTTCAGAACCGTCGCAGTTGGCGAGGAAGCACGCACCCTTTCCTTCAAGCGCAACAAGCCCGACGGCGTCTATTTCATCTACCCCATCACGGGCGGTACCGTCACCAATAGCGAGGCGGCCTCCCTTTTGGTCAAGGCCTTTTTGGAGCGCATCACCCAACGTATGATCATTCGTCCGCAGTTCGAGATTATGAGTATCGTCAGTTGCGGTCTCCATACCACCGAGCGCAAGGAGTTCGAAAACATCTTCTACCGCTTGGGCATCAAATCGGTCACCCTGGTAGAGGCACCTATTGCCGCCGCATCGCGCGTGGTCGCAGGTTGCCACTTTGCCGTCATCATGGGTGGCGGTATCACGGATATTGCCATCGTCACCGAAAAGGGTATCGTCACGGGTTGCTCTATCGACATTTCCGCCGCCAAGATGGACGAGGCGATTATGAACTATATCTACGCCACCTACAACGTCACCATCACCAAGGCACGCGCCGCAGACCTCCGTGTCAAGCACGGCACCCTTAGCGAGCGCCAAAATACAGTCAGCAAGGTCAACGCCAAGGATATGTTGGACGGTCACACCAAGAGTATCGAGATCACCTCGCAGGATATCCGTGCCGCCATTGCGCCTATGATAAACACCCTTTGCGAGGCCATTTTGGGTATCTCCAACCTCTGCCCCTCCAATCTGGTAGAGAGTATCAACCACGCAGGGCTCCACATCTACGGCGGTGTCGCAGGGCTCAAACACCTGGATCGCTATTTGATGGACAAACTCAACCTGCCCATCGAAGTGCACGCCGACGTCAATACCCTTGCGCAAAACTGTGCCGTCTTCTTCGAAGACAAACCCAAGCTCTACCGTATGTTGGGTATCAACGTAGGAGGCAAAAAATGATTCTTGTCATCGACGTAGGCAACACCAATATCAAACTTGCCCTTTGCGAAAAGGAGGAGATTCTCATCAGTTGGCGTATCTCCGTCAAAAACAACCGCACCGCAGACGAGTTTGGCGTGGAATTGCTCAAAATGTTCCAAGCCAGTGGCTACACCTTCGATACAGTCGAGGGTGTCATCATCAGCTCGGTTGTACCCAGCGTCAACTATACGTTGACCCACGCCTGCGAATTCTATCTCCACAAGACCCCCATTATGGTCAGTTGCGAGCTCAAAACAGGACTCACCTACGGCTATGCCGACCCCACCAGCCTTGGCGCAGACCGCATTGCCAACGCCGTCGGTGCCATCACCCACTACGGCTCACCCTGCATCATCTTTGATCTGGGCACCGCTTCCACCTTTGGTGTCGTAGACCGCAACAACTGTTTTTTGGGCGGTTGCATCGCGCCCGGCATCAAAACCAGCTTGGATGCCCTTTCCACCCAGGCGTCAAAGCTTCCTCTCGTGGAGTTAGTTCCTCCTGCAAGCATTATTGCCGACAACACCACCGCCAATATCCAAGCAGGTGTCATCTACGGTTTCCAGGGACTTGTGAAAAACATCGTTTCCCTAATGAAACAAGAGTTAAACGATCCCAATGTCAAGGTAATTGCAACGGGCGGTCTCACCCAACTTCTGGACGGCGCAGACTGGATCGACGTCTACGACCGTGCGCTCACCCTCAAGGGTCTTTTGGCTCTCTACAAGATGAACGCATAACCCTCTTTTTCCCAAACAAAAACGGCGCACTTGCGCCGTTTTTAGTTTGTTTTCCTGCGACGGAAAAGTCGCAATACAGCTTTAATACAGGGTGGTGGATTGATACAAATAAATCTCATAGGCACTCCTTTAACGATCACTGCTTCAGTATATGCGCCTATCCCCCATTTGTTACAGATTTCGCAAAATTTGCACCGCTTCGCTTGGATTAGAATGGTTAAACACACTACTGCCTGCCACC
>JAFTOZ010000119.1 GCA_017463565.1 Clostridia bacterium | reverse complement strand
CGCCAAGAAAAGGCACGCCTGCTGCCGAAATGGTACAACTGGATCCAAGCGTGAAGAAGGGTAGAATTACCAGGTTGGTTGCCCTGCAAAACAAAATCACGAAGGAACTGAGTGACGAATACCAGGGCGGTGTATACGAGGTTTTGGTAGAGGACGTCAACCCCAAACACGAGGGTACGGTGTGCGGTCGCACCGAAAGTGGCAGATTGGTCACGTTCAAAGGATCTGCCGATTTGATTGGTAAATTTGTAATGGTGAAAATCACCCGTTCGCAAAGCGCTTCTCTCTTTGGTGAGGTTGTGAGCGTGGAGGAGGAATAAATGGAAATTGATCTCAACAGACTGTCGCCAATGATGCGCCACTATCTAGAGGTAAAGACGCAGTATCCCGATACGATTTTGATGTATCGACTGGGTGATTTTTACGAGATGTTCTTTACCGATGCCGAGACGGTCAGCCGTGAATTGGAACTGACCCTGACCGGACGTGATTGCGGCTTGGAGTCACGTGCGCCTATGTGTGGCGTGCCGTACCACGCGGTCGATACCTATATCAGCCGCTTGATTGCCAAAGGCTACAAGGTTGCCATTTGCGAGCAATTGACCGCTCCCGGTGATCAGAAGGGCTTGGTGGAGAGAGACGTAGTGCGTGTGGTGACCCCGGGCACCGTGGTAGAAGACTCTATTTTGGAGGAAGGTCGCAACAACTATATTGCCTGTGTGTACGCAGAGGGCAACGCTTTGGGTCTTGCCTATGCAGACCTGTCTACCGGCGAATTCCGTCTGACAGAAAGCAGGGGAGAGCAAGCCTTGCAGGAGATTGAGGGGTTATTGAACGGTCTGCATGCAAGTGAGATTCTGGCTAATGCCGAGGCAAAGTCGTTGATCAATCCCGAGGCCTGCTACCGTGTGCCTCTCACCCAATATTTTGATTATGCCTTCCGCTACGATACTGCATACCGCACGTTGTTCAGCCAGTTGAAAGTAGCGACTTTGTCGGCTTTCGAGTGCGAGGATCTGCGCTACGGTATATCTGCAGCGGGCGCGCTGATGGGGTATTTTAACGAAACGCAGAAGCGTTCTCTATCGCATATTTCCAAAATTAGCCGCGTCTATCAAGACCAATATATGGTTTTTGACTCCGCAACACGCCGCAATCTGGAGCTTACCGAGTCTATGCGTGACCGCAGAAAGACGGGCACCTTGCTATGGCTTTTGGATCAAACGGCTACCTCGATGGGCGCACGTGCACTCCGCCGTTGGATTGATAATCCCTTGCGGAACGGTGATGCGATTAACGCACGTTTGAACGCCGTTGAAGAGTTGGTGAAAGGCGTGCGCCTGCGTACTGATTTGATGCGCACGTTGCCTGCAATTCGTGACCTGGAGCGGTTGGCAGGTAAGGTTGCATACGGTAGCGTTAATCCGCGCGATATGCTGGCAATTGCCAATTCCTTGACCGTTTTGCCCGTGCTTGCAGGGCTTATGAAATCTGTCAAATCACCCTTGCTTGCCCAGTTGCGAGATGGAATCGGGCATTTTGAGGAGCAGACTCATTTGCTTAGTCGCGCTATTTGCGATAACCCGCCACAAGTGATTGGCGAGGGCGGCTTTGTGGCAGACGGCTTCCATGCGGAATTGGACGAGTACCGTGCCGCTAAGCGTGACGGCCTCAGTTGGATCAAGGCGTTTGAGCAACGTGAGCGTGAGGCAACCGGTATCAAAACCCTCAAGGTCGGCTCTAACCGTGTGTTTGGCTATTATATCGAAGTCACCAAATTGAATATGGATTTGGTGCCTGCGCACTATATGCGCAAGCAAACGCTTGCAAACGGTGAGCGGTACAAGACCGAGGAATTGATCGAGCTGGAGAATAAGATTTATTCGGCAGGGGAGAGAGCGATTGCGCTGGAGCTTGCTATCTTTGACCAACTGAAAAAGACCCTTTTGGCGATTGTTCCCGATCTGATTTCTACGGCTAAGTGCATTGCCGATATTGATGCGCTCTATTCTTTTGCGGCGGTCTCTATCGAGAATCATTACGTCAAGCCGACTATTAATGCCAAGGTGAAAACCATATCTATCGTGAACGGCCGTCACCCTGTGGTGGAGAAAATGTTGGGCGCAGGCAAGTTTACCGCAAACGATACCGACTTGAACGGCTCCGATTGTAAGACGATGGTGATTACCGGTCCGAATATGGCAGGTAAGAGTACGTATATGCGTCAGGTTGCGTTGATCGTCCTGATGGCACACCTGGGTTGTTTTGTGCCTGCTGAGAAGGCAAGCATTGCCTTGACAGACCGCATTTTCACTCGTGTGGGCGCAAGTGACGATCTGACGCAATCGCAGTCTACCTTTATGGTGGAGATGATCGAGGTGGCAAATATCCTGCACCACGCAACCGACAAGTCCCTGTTGATTATGGACGAAATCGGACGCGGCACCTCTACCTGCGACGGTCTTAGCATTGCTTGGTCTGTGATGGAATACGTGACGAACGTAATTGG
>JAFTOZ010000023.1 GCA_017463565.1 Clostridia bacterium | reverse complement strand
CCGACCTCGAGGAGGATTCCTTGGTCGGCGCCGGCGAGGAAGGTGGCTACGATGACACCGACTACGATATGGTAGCGGCAGATGACACCGAAACGGTAGACGAAGAGGAATAAATCAAAGGGGAAAATTGATACGTTGGTAGCCTGCGTGGAGAAAGATCTATCGCAGGCTTTTTTATTGGCGGCATAGCAGGAGACGTTCTTGGCATACTAAGTATGCTATGAGCGTTGCGTTAGTGGTGGTTTGGGCACTGGTGGTGCTGTTGATTTTTCCTTTTGATCTGGGAGGTATCGCCCTGGTGCATTTGTTGCCGCAGACGGAAAGCGCAGAGTTGTGGTGGCGGCTAAGGTTGTGGACCTGGCGAGTAAAGCCAAAGACAAAAAGAGCGAATTCTGCCAAAACGCATAAGAGGTGGACGTGGCGGCTCGTGCTAGCGGTTATGCGGTCTGTGGAAATCAGCGCAGAGTGTATGGCGCTCGTGGGGCTGGGCGATGCAATGGAGAGCGCGCTAACAGCATCAACTGTGAACGTGCTGGGTGCTTTGACAAACTGCGTTTTCCCTCGTATTTCATTGTTGTGCTATCCGTCGGACGAGTGGGGAGTCAAAGCAAGACTCGCGGTTCGCGTGCGCTTTTGTCTGTGGGATCTGGTGCGTGCGGTGTTCCGCTATTTGCGGCACCTACATAGGAGGAGGTATGGAGCATATTTTGAATGAGACCTTGATGGCCCTGCGTGAACTTGCAGATGCAGACGCCGTGATTGGTGGCACTATTCACGCGCCCGACCGTACTATGGTGGTACCTGTCAGCCGCGTGAGCGTGGGGCTGGTGTCGGGGAGTGGAGATTATGCCGTTGGCAAGCGTAGTCTTCCGCAAACGGCAGGCTTGGGCGGTGCGGGCGGAAGCGTGCAACCGGTTGGTTTTTTGGTGTTGGCCCCGGAAGGGGTTCGTTTTCTGTCGGTGGACGGAGAGGAAAAGGGGGATAAATGGCAAGCATTGATGCGGTCTGCATTCGATCTTGTGCGCGACAAGTTAAAATAGTTTGCGCGCACGGGAGCGTGTGTCTTTTGGTGCTGGTGCTGTGCCTTTTCTTTTTTGCCTGCCCTGTGGGAAAGGCGGATGCAAGGGCGGTATCTGCCGAGTTAGTGTTGGAGGTGGAGAGTGGGCGCGTTTTGCACGCACAGCAGGCATACAGTTGCTTGCCCATGGCGTCTACCACCAAGATTTTGACGGCTATTACTGTGCTGGAGCACATCGATCCTTTGACAGTGGTGACGGTAAGCAAAAAGGCGGTAGGTACGGAAGGCTCGTCTATCTATCTACGTGAAGGGGAAAGGTGGAAGGTTGAGGATTTGCTGTACGGACTGATGCTCCGCTCCGGGAACGACGCTGCGGTGCAGTTAGCCTTGTCCGTTGGGGGCAGTATAGAGGAATTTGCTCGCATGATGAATCATACTGCGGTGCGAGCAGGCGCAACTAAAAGCAATTTTGTCAATCCGCACGGTTTACACGACGGTGCGCATTATACCACCGCCTACGACCTTGCGTTGATTACCGCGTATGCGTTGCGGAACCCAATTTTTCGACGTATCGTGGGGTGCAAAGTGCATCGCTATCAACACCCGTCGGGCGAGCAAAGAAGTTTTGAAAACAAAAACAAAATGTTGCGCGGATTTGCCGGGGCAGATGGGGTGAAGACCGGTTATACCCAGGCCGCTGGGCGTTGTTTGGTCACGAGTGCAACGCGAGACGGAATGCAACTTGTATGTGTGGTGTTGAACGTGCACGCTATGTGGCAACGCTCTGCCACTCTATTGGACGGTGCGTTTAGAGACTACAAAATGGTTACAATTTGGCAACCAGACGAGGTGAAGTATACGACCTTTCGTTCAAAAACTTTGCCCGTGCGTTGCAATAAGCTTTTGCGCTATCCATTGCAGCAAGAGGAATTGGGGAAGATAACCCTGCAATACAGTTGGGAGGGGCGTACCGACCCAAGAGGTGAGGTGACGGTTGCCCTGGGTGATCGCGTGCTTTTTCACGAGCCGATTAGCGTTTGGTAAAGGCGGAGTTGCACAAATTATCACACAATTTTCAAAAAACCCATATTGACACAAAAGCACTTCTGTGTTAAGATTAAAATATCTTAATATGCGTGCGTAGCACATGGAGGCAAATATGGGAGATTACAGCAAGTTTATTCATGAAAAAAGACGTCCAGTGCCCACCCCCGATAGTATCGTAGGACCGGACGGGCAATGCGTATTTGGCACTTTCCTGAGTGAGTTTAAGGATATGGACCTTTTGCGAGCAGATCGCCCCACGGCTGCGCCCAATTGCATGAACAAGCTTCGCTTGACTTTGTGGGAAGCCTGTGAGGTTAACCTGGACGGCGGTACTTTGCTGATTGCTGTCAGCGATATGGCATTCTTTGGTGTGACCTTGCACGTTTTCTATGACAAAGCAACGCGCACCATGCACGCATGGCAGACCAATCTGTCTGCGAAGAAGACCTTTATTGCCCCCACCTTGTTAAACGGCGACGAAAGTAAGGCGTACACTAAGAACTCTCATATTAAATACGTGAACAACTTTGAGGTAGGCAAGGCTACCGTTGAGGGCCATCACGAAACCAAGGAGCAAGGTCGCATTGAATATAACTTTGAGTTGGAGCGCGTGAGTGATCCCTGCGTAGTCAGTATTCCCTTTGGTAAGAACCGTCCTCTCTATTCGCAGAAGGATATGTTCCGTGTGAAGGGTAAGTTGGTGTTTAACGGCAAAGAGTATGTTGCCAACGAGGACACCTGCGCCGTGATTGACGACCACCGTGGCTATTATCCCCGAAAGGCCCACTACGATTGGGTGAGTACCATGGGCCGTTGCGTTTCTCGCGAGCGTAAGTATTTCGGATTCAACCTGACCCGTAACCAATCTATCGACCAAGAAAAGTACAACGAGAACATCATTTGGTTGGAGGGCACCAGCAGTTTGTTGCCTCCGGTTGTGTTTGAGCGCGATATCGAGACCGCTGACTTCTGCGCCCGCCGTGATGCTGAGCGCAAGGCAGGTAAGGACGTTACCCCTGCTATTTGGACGATGAAGGACGAGCACGGTATGGTGAACGCCCGTTTCAAAGTGTACGATGCATTTGCAATGGTGGTGCATGCAGGCATAGTGAATATTGATTACTATATCGTATTTGGCGAGTTGGAAGGCAAGATGTTGGGCGAAGACGGTACCGAGTACGTATTGGACGGTCTGTCCGGTATTGGCGAGGATAAGAGCTTGCTGTTCTAATTCGACATTTCAGTTTGATTTTCGACGGGCATATTATTATGCCCGTTTTCTTTTGCCCTTGACAGTGCCCTGCGGTTATCGGTATAATAGACGGTGAGGATACTATGAATATCATCGAGTATGCACGCAGTTTTCCATATGCCTTTTCGGAGTCTCCCTTTAGCGAGGTAGACAGTCTTGTTTTGAGTCAACTTGCTTATTTGAATCTGGGGGAGATGGCCGGATACCGCTTGCGGCAAATGGAAGATTTGATTGAGGATCCTACGAGCGTCGTGCCTCGCTCTCACGCGGAGGATAACCTGCAACTTTTGGAGGCGGTGGGTGACTCCGTACGCTTTGGAAACCTGCGTTTGCTAGGGCAGGAGTCGGTGCGGCAAAGCACACCTGCTTGCCAATTTAACGCTAGCGCATGGGAAGCAGCGAATATGTTGATCGTGGTGTACCGAGGCACAGACGGCAGTTTGATTGGTTGGCGAGAGAACTTTGACTTCCTCACGGGGTATGCCGTCCGCGCCCACGCTCTTTCGGTTGATTTTTTGGAGAGGTGGGCAAGCAAGACCGACCTGCCAATCCTTGTGTGCGGTCACTCGAAGGGCGGTCATTTGGCTCTTTATGCAGCAGCGCACTGTGCGCCGCAAGTATTCGATAGAATTCGTTGTGTATACAATCACGACGGTCCGGGTATTACCTCTGCTAACTGGGATAAGGATAGGCTGGATGCTCTATTGCCACGTATGCACCGCACGGTGCCTGAGGCGAGCGTTTTTGGTTTGATGCTAGAGGATTATGCTCCTATGAACGTAGTGGTAGCACAGGCGCAAGGACTGATGCAACACTATCCGTATACTTGGCAGATTGAGGAAGACGGTAGGTTTGCCCGAGGGAAAGCTCTTTCGAAAGGTGCAAAATTGGTAGATAGTGTGTTGGAAGACATGAAAGCAAACCTGACCGATGAGGACAGGCAGGAGTTGGTCGATGCGCTATTTGGCGTCTTGGAGGCAAGTGGTGTGGAAATGCTTGCCGACTTGGAGTCGCCTGCTACACGCAAACTATTGGTGAGCAAGGGGCGCGAATTGCCGCCTCAGACACGGAAACGTGCGTGGAGCCTACTGCGTCTGATCGTGGCAGAGGCGGCCGAGAACGCTGCGGATTACACCTCGGAATTGATGAAGGAAAAGTGGCGAAAAATGCGCCAAGCAAGAGCGGCGCGGAAGGCGGAGAAAGAGATTGCTGCGACAAGACCTGCCGACGAGGAAGAATAAGATATTACGAATGTGAATTTTGATTTTGCAGATATGACGCAGAAAGGAGGGGAGCATGAACCCAATTAAGAAAGGTGTGAACAAGCTGATTCGCGCGGTATGCAGCTTGGTAACGAACGGATTGTCGCAGGAGGCCAACAAGCCCAAGGGCGAAAAGGTCGTGGACCCTGCGTATAACGCACTATTGCGTGGCGCGGCGGCTGAGGGTGTTGTTTTACTGAAAAATGAGGAAGTGTTACCCTTTTCTCCCGAGACTCCCGTTGCGGTATTCGGTCGCTGTCAGTGTAACTGGTTCTACGTAGGCTACGGTAGTGGTGGCGACGTCAATCCGCCTTATGAAATCAGCTTGCAAGAGGCAATG
>JAFTOZ010000004.1 GCA_017463565.1 Clostridia bacterium | reverse complement strand
TAAGTTCAATCTTGACTAAGTTAATCTCTTTTTCTTTAAGAAAGACTGTTTGTTTTCTGGTTCAAAGAAATTAAAACTCATATATTCTTGTTTCCCCTTTCGGGGTATAATTAACAAGGATTACACTTCGCTTTAAACCTATCTATTCTATTGTCAAGTTACTTTCGCACGCTCGCTTTCACAAGTCGCGCTCCATTCATACTAACACTTTAAAAAATCTTTGTCAAATTTTTTTTCTAACTTTTTGCAAATTTTCTAAGAAATTTTTAACAAAAACGTCTTCCTCGGTATTAGCATAGTCATTATATGAGCAGGCAAAATAAAAGTCAACCGAAATGAAGTGCTATTTTTACTCTTTTTTTGCAGGTTTTGCGGAAAATTTTCTTCCCTATACTGTAGAGCGCGCGCGAGTGCGCGCGGACGGGCGCAAAATCTAATATGTATCGTGTGTGTGCGTGCGCTCGCTACGTGCGTATGTGCGTACGTACGGTAGGCAGTACGGGGCTTCGGGCAAAATAAAAGCCGCCGTAGACCGGCGGCCAAATTCGTTTGTTCTTAGATGAACGCCTTGCCGTAGAAGTACATCAGACCGGCGGCGTTGCCACAGTAGACTGCCTTGCCACGTGCGAAGCAGATCATAGCGGTGGGATCGGATGCGTCCTCGCTGGCGGCGCCCGATTCGCTGATGTTGGTATAGAATTGCAGGAAAGTCTTCCACGCCTCCTCGATGCTGTTGGTATACAGCAGGATACCGTGTACGTAGTTTTCGTCCGCGCTGTCTACGTCGGTGGAATAGAACTCCAGAGCCGCAACGGGGACTGCGCCCTCGCCATTGGCCTCGGCATAGACGGAAGAAAGACCCAACAGCAACATACCGCCCTCGGGGGTGAACGCACTGCCCTCTTCCAGGCTGTTATTGACGGTGATACCCTCCATCTTGCTCAACTTGTCTGCCATCTTGACGGCGTCGGGAGAATAGAGGAAAGCAACGCAAGATACCGCTACGACCAAAACGAAGATAACGGCAAATACGATACAACATACTTTGAAACAACTGACTCGACGTGCGGCCATATTTCCTCCTGGCGGTTTTCCGCCTAAACTTGGTATATTACTATTATAGGCGCGAAAGAAGGAATTGTCAACGCTTTCCTTTGGAGGGGGTAGAAAAACAAATTTTTGCGAAAGCGTTGCGCTTGGAGAAAAATGTGTCTATAATATCAGTAAACCCATACCTCGGGAGGCAAAAAATGAAGGTTACAGGTAAATCCTATGCAAAATAGATTGGTCGATCACCATACATGGTATTTTCAGTTGTTACGCAGCCGTCGTTTCGACAGTACCCCACAACCGCACGTAGAGGCCACCGCGCCCCAATATAAGGTGCTGTTTGAGGCGTGCTTTGCAGAATTGCACAAAAATCTGCTGCCGTTGCTTGCCCACGTGGAGGACCGTCTGTTGGTGGATAGCATTCGCCAATGCGAGCGTCTGCCGAGTGCCAAGGACCTATTGTTGCAACTACTGACCAATTTACAAGAGGATTTCTTTTTCTATGAAAAGCAAGGCGAGGCCTACCTGACCCGCGCAGGACATCAGCTTTTGCACACGTTACCTGCCACTTCGATCTGCTTTTTTGCCCCGACAAACCGCGGTATTTTGCGCCTGTTGACAGATGGTTTGCCCACCGATATTTATCAGCCTATGAGTCGTGCTCACCTGATATTGTACGCGCTTAGTGCCTCCAGCTCCCCTCTTTGCAAGAGAGATTGGAAGGACAACGTGGCGATATTGAACGAGAGCCTGTTGGCGGCAGGATACCCCAAGCTGGACGAGAGGCTCGACGCAGATTACGTGGCGGTAGAGATGCTGCGCAGGGAGAGCGAGATTTGCGACTGTGCAGGCAGACGCGTGTGCGGCGCTCGCAACACGATGGCGGCCATGCTGCGTATCGAGCAGGAAGAAGAATGGCACGCAGACGAGCAGGAAGCGGTGGTAGACGCCCCCAAACAAAACTTTCTCGTGGCCGAAAGAGAGTATTAATTTTGAAACGCGCATTGACAGAGGCGCTGATTGGTGGTACTATGTTAGTACCACTTTTTTTTCTACAAGGAGATTGGACTATGCCTAAAATGAATTTGGATTGGAAAACTGCTTACGATTTTATTACGGACGCATTCGTTGGCGTGGGTGTTCCCCGCGAGGACGCAGAGATTTGTACCGACGTGCTGTTGGAGTCGGACAAGCGCGGCATTGAGTCGCACGGCTGCAACCGCTTTAAGCCCATCTATATCGACCGCATCAATGCAGGCATCCAAAACCCTGTGACTAATTTTGAGATCGTACGTGAGACCCCCACCACCGCAGTTGTGGACGGCCACGACGGTATGGGCCAAGTGATTGGCTATAAGGCGATGATGTTGGCAATCACCAAAGCCAAGAAGTACGGTATGGGTATGGTTGCCGTGCGCAACAGTTGCCACTACGGTATCGCCGGTTACTACGCTACCATGGCTACCAAGCACGGTTGCATTGGTATCACGGGCACCAACGCCCGTCCCTCTGTGGCTCCCACTTGGGGCGTTGAGGGTATGTTTGGTACTAACCCCCTGACCATTGGCATTCCTACCGACGAGGAGTTTGATTTCAACCTGGACTGCGCTACCTCTATCACCCAAAACGGCAAGGTAGAATATTACGAGCGCATTGGTGAGGACGTGCACCCCGGCACCATCGTGGACCTGGACGGCAACCCCGTAGAGGGAGATGCAGGTGTTGCGCTGAAGAAGATCCGCAACGGCACGGCTGCCCTGACTACTCTGGGCGGTATCGGCGAGGCGCTGGGCGGCTACAAGGGCTACGGCTACGCTATGGTGGTTGAGATTTTGTCGGCGGCACTGGCAGACGGTATCTACGGCAAGGACCTCAACGGCAAGGACGCAGACGGCAACATTCGCCCCTATCACCTGGGTCACTTCTTTATTGCCATCGACACCGAGCACTTTATGGGTGAGGCTGCCTGCCGCAAGAAGGCCGGCGACATTATCCGCTCGGTACGTGCCAGCCGCAAGGCTCCCGGCGCAGACCATATCTACTCTGCCGGCGAGAAGGAATATTTGGTGTGGCAAGCACGCAAAGACAGCGGCGTGCCCATCAACGAGGCTGTGCAAAAGGAAATGAGCAAGGTGCGCGACGAGCTGGGTTTGACGAAGTACGTCTTCCCCTGGGAGCGCGCATAGTCTCGCCCTCAAAAGACAGTTTAGCCCAACCGCGCAAGGCCCTCTGCCCTGCGCGGTTTTTCTGTATTTTGAGAGCAAAAAAGGGGCAAAAACGGGCAAATTTGAATAAATATTCAAAAAAGAGTGAAAACATGGCTGTGGATAGTGTGAAAAACTGCTTGCAAATAGCAGGGGTTTGTTGTACAATGACAATGGTCCGAATCGGGCCAATTAACGAGAAAACAAATTATTCAAATGGAGGATATAATTTATGGCAAGAAATGTAAGAGTTGCAATCAACGGTTTCGGTCGTATCGGTCGTCTGGCTTTCAGACAAATGTTTGGTGCGAAAGGCTACAAGGTAGTCGCCATCAACGACCTCACCAGCCCCAAAATGCTGGCTCACCTGTTGAAGTATGATACCATGCAAGGCAACTACGTTCGCAGCGGTCACACCGTGGACTACAAGGATCCCATCTTGGCCGAGGACGGCAAGACTGTGGTTACCTCCGGCGCTATCATCGTGGACGGTCAAGAGATCACCATCTACGCTAAGGCTGCTGCTAAGGAACTGCCCTGGAAGAAGCTGAAGGTAGACGTTGTGCTGGAGTGCACCGGTTTCTATACCAGCAAGGCTAAGGCTCAAGCTCACATCGACGCTGGCGCTAAGAAGGTTGTTATCTCCGCTCCCGCTGGCAACGACCTGCCCACCGTAGTGTTCAACGTGAACCACGACATCCTCACCTCTGAGGACAACATCATTTCGGCCGCTTCTTGCACCACCAACTGCTTGGCTCCCATGGCTAAGGCCCTCAACGACTACGCTCCCATCCAAAGCGGTATCATGACCACCGTGCACGCATACACCGGTGACCAAATGATCCTGGACGGTCCCCAACGTAAGGGCGATCTGCGTCGTTCCAGAGCCGGCGCTATGAACATCGTTCCCAACTCCACCGGCGCTGCTAAGGCTATCGGTCTGGTTATCCCCGAGTTGAACGGCAAGTTGATCGGCGCTGCTCAACGTGTGCCCACCGCTACCGGTTCCACCACCATCCTGATCGCTGTGGTGAAGGGTCAAAACGTGACCGTGGACGGAATCAACGCTGCTATGAAGGCTGCTAGCAACGAGAGCTTTGGCTACAACACCGACCAAATCGTTTCTTCCGACGTGGTTGGCATGACCTACGGTTCCTTGTTCGATGCTACCCAAACTATGGTTGCTAAGATCGACGACGACACCTATCAAGTGCAGGTAGTCAGCTGGTACGACAACGAGAACAGCTACACCAGCCAAATGGTGCGTACCATTAAGCACTTTGCAGAACTTCTGTAAGACAAGTAAAACAAAAGACCTCGGGCAACCGAGGTCTTTTTTATTGTCCGCAGTATGTGCGGTTACTAAAATCTGATATTTTAATTTTGTTTTTCATTTTTTAAACCCTTTTTTGTGTAGTTTGACAATAGGGGTGTTTTGTGCCTTCTACCGAGCCAAGAAAAAACCGACTGGTTGCAGTCGGTTTTTGTTTGGTTTGAGTGAGGGGAAGATATGCAACTTCCTGTTTAGATAGTTACACTCTTGCATGTCTGTGATATTTAAATTATGTCTATAATTTCTCCATGAGCAACCTTTTTAACACCTTCATACAGATCAAACTCTAAACCTATTTTCAAGTTATTAGGTGCATCTATTTTGTTTAGATAATGAACTTTAGCTAATGTTCTAAACGCACCTAGTTTTTGGTAATTACAAACAATTAAGCTCCATGATCCCTTAAGACCATCAAACCTTATTTGTGGTCCATATTTATCACTATTAAAGGGAGCTTCCGTTTCTCTACCACCCTCTTCTGGTTTTAGCCATTTAATTTCTGCAATATAATTCATTTGTATTGCCTCCTACAAGAACCAGATTTTTCCAGCAATTGAATTTAAATATCCTAAATCAGAGAAGTAAAACGCATCATCAATAGCATCTAAATGCTTCATTGCGTTAACTGATACATTTGATAACGAACTCTTAGGAACTCTAATTTTAATATAACTCGATTGGCTAAAACTTTCTCCCCATTTCATCGCTCCTTTTTTTGAATTTGCAAAGAATTTACCTTCCATACTATTTGGACCTTGCCTAAACTTACCAATTGCTTTTAAATCAGCCAATTCGTCGGGACCGACCGAACGATATAGTGAAGTGCTTTTGAATAGACTTGCAAATACGTTTCCTGTGGATGAAGCAATACTTCCTGTAGCATAATATGATACTGCCATTCCAATACCAGCACCAATTGCCGCTCCCAAGGCTCCTGCTCCTACATACCAACCCCAGTGTAAATTAAATTCTTTATCAGGAATATAGTCTACAGCAGCTGTAATTCCCACTCCAATAACAGCACCAATAATTGCTGTTAATATGAAAAATGGTAAATTACCTGATGGGTCAACATAATTAACTGGATCATTCCCACAGTACGCATATAAATTCAACCCGTTAATTCTTTCTGGATCTAAATATTCGATTGAGTCAGGTGAAATCCAACGGCAGAGTGCAGGGGAATAGTACCGTGTGGTTACCCAGTAGAGTTCCGTTTCTGCATCATAATAGTATCCGCGGTAGCGGATATGGCAGAAGTTCAGAAGTGAACCTCCGGAGGCAGTGCAGTTTCCGTACGCATCGTATTGGAAGGTGACGACTTTGGTACCGGTATTGTCATACACGCCCACTACGTCCCCCTGCAGGTTGCGTTGGAAGTAGTAGTCCACTCCATTGTAGCTCATACCAACAATAGAGAATTCATCATAGAGGTAGGTTACCACATATTGTGAAGACGCGTTGTTGAACAAGGTACGCGTCTTGGTCTCCTGCACTAATCTACCGGCGTGGTCATAGACAAAGTCTGTGGACTCGGAACGAACAGCGTCGGGTACTAACGGCGCACTAAAGGAGCGTACAAAGTTATAGGCCTTATTGACTCGGCGACCGTATCCATCGTAGGTAAAGCTATACGTCGTTGTACCCTGTGCGTTGGTAGAAGAAACTCGGGTAAGTTTTCCTTTGGTCCAAGTGAGAGTCTTGCCGTTGAGTGAAGTGGGGCAACCCTGTTGGTCATAGGTCAGCGAGGTACCGTTGTAGGCAGACAGTCTGTCGGGGTGGACAGAATCGTACGCAAATGTTTCTGTGGTCTCTGCCGTTTCGGGCAGGGTCACCACTGTCGTATAGGCGTACGTTTGCTTTTGGGTCACGTTGCCTGCGGCGTCGTAGGTATACCGATACGTCTTGTTGAGTGCCTGATTGTTTTCGCGTGTCAAACGGCCCAGTATATCATACTTATAGGTAGTAGTTTTGCCGGATACGTTCTCAGTTTCGCTGAATATCCTACCCAGGGAATTGTAGACGTACGAGGTGTGGGCTACGGTGGAGGTATCCTTGCTGTCTATGACGGAACGAACCCTGCTTCGGTTGTAGGTTAACGTCTTGCGGAAGGGTATGCTGTTTACGGTATGCGTCTTTTGGGTGGGACGCTTGAGGTCGTCGTAGGATATGGCTGTTGATACAACGTCCTGCTCGCCTATCTTATACTGATGCGATAAAATACGCGAATCCGTCTCCCACGTCTGTACGCCTGTGGCGTAGGTCATAGATTCCTGAATAGAGAGAGCGTCACCGCGTGCATATACACGTGAAGTTGGTCTACCGCTTACGTCTTGCGTGACAACGGTTGCGTCAACCGTGGTTGTGCCACTCATTGTCACGGTTTTCTGTTGGGTAGCATTTAGCGTGCCAAACAACGTTTCTCTGTTGTTTGTCAAATCCTTAGTACGGCTAAGACGGTTGCTCCCTTTGCCGTCCCCCAGGTTAACGTGAGCGCCGGTTGAATCAAAACTTGGATAGAGGGCGTAGGTGTTTTCGCGGTAACCTGCTACCAGTAACTCTCGACCATAGTTATCTACCGTACGCGTTTTGACGTAGCTTACGTTTGCCGAGGTTGGACTGGTTACTGTGGCAGTACGGTAGTTGTTGGTGTCATAGGATATACTCTTGAGTGTAACTCCGTTTTTGCTGATGGCTGTCAGGTCGTTGTCGGTATATCCAAAGCCATATGTGATGCCGCCGGACTTCACAGTCGATACGTTTCCATCTGCGTAGGTTACGGTGTTAGAAGTGGTATTAGTACCTACGCCAAAAGTAGCCACCTCCAAATCCTTTCCGTCGGCGGTGTACTCAGCATTACTTTTCGCGAGCGTAGAGACATCTGCCGCAACAATCTGCCCCCATACGGCATCCGTTGTGTAGTTTGTGACTGCGCCAAATTCGTCGGTTTCGTACTGTATGCAAGTGCAGTTGTTATCGTAAGTATAACTTCGTACTATATCTGCCCCTTGCGTGTGACTCGTTACCAAACCCAGGCTGTTTCTTGTGTAGGACTCCAAGGGTATTTCTATCGGTGCGCCTAGTGTCTGGGTGCGAGATATTGCGCTCACCAGATCAAGATAGGAATCGTAGTGATAGACAAGCGTTTTTTGCGTGGTACCTATGGGTCGCTCCTCCACCATAAAATGTTGGGCGTAATTGAAGATATAGCGCACAGTTCGATTGTCCGTCTGGAACGAGGTTGATTTTGCTATCTCGGAAAACTGCGAAAGCAGGGCGTATTGATAGTGTGTCGACCCTTCGTTATCGACAAAAACAACACGTATCTTAATTGTGTCGGCATTGGTGATGAGGCTACGACCGTTGTTATAGTAAAACTCGTTTGTACGTCCCTTTTTGCGAGCGATAAAATACCGTTGGATATCCTCGAAGCTAGCCACGCAACCCGATACATCCGGTTGGCCGTCGATTTCATTCATGAACGTAACATCGTCAAAATTGTATCCAACCATGCTATCAAAGTTCACAACGCTTGCGGTATCCCTACGCAAATGACGGTCTAGCATATATACCGCCGTTCCGCATAATTCCACAGGGTTAGAGAAAGTACGCCGCAAATCAATGTAGCGCTCGTCGTTAAAATACGGTATCGCAAAGAATAGCCAGGTATTAATACAATCTATCTGTATTTGGTGCGGTACCTCTTTGACGTAGAGTGTATAATTAGTTACCTCTGAGCTGCGTATCCAGCCGGTCAAAACCGCCTCTCCGGTATAGACCGAACTCGGCGTGTCGTCTGGGAATATTCGAACACGCATATCCATCGTTGGAAGTGTACATATGAAGGAACGCCCCAAACCGTGGATCACGGCGCCGCTTACACCGCGCTTTTCTTGGACCTGTACCGTACCGATATACTTTTCCTGGGCGTTGAACATAGCGCTTTCATCAGCCAGCATTTCGTATGAGTAGGTCGGCATGTGGTCCTTGTACTGCACACGCGTGATAACACCGTGAAAGTCCGTTTGGTCCAAAACAAGGAGTTCTGTGCCGTCGGTTGTCATTTGCCGTGCTTCATAGGTGACGGAATCTTTGACTTTTCCATATTCCAAGCTCTGAACAACATACTTGTTTTCGGTTTCGGTACACTTTACTTCCGAAACATCCACCGATAGATTGTTAATGCCAGTCGAGGCAGTTGCTATAAATTCGGAACCTTCCTTATAAATGAGATACTCAACATTGGAATAATGATAAATTCTAACACCATCAGTAAAAAATGAAACCACTGCAATCAATGAAAAGTAATCCGTGCCGTCTTCTTTTAGCGCAGAATATGCAATGCTTATGAAGTCGTTCTCATTGTAGGATAGAGTTAGCTTTTTGTATGTCGCACCTAATGCAGGTCTGTATGTAATTGTCGTCAGGACAGGCGTGGTACCAGTCGAATAGCCAAAATCTAAAATCTGAACGCCATATTTGTCGTAGCTGCTGACGATATCGCCGTTAGCATTGAACAGCTCTTTGCTATAGTCGGGATATTCCAGTTCGTAGCCGTCTTCCGTTTGGCGCAA
Organism: Clostridia bacterium; assembly: GCA_017463565.1. Taxonomy (GTDB): domain Bacteria; phylum Bacillota; class Clostridia; order Christensenellales; family CAG-1252; genus RUG14300. Next base: position 47,678 of record JAFTOZ010000004.1, on the reverse strand, counting down.
AATACGGTGGGACTCATCGTTCAGGGCGTAGGCGCGTTGGCCGTAGTTGTTTGCACCGTTCGTTGCTTCGTTACACGCGATTTGCAATCCGTTGGAGTCTATGATATGGGAAACTTTGCCGTTGTTGAAAATTAGCTTCTTTTGTAGATTCAGTTTGAAGCCGTTGGCTATGTTAAAGAGATTGGACGAAGCCAATTGGGAGTTGTATACGATGCCTAGCTCTACCGAACCTTTTGCGTCGCCAAAAGAAACGAGTGGTAAACTATACACGTATTCAAAATATGGAGATGCCAACACTATACTTCCTGCATTACACTTCTTATTAAAGTTTTCGCTCATCTTCTTTTCCTCCTCAAATATTATTAGTACCCCTCGCGCCACACGCGGGTGGGTACAAATATATTATACACGTATTGATACGGTTTGACAATAGGGGTGTTTTGTGGGGGTATGTGAGGGGGGAAAACAAAAAAGAGGTTGGTAGGAGCCAACCTCTTTGGTTTTTGTTCGATTTGCTTTTGCTCTATTCGGTTTGTTTTGGCCGATTCGACTACTTGCGGGGTTTCATGGTGGGGAACAACAGTACGTCGCGAATGCTGTAGTTGTCGGTGAACAGCATGACCATTCGGTCGATACCGATTCCCAGGCCGCCCGTTGGGGGCAAACCGTACTCCAGAGCGGTGACGTAGTCGTCGTCCATCATTTGTGCCTCTTCGTCGCCGCCTGCGCGCGCACGTGCTTGCGCCATAAAGCGCTCGCGTTGGTCGATGGGGTCGTTCAACTCGGAGAAGGCGTTGCCAAACTCGTGACCCACGATGAAGATTTCGAAGCGCTCGGTCAAGCGGGGATCGCTGGGCTTCTTCTTCGCCAAGGGCGAGATCTCCACGGGATAGTCGTAGATGAACACGGGTTGAATAAGGTTTTCTTCGACGTAGGTGTCGAACAGCGCTGCCATTGCTTTGCCCCAGCTGAGACCCGGCTCCAACTCCAAGCCCTTTTCGCGGCAGGCATCGTAGATACCCTGTACGTCCAAAGACAGACAGTCCACACCGGTATACTCCAACACGGCGTCGTTCATGCTTTGGCGTTTCCACTTGCCGGCGATCTGCAGCTCGGTGCCTTGGTAGGTGATATTGTCGGCGTGCAACACGTTCTTGGCAATGTTGTGGAAGATACGCTCGCTGATGTCCATCATGGCGTTGAAGTCCACGTATGCTTGGTACAACTCGATGGTGGTAAACTCGGGGTTGTGGGTGACGTCCATACCCTCGTTGCGGAACAAACGGCCGATTTCGTAGACCTTTTCGAATCCGCCCACAATCAGACGCTTGAGGTACAGTTCGGGCGCAATACGCAGGTACATATCGATATCCAGCGTGTTGTGGTGGGTGATGAAGGGACGTGCCGTAGCGCCACCTGCGACGGTGTTGAGAATGGGGGTCTCCACCTCGATGAAGCCCTCTTCGTTGAGCATACGGCGGATTTCGGTGATGATACGGGAGCGCAACACAAAGGTATTTTTGACCTCGGGGTTGGCAATCAAGTCTACGTAGCGTTGGCGATAGCGCAAGTCGGTATCGCGCAGGCCGTGGTACTTCTCGGGCAGGGGCAACAGGCTCTTAGCGAGCAATACCAGGCGTTGCACGTGAACGCTGATCTCCTCCGTCTTGGTCTTGAAGACAAAGCCCTCGATACCTACGATGTCACCGATATCCATTTGTTTGAAGGCGCGGTATTCTTCCTCGCCGATATCGTCGCGGCGCACGTAAAACTGCAGGGTGCCTTCGCCGTCCAAAAGGTGCGCAAAACTGGCCTTGCCCATGATGCGCTTGCCGATCATACGGCCTGCCAGGCGTACGGTCTGCCCTTCCAGGCTGTCGTAGTCTGCCTTGATTTGTGCAGAAAGATGCGTTTTGTCAAACGCGGTGATCGTGAATGGATCCTGACCGGCAGAGACCAGTCCGTCCAACTTTTCCTTGCGGACACGCTTGGCTTCCGCCTCGTCCACTTCTACGTTTGTGATCAATTGTTCTTCCATATACTTGTCCTTCGTGCGGTCTTTATCTTCCTGTCTTGATGATACGGAAACTCATCTTGCCTGCGGGGGCGGTCACTTCGACCACGTCGCCAGCCTTTTTGCCCAACAGAGCCTTGCCCAACAGAGATTGATTGCTGATTTTGCCTGCAAAGAAATCGGCCTCTACGGTAGAAACGATGAGAAACTCGCTTTCTTCGTCAAAATCCAAATCCAACAGGGTGACGGTGCTGCCCACGCCAATGACGTCGGTTGCGCCCTCGCCGTCGGAGATGATCTTGGCGTGTGCCAACAGATACTCCAACTCTTGGATACGCGACTCAACGCGACCTTGACGGTCCTTGGCGGCGTCGTACTCGGCATTCTCGCTCAAATCGCCAAACTCACGGGCGACGCGAACGGCCTCGATTGCAGCAGGACGCTCAACCTTGATCAGATTGTCCAATTCAGCATCTTTTTCGTTGTAGCCTTCTTGGGTTAACAGAATAATTTCGGACATATTTCCTCCTTGATATTTGCGGATATCCGCAGCCCCAGTGGGGTTATTTTGTGATGGTAACGCGCTTGAGGTTGCGGGGGAAGTCGGGGTCGAGACCCTTTTCTACCGCAACGAACATAGCGAATAGGTGCACAGCGATATTGTAGACGAACGCAGAGCTGATGATAGAGGTGGAGGGCATTTTCATACCTTCGGTAGCAAAGTTCAGCACGCGGTCGCTATCTGAGAAAATGTAGAGGTTGGCGCCCAACAGATTGGCACGGGTAGCGATATCAAAATAGTTCTCGCCACACTCGCCCTCGGGTGCCAAAAGCACTACGTTGACCCCCTCCTCCAACAGAGCAAAGGGACCGTGCATAAAGTCGGTGATACTATAGAACTGTGAGAAACTATAGCAACATTGGTTGAGTTTGAGCGCAAGCTCCTTGCCGACGCCCTGCATAATACCGCGCGAAAGCACGATGAATTCCTTGTGCTCGCAACAGGCCTTTGCCATACGGCGAATAGAGGGCACCATATCGATGATCTCGTACAACTTGGCAGGCATAAGGCGCAACTCTTTCATATAGTCCTCGCGACCACAGATGCTCAGGGCAAGTTGGTACAAAACGGCAAGCTCGGCGGCAACCGTCTTGGTGGCGGCAACGGCAGTACCAACGCCTGCGTGCAGGCACAAATGATACTTGGCGGTGGCTGCCAGAGGAGAGGTTTCGTCGTTGGTGATGGCAACGGTCAACGCACCCGAACGGCGCGCGTTGTCTACCACGGCAACAGTATCGATACTGCGACCGGAGGAAGAAACGGCAACCACCATATGGTCGCTATAGTTCACCTTGCCGCCGTACATAGTCACCACAGAGGGGTGGGCGTTGCCTACCGGAATGCCCGTCAAAATCTCGGTGATGTACTTAAAGCAAAGACCTGCGTTATCGCTACTGCCACGGCCAATCACCGTGATGTTCTTGATACCGCGTTCCTTGACCTTGTCGGCAATTTTGCGGCATAAATCGGCGTTGCGATCTAGCGCACGCAGTACGACTTCTGGCTCGGAATAGAGTTCTTGTTGCATCAACATATGCAAAACCTCCGCGTATAGTAACACTATTATACGCACTAAAACTAAAAAAGTAAAACATATTTGCCCCTTTTTGCCTTTTCTCCAACCGTTTTTCCCTTGTTTTTTTGCTATTTTTCCTCTCTCGGTGCTCTTTTTGACAAAATTCAAAAGAAATTTTGCAAAAGGTATCGCGCAAGGCAGGGAAATGTGATATAATGAGCGTAGACTATTTTTAGGAGGTGCCTTATGGCAGCAAAAGCAGCAAAAAAAGACTATTTTGGCTTAGGTCGCCTGATTAGCGTGATTTTGGCTATCATCCCCTTTACCGCTTGGTTGTTGGGTATCATCACCCGTTTGAAAGAAGGTAAGATCCTCGCCGGTATCATTCGTATCTTCGGTGGCTTGCTCATCTGGATCATTGACCTTATTCTGATGATCACCAAGGGTCACATTCTGCGTATCCTGTAAGTCTGGGATTGCACGAGTTTTTGCTCAAAAAGGTCGCCCCAATTCGGGGCGATTTTTTGTGGCTTTTCCCGGGGAGAAAGGGGCTCTTTGTACGCCAACCGAAAAAGAAAAAGACGGAGCAAAAAAAAGGCGTTTGTATTTTCCCGAGAAAATCCCAGGTGCGCAACGTGTAAGAGCGTGTGCGTTTGGTTAAAATTGCTTTACCTCAAAAGTTTAATGTGCTACAATAGTTTGGTTGACCCTCTCATTTGGGGAAAACGAGGAGGAAATTATGACGAAGAAACCCTACTATATCACAACTGCAATTGCATACGCTTCGAGCAAACCCCATATTGGCAACGCCTACGAAATCGTGTTGGCGGACGCTTTGGCTCGCTTCAAACGCAGCCAAGGCTACGACGTGTTTTTCCAAACGGGTACCGACGAGCACGGCGAAAAGATTGAGCTGAAAGCACAGGCAAGAGGGATCACCCCCCAACAGCACGTAGACGAGATCAGCGATACGATCAAGGGGATTTGGACTGCGCTGGGCGTAGAGGCAGATAAGTTTATCCGCACCACAGACAAGGACCACGAAAAGCAAGTGCAGAAAATCTTCAAGCGGTTTTATGACCAAGGGGATATCTACAAAGGCACCTACGAGGGTTGGTACTGCACCCCCTGTGAGTCTTTTTGGACGGAGAGCCAACTGGTAGAGGGCAAGTGCCCCGACTGTGGCCGTGAGGTGAAGCGCGCTACCGAGGAGGCGTATTTCTTCCGTATGAGTCGCTACGCCGACCGCCTGTTGGCCTACTATGAGGAGCACCCCGAGTTTAGTACCCCCGTTTCGCGCAAGAACGAAATGGTGAATAACTTCCTCAAGCCGGGTCTGCAGGATCTGTGTGTGACGAGAACCAGTTTCAAGTGGGGAATCCCCGTGGATTTTGACCCCCGTCACGTGGTCTACGTGTGGTTGGACGCTCTCTCCAACTATATCACGGGTATTGGTTACGATGCAGACGGCAACCATACCGAGCAATACGGCAAGCTGTGGCCTGCGGACGTGCATATCATCGGCAAGGATATCGTGCGCTTCCATACCATCTATTGGCCCATCTTTTTGATGGCGCTGGGCGAGCCTCTGCCCAAGTGCATTTTCGGTCATCCGTGGCTGTTGCAGGACGGTGGCAAGATGAGCAAGTCCAAGGGCAACGTACTGTACCCCGACGATCTGGTGAAGATTTTTGGCACGGACGCGGTGCGCTACTATCTGCTGTCGCAGGTGCCCTTTGATAACGACGGCTTGGTGAACCTGGATATGCTGACCGAGGTGTGCAACAATGCGCTTGCCAATACCTACGGCAATTTGCTGAGCCGCACCCTGGCTATGAGCCACAAATATTTTGGCGGTCACGTAGAAAACAAGGGCGTGTACGAGGAAGTGGACGATTCGCTGCGCACAGTATGCACCGCCGCCTATCAAAAGGTGGTGGCAAAGTTGGACGCTTATCAAGTGGCAGACGCTATCGACGAAGTGTTTGCTATCTTTAACCGCGCTAACAAGTATATCGACGAAACCGCACCCTGGGTGTTGGCCCGTGAGGAAAGCAAAAAGGACCGCTTGGCTACCGTGATGTATAACCTGACCGAGGCCTTGATTATCGGTACCAGCTTGCTCGCTCCTTTCCTGCCCACCACCGCCGCTAAGGCGCTGGCAGATTTGGGCGTGGAGGCTCGTAGTTTTGATACCCTCGGCGAGTGGGGTCTGTATGCAGGCGGCGAAGTTGGCAAGGGCGCAGAAAAACTCTTTGTGCGCTTGGACGCAAAGGACGTGCACGCAAGATTTGAGGCACTCCACCCCGCAGAGCCCGCCAAGGAAGAGCCTAAGAAACCCACCGTGGTAAGCAAACCCCCCATCACCATCGATCAGTTTGCCCAGATGGATTTGCGCGTGGGTAAGATTTTGGCGTGTGAAAAGGTGCCCAAGAGCAACAAACTGCTTTGTTCGCAAGTGGACGTGGGCGAGGAAAAACCCAGACAAATCGTCAGCGGTATCGCTAAGTTCTACTCCCCCGAAGATATGGTGGGCAAGTCGGTCGTGGTGGTCGCTAACCTGCCTCCTGTGAAACTGTGCGGCGTGGTGAGCGAGGGCATGATTTTGTGCGCTACGACGGCAGAGGGCTTGGCTCTCATTCAACCCAGCGGTCCCTGTGAGGGCGGCAACGAGGTGCGCTAATGCTGTTTGACGCACACGCACATTTGGACGACGAAAAGTTCGGCGGAGAGCTGGACGGGGTGGTAGAGAAACTGCAAAAAGCAGGTGTGGTTGGCGTAGTCAACGCGGCCTGTGACGAGGACAGTTGCCATACCTCGTTGGCCTTGGCCGAGAAGTATCCCTGGTGTTATTTTACGGTGGGGATCCATCCGCATTGTGCCAAAGACTATACCCCAAAAGCCGAGGCTTTGATCCGCCGTCTGGCGGCACACCCCAAGTGCGTAGCGGTGGGAGAGATCGGGCTGGACTATCACTACGATAATTCTCCCCGAGAGGCGCAACGTGCCGTGTTTGCCAGACAACTTGTGCTGGCGGACGAGTTGGGTAAGCCCGTGGTGCTACACCTGCGTGAGGCGTACGAGGACGCAAATCAAATCTTGGCGGAGCACCGTGATAAGCTACGTAACGGCGTGTTGCTCCACTGCTATTCGGGCAGCGCGGAGCTTGCTCGCGACGTATATAACGGATTGGACGCTTACTATAGCTTTGGCGGCGCAATCACCTTTGCCAAGCATAAAGACAAGGTGTTGGCGGTGATCCCCCCAGAAAGGTTACTGTTGGAAACCGACTGTCCGTATATGACCCCCGTACCTTTGCGCGGACAAAGAAACGACCCCTCTCTACTGCCGTACGTATGCGCTAAAATGGCAGAGTTGATAGGAAAAACCCCCGAAGAAGTGGCTCTTTTGACCACGCAAAACGCACGCCGTTTTTATCGGTTGGAGGATCAATGAACGTATTAGCCTACGAAATAGATGGCAACTGCTACCTCAATATGACCAACCGCTGCTCCAATGCTTGCACCTTTTGCGTGCGCAACGGCAAGGAGACCTACGAGGGATATCCCTTGTGGCTACGAGAGGGCGAGCCGACGGCGGAGCAAGTGTTGAACGCTTTGGGCGACCCCACACGCTACCGTGAGGTGGTGTTTTGTGGATTTGGCGAGCCTACCTACCGCATGGATATCCTGCCCCAAATTGCACGCCGTATCAAGGAGTTGGGTGGCAAAACCCGCCTGAATACCAACGGACACGGCAATCTGATTTGTGGACGGCGCATTGCGCCCGAGTTGGTGGACGTGGATTTGATTAACGTGAGCCTCAACGAGGTGTGCAGCGCTGACTACGATACCCTTTGCCGACCGATTTTTGAGGGTGCTCATGACGCCCTGCGTGCGTTTGCCAAGGATTGCTTGGCAGAAGGCATTGCGGTGGTATATTCGGTGGTGGATATTTTGGGAGAGGAAAAACTGCAAAAAGCTCGGCAAATTGCCGATACCGACGGCGTGGCGCTCCGAGTGCGCCCCTATATTGAACCATGAGTCTGCGAGATTATTTGGCAAGTCGAGATTTTCGCTTCAATAAACAGTTTGGTCAAAACTTTATTTCCGACGGCAACCTGCTGGCGGCTATCGTAGCAGACGCAGGCGTGAGCGCCGAGGACACCGTACTGGAAATTGGCGCAGGTGCAGGCACCTTGACCGCCGCGCTTGCGGAAAAAGCAAGGAAGGTAGTGGCATACGAAATCGACAAAAATCTGGTGCCCATTCTCAAAGAAACGCTGAGCGGTCTGGATAACGTCGAGGTGATTTTCCAAGACTTTATGAAGGCCACGACCGAGGAGTTGCGAGAGCGGTTTGCCGGGGCGCGTGTGGTGGCGAACCTGCCCTACTACGTGACCACCCCCATTCTATTGCGCCTGCTTGAGGAGGGCATTGGCGACCATATCACGGTGATGGTGCAAAAAGAGGTGGCAGACAGACTGTGCGCCGAGCCGGGTGGCAAGGATTACGGTGCGATTACCGTCAAAATGAACTTGCTCGGCAATACCACCATGACCCGTGTGGTGGGACGGCAAATGTTCTACCCTGCCCCCAACGTGGATAGCGCCGTGGTGCGCTTTGACCGCCAAGAGAACAAATTTGCGGATCCAAATCCTGCGCTGACTTCGCGCGTGGTGCGTACTGCGTTTGCCATGCGGCGAAAGACGCTGACGAACAATTTGATGCAGGGCTTGGGCGTGAGCCGCGCGGTGGCAGAGTCCGCCATTGCCAAGACGGGCTACCCCCTGACGGTGCGCGGTGAAATACTGTCTGCCAAAGACTACGTGGCGCTATCGGCGGCACTCGTGGAGGCAGGCTATCAATTGAAATAGATCTTGCCAAAGGGCAAGTGGATAGGATTGCTATGCAATCATAAGGAGAAGATTATGAAATATGACGTTGTCATTGTGGGCGCCGGCCCGGCAGGATATTTCTGCGCGTATGAACTGACTAAGATCAATCCCGATCTGCAGGTGTTGTTGGTGGACAAGGGACTGCCCATTCAAAAGAGAAGGTGTCCCGTGTTGGAACACAAAATCTCGAAGTGCCCCATCAACAAGCAGGGCTTCAACGAGTGCCATCCTGCCTGCTCTATCACCAACGGCTTTGGTGGCGCAGGTGCCTATTCGGACGGTAAGTTTAATATCACCACCGAGTTTGGCGGTTGGCTGACCGACTATATGGACGAGTCGCAACTGTTGGATCTGATCTACTACGTGGACGATATTAACCTGAGCTACGGCGCAACCACCGTGATCACCGACCCCACGACCCCCACCGTGTACGATATTGAAAAGCGCGCTATGTCGGCAGGCTTGAAACTGCTCCACAGCAAGGTGCGCCATTTGGGTACCGAAGAAAACCTCAAAATCCTGACCCGTATCTACGAGGATCTGGAGAAGCACGTGCATTTCCGCTTTGCCACCGCCGTGACCGATATCGTCATCAAGGACGGCGCTATCAAGGGTGTGGTGCTTTCTGAGGACGAGGTCGTTGAGGCAGAATACGTGGTGTTGGCCGTGGGACGTGAGGGTAGCTCGTGGCTGTCGACGGTGTTGGAGAAAAACGGCGTGGATATGTCGCAGAACCGCGTGGATATCGGCGTGCGCGTAGAGTGCAGCAATATCGTGATGGACGAGATCAACCGCCATCTGTACGAGGGCAAGTTCCTCTATATCACCTCGCTGGGTAGCATGGTGCGTACCTTCTGCTCCAACCCAAGCGGTCACGTGGTTATGGAAAACTACGAGGGCGTGGTCAACGTGAACGGTCACTCCTACAACGATCCCAAGTTGGGTAGTGAAAATACCAACTTTGCCTTGTTGGTAACGCACCGCTTTGAAGAGCCTTTCAAAAAGCCCAACGAGTATGCGCTGAAGGTTTCCTCTTTGGCAAATCAGTTGGCCTGTGGCTCGGTCATCGTGCAACGCTTTGGCGATATTCTCAAGGGTCGCCGTACCACCTATAAGCGGTTGAGCGAGGGCTTTGTGCACCCCACCCTCAAAGAGGCGGTACCCGGCGATTTGGCGCTATGTCTGCCCCAAAAGACCATGCAGGCTATCATCGAGATGATCAAGGCGCTCGACCATATCACCCCCGGTATTGCTACCGAGCATACCCTGCTGTACGGCGTGGAAGCAAAGTATTATTCCGCTCATCCCCAAACGGACAAGTGCTTGGAGGTAGAGGGTATCAGCAACCTGTACGTGGGCGGTGACGGCGCAGGCTTGACGCGCGGTTTGGCGCAGGCAGGCGCTTGTGGCGTGTATATTGCGCGCAACATTTTGGCCAAAAAGGAGAACTAAGATGAGAAAGACTGGCGTTGTTGCTCGTGGCATTCGTTTGCCCGTACTAAAAAAAGGGGATCCCCTGGCGGAATACGTGGTAGATAACCTTTTGGCGGCGGCAGAGGCGGAGGGTTTTTCCTTCCGTGACCGTGACGTGGTGGGTATCACCGAGTCTATCGTGGCACGCACCCAGGGCAACGTTTGCTCGGTGGACCATATCGCCCGGGACGTGGCGAGGAAAACGGGCGGCGAAACGGTGGGCGTGATATTCCCCATTCTGTCGAGAAATCGCTTTTCTATTTTGCTCAAAGGCATTGCACGTGGCGCAAAGAAGTTGGTGTTGATGCTGTCCTATCCCCGTGATGAGGTGGGAAATGCGCTGCTTGGCGACGAGCAAATATTGCAAGCAGGAATCGTGCCGTATAGCGACGTGTTGACCCTTGACGAGTACCGCAACTTGTTCGGCCATAGCACCCACCCCTTTACGGGCGTGGACTACGTAGCCTATTACCAAGAGTTGGTAGAGGCGGAGAACTGCGAGGTGGAAATCATCTTTGGCAACCACGCAGAGGATATTTTGCGCTATACCGACGTGGTGCTGACGGCAGATATCCACACGCGCGCCCAAAGCAAGCGTATCCTTTTGGAAAAGGGCGCAAGCACCGTACTGGGGCTGGACGATATTATGAGCGAGTCGATTGAGGGCTCGGGCTACAATCCCGACTACGGTCTGTTGGGCTCTAACAAAGCCACCGAGGAGACGGTCAAACTATTCCCTCGCGACGGACAGGCGTTGGTGGAGGAAATTCAACAGAAACTGTTGGAAAAGACGGGACGGCATATCGAAGTGATGGTCTACGGTGACGGCGCATTCAAGGACCCCCAAGGGCAAATTTGGGAGTTGGCAGACCCTGTGGTCTCCCCTTTCCATACGCCCGGCCTGGTGGGCACGCCAAACGAAATCAAACTGAAGTATCTGACGGACAACGCTTTTGCCAACCTCGAGGGCGAGGCTTTGCAACAGGCCATCAAGGACAGTATCCGCGCAAAGGCAGCGGACCTGAAGGGTAATATGGCATCGCAAGGCACTACCCCCCGCCAAATCACCGACTTGTTGGGCTCATTGTGCGACCTGGTGAGCGGCTCGGGCGACAAGGGCACGCCTGTGGTATTGGTGCAGGGCTACTTCGACAGTTTTGCTACCGAATAGCCACTTGGCGGTGCTACCTACGAGGTACCCTTGGTAGACGGTACTTTGGTGGCACTACCTACGAAGCACCTTTGGTAGACACTCTACGGCGGTGGCACGTATCAAGTACCCATCGGCAACACGCACGCACGGCGGTGCTACGTATAAAGAAACCGTTGGTCGTCACCCCTTTCGGCGGTGCGACGTACAAAGTCCCCACGGTAGACAAACCGTTGGGGGCTTTTCTGTTCCTCTTGTTTGGCGAATTTTTGGACGGGGCGCCCTCCCCCTTGCAATCGAAGTGCACAATATGGTATGATAGAAAGTGGAGGCGCTTGCCCCCATAAGGAGAAAAAAATATGAACGTTGAAAAAGCATTGGAAGTTTACCAATTTACAAACCGCCGTATGAAGGCCCTGCATTTGGCCTTTTTCTTGGAGGGTTGGGACCGTGAAACGCTGGCTCCCCGCATCTCTGCCGAGGCACGTGCCGCAGAGATTGGCACCCTGTCTGAGATGAGCTATGAGTTGACCACCTCGCCCGAGTATTTGGAGGCGATTGAGGTGTTGTATGCGCACCGTGAGGAATTGTCGGCGGTGCTTGCGCACGAAGTGATCGAGTTGAAAAAGCGGGGCGACCGCTTGGCACGTATTCCACAAGATAAATACGTGGCGTATAGCGAGTTGAGCGCACGTGCTTTCCCTGTCTACGTGGACGCTAAGCGCGGCAATAACTGGGCGGCTTTTGCGCCTATGTTGGAGCAAATTCTCGCTTTCCAAAAGGAATATAGCCAAATTGCAGACCCCGACCTGGTTGGTTATGATTTGCTGTTGGACGAGTATGAGCCCGAATACGGTCAAAAGGAATATGACGAATTCTTTGATTTGATCAAGCGTGAGTTGGTGCCGTTGGTTGCCAAAATCCGCGCAAAAGGCGAGCGTGCGCCTGCGGCTTGGACGAAGCAACGCTTCCCCATCGACAAACAAAAGCATTTTGCCGAATATCTGCGCACCGTGATGTGCTTTAACCCTGCTTGCACCGTGATGGCAGAAAGCGAGCACCCCTTTACCAGTAACTTTGGCAGAAAGGACGTGCGTATCACCAACCACTTCCACGAGGACGACTTTTTGTCTGCTATCTTCTCGGCGATCCACGAGATGGGACACGGCATGTACGAGCGTCAAGTGAGCGCAGAGTTGGATAACACCATGTCGGGCGGCGGCGCAAGCATGGCAATGCACGAAAGCCAGTCTCGCTTCTTTGAGAATATGATTGGCCGTAGCCTTGCTTTTTGGCAGACCCACATGGGCGCGCTGAAAGAGATCTTCCCCGAGCAACTGGCCGACGTGAGCGCCGAGGATATGTACCGCGAGATCAACCGTGTGGAGTGCAGTTTGATCCGCACCGAGGCAGACGAGGTTACCTATCCCTTGCACGTATTGATTCGCTACGAGTTGGAAAAGGAGTTGTTGTCCGGCCGTTTGGCAGTAGCGGACCTGCCTGCTGCATGGAATGCAAAATATAAGGAGTATCTTGGCGTTGACGTACCCAACGATTCCAAGGGCGTGTTGCAGGACGTACACTGGGCACACGGCTCGTTTGGCTATTTCCCCACCTATGCGCTGGGCAGCGCGTACGCAGCGCAAATGTACGCCGCTATGGGCAAGGACCTGGATATCGAAACGGCAATGCGTCAGCCCACCCTGAAAGCAATCGGCGGTTGGTTGGCAGCCAAGGTGCATACCTACGGCGCAAGTCGCTACCCCAAGCAGATTCTGCGTGAGGCAACCGGCGAGGACTTTGATCCGCACTATTTCTTGGACTACCTCAAGAAAAAATACACCGCTCTCTACAATCTGTAAGAGTACGAAAAAAGAAAAGGCGAACATCGTTCTCCTTTTTTTGTTTTGGTTTTGTGTCTGTATCGTACGATGTTGAACTGTAACGTCCCAATCACGCCAAAGGCGTGTATATCATCAAAACGAAGTTTTGTATATCACCAAGGCGAAGGCCTTGTATATCATCATTGCGAAAAAAGAAACAGCCTACGGCTGATGATATCCACCTTCGGTGATGATATACACGACTACGTCGTGATGATATGCCATTGCTTTCGCAATGGATAAAAAAATCGACAAGTCGAAACTTGTCGAATTTTTTGGAGCTGATGACCAGATTTGAACTGGTGACCTCATCCTTACCAAGGATGTGCTCTACCGACTGAGCCACATCAGCATATTGCGTTCTGCACCGAAATGCTTATTCATTATAGGTAATAACGAAATAATTGTCAATTGATTTTGCAAAGTTTTTCGTGCGGTCGCAATTTTTCAATTTTTAGCGTGGCAAACGGCTTAGTTTGGGTGGGAATCGGTGGCCTGTTCCTCGGGCGGAGGGCAGGCAGGCTCCACCTCGTCGGGGAGATCTGCTGGCTCCTTGGGCAAAGCCCTTGGAAACATACGGCGGTGCAACTTGCCCAATAGCGTGGCAAGAGGACGGAAGGCAATGGGGAACAAAAGCAGGTTGCAGGCGATTTGCGTGACGTAGAACCATACACCGCGCGCGTAGTAGATGGCAAACCGCTCGCCAAAGTTTTCACCCCCTGTGAAAAGGCCCACGTCTACCATAGAGGAAAACACGCCAAACCACACGGTCAATACACCTGCAACGAGGGCAAGCAACAGGCGGTTTTTAAGTTTGAGGCGAGCAAGCCCCCAAAAGACCAACGCCACCACCGGCCAATGGCAAAGATAGGTAATCACCCAACCGCCGTATCCCCATATAAGTGGCTCTATCGCCACAAAAATGAGGGCGGCAAACACCCCCATACCCCCAAATACGTAGCCGTAGAGGGCGCAAAGAAGGGTGACAATCTCCACGTTGGGGATTGCCGCCAACGCCGTTTTGCCGGCGGTGAGGGTTGCTGCCATGACGGCAACGAGCGCCACCGCCTTGGTGGCTAACCGACCGTATTTTTTAGCAAGACCCCGATTCATCAGGAACCGTAGACGGTGGTGCCGATATAGATGATGGCACCGTCCTCGATCTGCATAGAAGAACTGCCCACTCCGCTGGAAGAAAGGACGTGTCCTTTGTAGTCGATGGTGGTGGCGTATTCGCTGACGTCTGCATCTGCCTCTACGCTGGTGTAGAGATAGAGATAGGTGCCGCTAGCGTAGTCCTCGGCAAGGTGCGCAACCTGCGTGAGATAGGCGCCGTAGCCACCGTCCGTTTCGGTATAGGTGAGCCCCTGCGTTTCTTTGAGGTAGGCAAGCACGGTCATAAGCCCCTCTTGCCCGTCCAATTCTGCCAAATCCACGATATATTCGATACACTCGCCCCCTTCGCTCTCGGGTGCAAGCACGATGGTGACGGTGCCGGCGTCGCCCACGGTATGGGTGGGGGTGCAGGCAGATAGCGCAAGGCTGAGCACGAGCGCAAGCATAACGACAGTTGCAATCACTTTGAATCTTTTCATAAATCCTCCTGTATATTGGCGGTTTTCCGCAATAAAAAGCCTCCTTTCGTACAAAAAGGAGGCGCACAAATAATACACCGACGTGCATTGTTGGGCCGCATCTCCTTCGTTGTCCAAGGTTGCGTACTCGTTGGCCACAAGGCAGGCTACCCGACTCGGCATACGCCACACGGTAATGACTGTTGCGACGGATTCTCACCGTCTTCCCCTGCTCTCCGCCCCATAGGGCGACTCTTGCGGTATTGTATTTTAATTATAGCACGCTCATTGCCGTTTGGCAAGCGGCGGTGCTAACTGTTTTCCCATTCTTCCAGTTCCAAGAACAGCCTATCCTGCTCCTCTTGCGCCTTGCCCAGGGCATCGGCCAGTTGACCGCACAACATGTAGTCGGTCGTGTTGGAGAGTTGTTGGTTGAGCTCGGCAATTTTGTCGTCCAAGGCGGCAAGCTCGTGCTCGATACGAGCAATTTGCTCTCGCCGTTTGGCTTCTCGGCGCTTGTCCTCTTTGCTCTTGTAGCCACTGCGCTCCTTGACAGGCGCAGGCGCTTCATCTTTTTGGGGGTTGGCAGAGGCTTTCGCGCGCATACGCTCACGCCACCGTAGATAACTGTCGTAGTTGCCCTCAATACTCTCTGCGCCCTCGGGGGACAAAGACAGTACGCGCGTTGCCACCGCATTGACGAAATAACGGTCGTGCGATACGAAAACCACGGTGCCCGGGTAGTTTTTGAGTCCTGTCTCCAGTGCCTCTCTTGCCGCAAGGTCCAGGTGGTTGGTAGGCTCGTCCAAAAAGAGCAGATTGTTCTTTTCGCCAATCAGTATGGCAAAACCGAGTTTAGCCCTCTCGCCACCCGACAGCTCCCCTACCGTTTTGTCCATATCCTCTGCCGTAAACAGCAGGTTGCCCAAAATGGTGCGGGCAAGCGTTTGGGTCATAGAGGGGAAACGGTACCACATTTCTGCAAGCACCGAGTTGTGCAGGCTGAGGTTGAGGTTTTCTTGGTCGTAGTAGCCAATCGACAGATTGAGTCCGTAGCGGATATGCCCGTTAACGTGGCGCACACGTGGGAAACCGCCACAGGCACTCCCCGACGGATTGGGCAGGGGATTATAGCGATCGGTGGTGGCGTTAAGCATACCCAGCAAGGTTTTGATCAGGGTGCTTTTGCCCACGCCGTTTGGTCCTACGATTGCCAAACGCTCCCCTTTATTGAGGCTGAAAGATAGCGAGGGAATAAGGGTTTTGTCCCCAACGACCAGGGGCAACTCTGTCACTTTGAGCACGTCACGGTTGCTCTCACCCTCTGCTTGCAATCGGAAAATGGGGGGCTTGGTATAGGTGATTGGTTTCTCTACCAAATCCATACCCTCGATACGGTGCAGACGGCTTTTGGCGCTTTTGGAGGTGGTGGCACGCACGATATTGCGTTGCACGTAGTCCAACATATCCGCCACCTGCTCCTGCTGCTTGTTGTACAGTTTGAGTTGTGCCGCCACCAATTCCTCTTTGATGGCGCGACTACGGCTATAGCTGGCGCGATATTCACGCACGTCCAACCCCTCCATATCCCACGTTTTCTTGGTGACGTGATCCAAAAAATAGCGGTCGTGCGATACGATCAACAAGCCGCCCTTGTAGCCGTTGAGATATTCTTCCAACCACTCCAGGGTGTCTGCGTCCAGATGGTTGGTGGGCTCGTCCAAAATCAACAAATCCAACCTCGCCAGTAGCAGTTTGCAGAGTGCAAGGCGGGTCTTTTCGCCACCGGACATTTGTGAAATGGGGGTATCGTGGTGCGCGCCAAAGCCCATACCCGACAAGACCGTACGGATACGGACGTCTGCTTGGTAGCCCTCCTCTGCCGCCACTAAGCGGTCCAAACGGTCGTGCTCCGCCACCAATCGGCGGTACTCCAGGCTACCTTCTTCGGCGCAGGACAGAGCCACCTCGAGGGCGCGCATTTGGTCGATAGCGGCGTGGACGTCGGCAAAAACCGACTGCATTTCCTGCCATACGGTGCGCGTGCTATCCAGTTCGTCCTTTTGGCGAAGCATTGCCACGCGAAGTCCGTTTTTTCGTGCAATGTTCCCTTTATCAGCAATCAATTCCCCCATAATCAAACGCAACAGCGTGGTTTTGCCCACGCCGTTGGCGCCGATTAAGCCGATACGGTCACCGTCCTCCATCACCAGATTGAGGGAGGATAGCACGATGACGTCATCGTATCCAAAGGTTAGATCGTTGATAGAAAAAAGCATGGTGTCTAGTCCAAAAGACTCTCCTCAAAGAAGTCGAGCATTGCTTGGTTGGTTTCGATAGATTCCTCCCACTCGGGGCAAAGTACGTTGTAGACGTGTCCCAGTTTGTGGTTGGTCTGCTCCTCGCGGAACAAAAGACGGCAATCGTAGCCGGCGGAATGCGTTTCCTCGAAGGACTGCAAAACGTCCTTTCGCAAAAAGTCGCCGTAGCAAGTGGTGAATAGCATAGGAGGCACTCCCTCAAGCCCCTCGGGCAGACGAAAATCCGCCAGGTCGTAGTAGGGGCTGCGACGGTAGCCCTTGCCGATGACCGAGCCAAAGAAAGCACGCGCCAGGGGAATCTTTGCCATATTGGTGGGATGGTGTGCGCCACAGGTGAAGCAGACCGCACGGATATGCACCGGCACCTCGTCTACTTGCAGGCTGACACGGTAGTCGTGATCCACCGTGGTGCGTAACAAGAGAGAGGACAAGTGGCCGCCTGCTGAGTCACCGGTAAGAAAAGCACGGGACAGGTCGATACCAAATCGGGGGGCGTGCTCTACTACGTAGCAAAGCGCCTTTGCCACGTCGCGCAATTGGTCCACGTAGGTTGCCTCGGGCGCAAGACGGTAGCCAACGCCCACCACTACGTAGCCCTGTGCCGCCAAGGTGCGGTCGTAGTGGAAATTGAGATTGTGGTCGCCGTAGTACCAACCGCCACCGTGGACGTCAAAAATCACGGGCAACAAGCCCTCGATCCCCTCGGGTCGGTAGATACTCACACGTTGCAGGGGATGGTTGTCCGGAGTGTAACATTCCTCCGCCACCTTTTCTGCGCCTGTGGGCAGGGTCTGGGTGCGCAGTCTTTTTTGGTCTGCTGCGGTGGTCATTGCACAAAACATTTTGCCGATAATCTTTCCCATATTTCCTCCTCGAAGCCGTGGCTTCCTCTACTTTTCAGTATAAAACGCCACCTTGCCTTTGTCAACCCCACTCCTTACGTAGACTAAATTTTAATTGGGTGCTTGACGATGGGCGCAAGTAACCGTATAATGGTAGTACAAAAAATGTGGAAGAAGGCCCCTATGATCATTCTCATTGACCCCAAAATCAGTCAAAGTGCACTGCACGATTTGTACCGCTATCTGTCCGACATCGGTGTTTTGGCCAACCCCTGCTCGGGCGGTTTGCGCCTGGAGGGAGCGGTGGAAAGGTTGGATTTGCCCACGCTGACGGCTCTGCCCGGTGTGTTGGCGGTTGGCGAGGGAATGACGCTGCCTTTGGTGCAACGCAAAGAAGACACTGAGCATTCGGTCGTCCGTGTCGGCGAAGCCTCGTTTGGCAAGGATTACGTTTGCATAGCAGGTCCCTGCGCCGTAGAGAGCGCAGAGCAGATTTTGCGTATTGCCCACGCCGTGAAAAGCGCCGGAGCACACGTATTGCGTGGCGGTTGCTTCAAACCTCGCACCTCTCCCTATACCTTCCAAGGGGTAGGCGCAGAGGGAATCGGTTGGTTGGTAGAGGCAGGCAAACAAGCCGGGTTGCCCACCGTATGTGAGGTGTTGTCTGTGGAAGATTTGCCCCTCTACGGCTCGGTCGATATGTTGCAAATTGGCGCAAGAAATATGCAAAACTTTGCCTTGTTGCGCGCAGCCGCCGCGACCGGCAAGCCTATTTTGCTCAAGCGCGGTATGGGTGCCACCGTGGAAGAATGGTTGGCGTCTGCCGAGTATATTTTGGCATCGGGCAATCCAAACGTGGTGCTTTGTGAGCGCGGTGTGCGCCACTTTGCAACCTCTGCTCGCGCTAGTCTGGATTTGACTACTCTGCCCACCGTGAAGGCACGTACCCATCTGCCTGTGATCGTTGATCCCTCACACGCTTGTGGGGACGGACGCTTGGTGCCGAGCGTGGCGCTTGGTGTGGTGGCGGCAGGTGCAATGGGCCTGATGATCGAGGTGCACGATATGCCCGAGACCGCTCTTTGCGACGGACCGCAAGCCGTTACCCCTGCCGTATTGGCAGAGCTGAACGGCAAGATCAAGCGGTTGGGAGAGATACTATGAAGACCCTCTACGGACCCATATACGGCTACCCCATCCACATAGGAAGGGGTGCTTTTTGTCAGTTGCAGTACCTGTTGCCACAGGGCAAGCATTTGTGGGTGGTAGATAGCGAGGTTGCTAGGTTGTACGCCCCCTTGTTGCAGGATAAAAACGTATACGTAGTTCCCCACGGCGAGGGGAGCAAGGATTTATCTGTCTATCAAGCCCTGCTTGCCGCACTGGAAAAGGCAGGTCTTGGACGACAAGATACCGTGGTTGCCGTAGGTGGCGGTGTGGTAGGCGATTTGGTTGGCTTTGCCGCTGCAACCTATTTGCGTGGGGTACAGTTGTGGCAGGTGCCCACCACCCTGGTTGCCATGATTGACAGTAGCCTCGGGCACAAAAACGGATTGAACTTTGGGGGCTATAAAAACCAAATCGGCACCTTTTATGCCCCACAAGGCATTTTGATGGACCTTGACTTTTTGCTCACCCTACCCAAAGAGGAATGGCGCTCCGGCCGTGGCGAAATGCTGAAATACGCCTGCCTATTGGGGGGCGACGAGGGGCGCTTGCTACTGGAGGGCGAGGTGACGGAAGAATTGGTTGCCCTTTGTGTAGAGTATAAAAACAAACTGGTGGAAAAAGACCCCTACGACAGAGGGGAGCGGCGCTTGTTGAATCTGGGACATACCTTTGGCCACGCCTACGAGAGCCTGTCGGGAATGACAATTCCCCACGGTGTGGCGGTGGCAATGGGGTTGTCTACCTTGGCGGCGCACGCTTTTCGCTCGGGCACGATGCCCATCGAGGAATATCAACTACTGCAAGAAGCGTTGGAGGACCTCGACCTGCCCAAAGCCCCTGTGGGTGCGCTGGGCGTGGCACTTAGCCACGATAAAAAGTCCACGCAAGGGGGCATTGATATGGTGGTAATGGAGAGAATGGGTGCTTGCCGTGTGGAGCGTCTTAGCCACGAGGAGGTGCTATGCCGCTATCCGTTTTAGCCGCCACGCCCTCGGGTAGGGTGCGACCCCCCGTATCTAAATCTATCCTGCACCGCACGCTGTTTGCCTTGGCTCTTGTGGGTGAGGAAAAGAGTTTGCCTCTCGATAGCCTTTCTGCGGACGCCAAGGACACCCTGTCCGTATTGGGGGCGCTGGGTATGGCGCACCGCTATAGAGACGGCGTGTTGCGCCTGTTTCCAAGCAAGCCTACAAAGCGCGTGCAGGTGCGTGCTTCTGCGACCTCGCTGCGAATGGGACTCCCCCTTTTGGCGGCAGTTGGTTGGCAGGGAGAGTTGCGCTTGGGCGCACAGTTGGCGGCCCGTCCGCACGCGCCGTTGGTGGAAACCCTGGTTGCGCACGGCTACCGTGTACGTGGCACCGAGCGGTGTTGGCACCTGGAGGGCAAACTACAACCCGGTATGTTTCACGTGGAAACGGCAAAAACCTCGCAGTATCTGTCGGGGCTATTGATGGCGCTGCCTTTGCTTTCCGCTCCCTCCGAGATATGCTGCTCGCGCGGGGTCAGTAGCGGATACGTAGAGATGACCTTGGCACAAATGGCAAGCCACGGTGTAGAGGTAGTCCCTACCCCAAACGGCTATCGAATTATGCCTGCCGTCTACCGCTCGGGAGAGGTTTCTCTTGAGGCAGATTGGAGCGCCGCCGCCTTTTGGTTGGGTTGGGCTGCAATGCGTGGCGAAGTGCGCCTGCTTGGTCTACGTAGAGAGTCCTTGCAACCGGATAGCATTGTGGAAACCTGGCTTGGGCAGATGGGCGCAAAGGTAGAGTGGCAACACGCGCACGAGGGGGACGTGCTTTGCCTGTGCCGACAAGCGTTGGTGGCAGGTCGTTTTGATTTCGCAGAGAATCCGGACCTGTTCCCCATTATGGCGGTGGTGTGCGCCGCCGCAGAGGGCACCTCGACCCTGACGGGGTTGGAGGGATTGGCTTACAAGGAAAGTGATCGCCTACGTGGCGTATTGGATATGTTGGACGGATTGGGTGTATCCTATCTGCTCCAAGAGGGAAAACTGGTGGTGCACGGTGGCGCTTGGAGAGGGGCTACCCTACGTGGCAGGCAGGATCACCGATTGGTGATGGCAGGCGCCGTGGCACTATCCTGCGTGGGTGGCTCGCTGACAACTCCGTCGGCGGTGGCAAAATCCTACCCCGACTTTTGGAAAGATTATCAGGCATTGGGAGGCAAACTATGCGACTGATACAAGATCAACTCCATATTACCCTGCTGGGGGCCTCGCACGAGGCGCAGATTGGCGTGCGCATTGAGGGGATTCCCCTCGGCACACGGGTGGACACTGCGTGGGTGCAGAGGTTTTTGCACGCGCGCCGTCCGCAAGGTGTGGGCGCAACCAAGCGTGTGGAGCAGGACGATATTCGTTGGGTTGGTCTGTCGGCGCAAGGCTACGTAGTGGGCGCAGTAGAGGGTTGGTTGCAAAACCGCGCCGCCAAAAGCCGTGACTACGAAGCATTTGCCCATATTCCTCGCCCCTCACACGCAGATTATCCTGCCTATGGGCGCTACCCCACGGTGGGTGGCGGTCCTTTTTCGGGGCGCATGACCGCACCTTTGTGCATTGCCGGGGGTATTGCCCTTTGCGAGCTGGAAAAGCGTGGCGTGCGACTCTCGGCAGGGATTGATACCGTGGGAACGGTATGCTACCACGGCAACGAGTTTGGAGAAAACGGCTGGCCAAAAGAGGCCGGCATTGCAGAGAAAATGCAGGCGGAAATTGCCTTGGCCTGCGAGCAGAAGGATAGCGTGGGCGGTGCCGTTACCCTCGTTGCAGAGGGACTCCCCGTGGGACTTGGCGGCCCCTCGGCAGAGGGATTGGAGAGTGTGCTGTCTTCGCTACTGTTTGCCGTACCGGGTGTGAAAGGGGTATCCTTTGGGAGCGGTTTTGCGCTATCTACCATGCGTGGTAGCGATGCAAACGACCCCATTGCGGTGCGTGACGGCAAAATCCAAACCCTCACCAATCATAGCGGTGGGTTGAACGGCGGATTGACAAACGGTATGCCTTTGACGGTGCGTGTGGCGCTACGGCCAACCCCCTCTATTGGGCTACCGCAACTTTCGGTGAATCTACAAACCATGGAAGAAGTGGAACTGACCGTAGAGGGTCGCCACGATGCTTGTATCGTGCCAAGAGCACGCTTTGCCCTACTGTCTGCGGTGGCTATTGGACTGTGGAACGAGTTTTTGCGCCAAGAAAGCGCCACGGCAAAGAAAGCCCCTACCGCTACTTTGGAATCCTTGCGCACGGATATCGACCGCATAGACGATCAACTGGCCCGTTTGTTCAGCGAGAGAATGCGCCTTTGCGGAGAGGTTGGCGTGCAAAAAACCATAGAGGGATTGCCCGTTGTGGCGCCCCAACGTGAGGCGGAGGTTCTGTCACGGCAACAGGCAAAACTGCAAGCCCCCTACGACCAACTCTACACTTCGGTAGCAGAGAGTATCATTGGCGCAGGCAGACAAATCCAACAAGCCTCTTACGGCTTGGTGGGTAGTCAGATAGGCGCAAGCTTCTCCCCTTTGATCCACCGCGAGTGGGGTCTTGTTTATATGCCGATTGAGGTCAAGGAGCAAGACTTTGACGCTTGGATCCGAGGTGTGCGCTTGCAGGGCTTTAACGTGACGATGCCCTATAAGCAGGCTATTCTGCCCTATTTGGCAGAGATTGATCCCCTCGCCGCGCGTATCGGCGCGGTAAACACCGTGGTACGCACCGAAAAGGGCTACAAGGGCTATAATACCGACTATTACGGTCTGCGTGCAAGCTTGGCGCACTACGGTATCTCCGTTTGCGACCGCACGGTGGCAATCTGTGGCTCGGGCGGTGTGTCACGCACGGCGCAGGCGGTGTGCAAGGATTTGGGCGCAAAAGAGGTGTTGGTGCTAAGCCGCACCCCAAGCGAGGGCACGGTTAGCTATGAGGAAGTGGCACGCTACGCCCACGCAGAGGTATTGATAAACGCCACGCCCGTGGGTATGGCGCCCGACTACGAGGGGTGTGTGATAGACCTCGACAAATTGCCACGGCTTGGTGCGGTGGTAGACCTCGTTTACCGTCCCCTCAAAACAAGCTTGATTTTGCGTGCTAAGCAAAAGGGCATTCGGGCGGTGGGCGGTCTGTTTATGCTGGTTGCACAAGCGGCCGAGAGCGCAAGGATTTGGGGCGTGCAGGACGTGGACGAGGTTGCCGTCTATCGAAAGGTGCAAAAGCAGGCGAGCAATTTGGTGCTTGTGGGTATGCCCTCTTGTGGCAAAAGTACCCTTGCCGCTGCCCTTGCCCAAAGGACGGGGCGCAAATTGGTAGACGTGGACGGGCTGATAGAAAGGGACTACGGCAGTCCGTCTGCCCTTATCCGTGAGTATGGAGAGGGATATTTCCGCGCCATAGAAAATGCGGTACTGGAAAAGGTTGCCCGATCTGGCGGTCAGGTGGTTGCCACAGGTGGCGGTAGCGTGCTATGCCCCTCTATGCAAAGATTGGCGCAATCGGGCAAGGTGGTTTGGATCACCCGCCCCATAGAGGCACTCAGTGTGGATAACCGTCCAATTAGCCAAGCGCGCGGTGTGGAAACACTACAAAAGGAACGCTATCCGCTGTATCGAGAAATCTGCGACTTGCAAATAGACAATATCAATCTGGAAGAGGCCATTTTGGCTCTGGAGAGTATAGATGAAAATATTAGTGATTAACGGACCCAATTTGAATCTGTTGGGCATACGTGAGCCTGCCATCTACGGCACCGCTACCTACGGGCAGTTGGTGGCGCAAGTGGTGGCGCACGGACAAAAGCTTGGGCAAACGGTAGAGGTGGTACAGTCCAACCACGAGGGCGTGTTGGTGGATACCATTCAGCAAGCGTACGGACGCTACGATGCGTTGGTGCTCAACGCCGCCGCCTATACCCATACCTCAATCGCCATTTTGGACGCTTTGCGCGCGGTCGGTCTGCCCACCGTTGAGGTGCATTTGTCCGCGCCAAGCGAGCGTGAGCCCTATCGGCATATTAGTTACGTCCGTGAATATACCCCCGTCTGCTTCTGCGGTAAGGGAATTCAAAGTTATTTGGACGCCTTGGACTATTTGGCAAATACGCAAGGAGATCTTCTATGATTTACAAAACCTTTCAGGATAAAAAACTCTCTGCGCTTGGCTTGGGCACGATGCGCTTGCCCGTGGTAGACGGAGATAACGCAAAGATCGATATGGCGCAAACCAAACAAATGGTGGCCTACGCCATGGCAAACGGGATCAATTACTACGATACCGCTTGGGGCTATCACCGTGGCAATTCGGAATTGGCTATCGGCGAGGCGCTGGCGGACTATCCGCGCGACAGTTTCTATTTGGCAACCAAATTCCCCGGGTTTAGCGAGTACAACATGACCCACGTAGAGGAAATCTTTGAAAAGCAGTTGGAAAAATGTCGGGTGGAATACTTTGACTTCTATCTGTTCCATTGCGTTTGCGAGGACAACGTGGACGGCTATTTGAATCCTGCATACGGCATTCACGCCTATCTGATGGAGCAAAAGCGACGCGGTCGCATTCGTCATCTGGGCTTTTCTATCCACGGCAGTATGGAGACGATGAAAAAGTTTTTGTCTGCATACGGCAAGGATATTGAATTCTGCCAGATTCAGCTGAACTATCTGGATTGGGAGCTGCAGGACGCAAAGGCAAAGGTGGCGCTTTTGAACGAAATGAACATTCCCATTTGGGTGATGGAGCCTGTGCGTGGCGGTAGACTTGCCAAGCTGGAAGACGGCTATATGGAGAGACTGTCTCTCCTGCGCCCCGAGATTGATGCGCCCGAGTGGGCGTTTCGCTATTTGCAGTCGGTGCCCGGCGTGGTGATGACCCTCTCCGGCATGTCCAACATGGAACAGTTAGCGGCTAATATCGCTACCTACCAAGAAGAAAAACCCCTGATTGCACGAGAAAATGAGGTATTAATGGAGATTGCCGAGGATATGCGAGGACGTATGGACGTGCCTTGTACTGCGTGTGAGTATTGCTTGCCCAAGTGTCCGATGGGATTGTCTATTCCCGTGTTAATCAAGTTGTATAACGACCGCAGAAAGGCGGCGAAAGAGGGAAATCCCCTGCCCGAATTGGAGGAGGGCACTCTGCCCCCAGAGCAATGCGTAGGGTGCCGCAGTTGTGAGCGCGCCTGTCCGCAGGGTATTGCCATCTCTGAGGTGATGCCTAAACTGGCGATAAATCTTAGTAGAAAATGAGTAGCGTAGACACCAAAAAGGAAGATGCTATTCTTGCAGCCACTATGCGTATCCGCAAGGACGAGGCGGCTTGCATTGCCATTCTCCCCAACGGTACGACCTACGAGGAAAGCGGCAGAGGGGTTGCGCCTATTTTGCGCCTGTATGCACGCGACGCGTTGGCTGGTGCTACCGTCGTAGACAAGGTGGTGGGCAAAGCCGCCGCTATGGTGATGAGCCGAGCAGGCGTAGTGGCTTGCCACGCACTCACCCTGAGCCAACCTGCGCTACTGTGGTTGCAGGAGAAGGGCATTCAAACAAGCTACGAGCGGTGCGTGCCCTATATCCAAAACCGCAGAGGGGACGGCCTGTGCCCCATGGAACAATTGGTGCAAACGCTCTATACGGACGAAGATATCGTGGCTTTACTCTATGCCAAACTTGCCGACTTGCAGGCACCGGGCACGCCACCGATAACCGCAGAATAATCAAACCGACCAAATGCCCCTCGTGGGCATTTTTTGTTGCGAAAACCGCCCCAAAAGTGGGGGCTTGCAAAAAGCGACGAAATATGGTATAATCATGGACACAATTGGCGTTATTCGCGCGTATGCGCGCAAAGGAGGCAACGTGAATCCCTTTGATATGGGCGTTTTGGCCAAAAAAGCAATGCTTGCCGCTCTGGATACCACCCCGAAACCCGGCTTGGTGGACAGAGAGACGGCAGGTCCGCACACCGATATGGACTACTCTACCATGCAAAAAGCCATTGAGGCGGTTGCGCCCCATATGGTGACTTTTGGACAGACCGGTTTGTTTTTGGCGGACAAAACGGACGAGCAGGTGTCGCACGTGATGCAAGAGGTGGGGCGCGCAGCCCTGGCGGATATGTACCAAGCAACGGGTGGCGTGAATGCCCTAAAGGGCACCGTGTTGGCGTTGGGGTTGTATATCACCGCCTACTACCGCCTGTATCGCAAGGGAGTGGAAATCGATAGCACGAGTCTGAGCGCACAGATCTCTGCGCTTGCCCAAGGGATAGAGAGAGAAAGAGATAGCCACGGTGCGTGGGTTGCCGAGTCCTACCAGGTAGAGGGCGCGTTGGGTGAGGCACGCTGTGGATATGCACGTTGGCTCACGGAGGGTCTGTGGCTCTACCGCAAACTGGAGGGAGAGCACCGACGGTTGCGCCTGTTGCTCTATATCATGAGCCAACTCAAGGACAGTTGCGCATACTATCGCGCAGGAGCAGAGTTAGCAGAAAACGCGCGCACCATTGCCAAGTATCTGTACGAGCACTTCGATATTGAGGACGTACGCACCGCCGACCGCTATTTTGAGCGTTGCCATCTGTCCATGGGTGGGTCGGGCGATATGTTGGCGCTGGTGTTGCTGGCGGACCTGACCCTGCAACGGGAATAAAGGAGGAAGCGATGGATCAAGACTTCATTCAAAAGGAAAAAGCCTATTTGCAACGCGTGCTGGGGGTGTTGGAAGATAACGTCCGCGCCATCGAAGAAAAGCGGGCTACCATGGCCGACAGTATGGTGGCGCACCGCCGCGAGATATGGGAAAACGTGGGGAACGTAGACGAGTACGAGCAGGCAGGCGAGGAGACCGCCGCCGAGTTGAACTCGGATCGCTACGTGATGCTCACCCAGCAGGCAGACCGCTTGCGCCGTCAGTCGGCATCTCCTTATTTTGGCAAAATCGACTTTGGCCCCAACCCCAAGGAGCGTATCAATTTCTATATTGGCTTGGGCGAAGTGAGCGACAACGCAGGGCATAGCTACGTGATCGACTGGCGTGCGCCGGTGGCGGACCTCTACTACAATAACGATTTGGGCGAGGCGCAGTACGTAGCACCGCGCGGTACTATTCGTGGCACCATCTACAACAAGTACCAATATAAAATCGAAAACGGCGAAATGAAGTACGTGATCGATACCTCTACCACTATTTTGGACGAGGTATTGATGCAGGAACTGTCGAAAAACGCATCTCCCCTGATGCGCAATATTGCCGCAACGATCCAAAAGGAACAGAATAAAATCATTCGCCACCCCTTTGGCGAAAATCTGTTGATCCAGGGTGTGGCAGGTAGCGGAAAAACCTCCATTGCCCTGCACCGTATCGCCTATATCCTGTATCATTGCCGCAGTACCATTCGCGCCAAAGAGGTGATGATCATCACCCCCAACAAGGCGTTTACCGGCTATATTGGCAACGTGTTGCCAGAGTTGGGCGAGGAAATGGTGCCACAATACAGTATGGAAGATTTGGCAGCTGCGGAGCTTCGCAAAATCTGCTCTTTTGAGCGCAGAGCGGAGCACTTGGACGCTCTGTATAACGGCAAACCCATGGACGGCGCAAGGGTGGCAAGTATGCGCGTCAAGGCAGACCCTGCCTTTGCCAAGGATCTGGAAAGTTTTGCCAAAAACGTGGATAAGCTTTGCTTTAAGCCACGTGATTTTATGGCGGGTAGCTACACCTGCCCCAAGTCTACCTTTGAATCCCTCTATTTCAAACGCTTTGCCCACTATCCGCAACAGGCACGTATGCGCAAAATCGTGGAGTACGTCCAACGTGAGATGGCGAGCTTTTTCCACTCTAAGCTGAGCACCCAACTGGCGCTACGCGTGCAGGAGATGGTGATGAGTATGTATACACGCTACGACGTGCTGTCCCTCTACCGCCGTTTTCTGTCTGCCTTGAATCGCCGCGGAAAGGCGGTGCTGTTGCCCGACCCCGACAAACCTCTGCCCTACGAGGACGTGTTTGGCGTGCTACTGATGAAGTATTTGGTAGAAGGCACCCAATTCAACTTTAGCGGTATCAAGCACTTGGTGGTGGACGAAATGCAGGACTATACCCCCACGCAATACACCTATCTGAACCATTTGTTCTCCTGCCCCAAGACGGTGCTTGGCGACTTGCAACAAATTGCCGACCCCTATTTGAATATTGGGGAATTGGAGACCATTCATCAGCTGATGGGTGGCGAGTGCGACGTGATTGACCTGCACACGAGCTACCGCTCCAGCTACGAGATTTCTCACTTTGCGTCCCGTTTTTCGGGCGGTGGCATTACGGCAATAGACCGCCACGACGACCCTGTGGAATTGGTAGGTGCAACCTCCTACGAGGAGAGATTGGCGCATATCCGCCGCGCTCTTGCGCACGGTAAAGAGCGCGGATTTGACTCCACCGCTATTATCGCACGCACCATAGCCGAGGCACGCGCCCTCAAAAAGGAGCTTGCCGATTGGCATCCGCAACTGCTACTGGACGGCGAGACCCCCTACCACGGCGGCGTGATTATCACCACCGCCATTGCCATCAAGGGATTTGAGTTTGACCAAGTGATTTTGCCCAACGTCAGCAATGAGCTGTATCATAGCGCGTGGGACAAAAACCTGCTCTATATTTCCTCTACGAGGGCTCTTCACAGTCTGAGCCTTTTCTACGAGGGAGAGCCCAGTTTGTGGCTACAGGAGGTGCAATATGCGTGAGGCTATTTTAGTGTTACCCCGTGTGCTGGTGGACGGCACCTACGGATCTTCGAACAATCAATTGTTGGGCGCAGACGAACAATCCTTCAAGGATATGGTGGCGGAAAACCTGACCTATGCCTGGCGAGATGAGGCAGAGACGGACGAAACCCTCAAACAGGTGATCGCCTATTGCGTGATTACCTCGGGCGACCGTGTGTTTGTGACGAAGCGCACCAAAAAGCAGACGGAAGCAAGACTGCACGACCGCAGGTCTATCGGTGTGGGGGGTCATATCAACCACCAGGACGGATTGGCAGACCCCGTTGGCGAGGGGTTGCTCCGTGAATTGTACGAGGAAGTGTATATCGGACCTATTCTGTCTATGCGCTACCGTGGGCTGATCAACGACAACTCCACCGCCGTCAATACCGTGCACGTAGGGCTTTGCTATACCATCGAGGTAGCAAACCAAGATTGCGCCGTACGTGAAACGGACAAAATGAGTGCCGACTGGATGACGGTAGAGGAATTGCGCTCGGTCTACGACTCCTTGGAGGGGTGGAGCCAAATTGCTCTGCAGAGCCTATTCGGCAGAGAATAAAATATCCTATCCAACTCCGAAAATACCCGACGAGGGTATTTTTTTCGTTATTGGGCAAAAGAGGTTGGACTTGGGCAGGGAAAGATAACTTTTTAGCGTCGGTTAAAGTTATTTTTAGACTATTAGCCTATATTAGTTATAGGTGCAGTTGCACCCGAAGGAGAATCTTATGAGAAATAGACCCCTTTTCCTCGTGATTGCGTTGGTTGCCGTGGTGGCGGTATCTGCCTGTTTGCTGACCGGTTGTGGCAGTATCGTACTGTCGGGCGGTTTGAGCGCCTACGAAATTGCCGTGCAAAACGGTTTTGTTGGCACGGAAGCAGAATGGTTGGAGAGCCTGAAGGGCGCAGATGCAGGACGCTCTGCCTACGACCTGGCGGTAGAAAACGGCTTCAAGGGTACCATGGAAGAATGGCTTGCCAGCCTGAAAGGCGACAACGGCAAAGACGGCGAGGACGGCAAGGACGCTACCTCTCCCACCATCGAGGAGATCTATCAAGCCGCCGTGAAGAACGGCTTTGAGGGTAGTTTTTTGGACTTTATCAAGGAATATCTGTCGGTGGATAGCGTGGGCTCGGACAAGATTGCAAGCGAGGCGATTCTGTCTAGCGTGAGCGTCTATTGCTCCTTCAAAAAGACGGTCACCGTCAATTCGGGTTGGGGTTGGAACGAGGAAAGCGAGCAACGCACCGAGGAGTACGGCTCGGCAGGCTCGGGCGTAATCTTCTGGCTGAACAAAGAGGAGGGTGATGCGTACGTCATCACCAACTACCACGTGGTATATAGCGCAGAGTCCAACAACGAAACCCACATCAGCGAGGATATCTATCTGTTGCTCTACGGCCACGAGATCGCACTCGAGGACGAGTCGGGAACGGCCTATCTCCCCTATAAAATTCCTGCCACCTACGTGGGTGGTGCAATGACCTACGATATAGCGGTGCTCCGTGTGGAAAATAGCGAAGTGTTGAAAAATAGCGAGGCACGTGCGGTTCGCCTGGCGGATAGTAACAAGGTCGTAGTGGGTCAGGACGCAATCGCTATTGGCAACCCCGAGGCAGAGGGCATTTCCGTGACGAAAGGTATCATCTCGGTAGATAGCGAAATCATCAAAATGACGGGCGCAGACGAGGTGACCCCCGTGGAATTCCGCGTGATGCGTATCGATACCGCCGTAAACCAAGGTAACTCGGGCGGCGGTCTGTTTGACGGCGAGGGCAACCTGATCGGTATCGTCAACGCAAAGATCATCTATAGCGACGTGGAAAATATTGCCTATGCAATCCCCTCGAATATCGCCACGTACGTAGCGCAAAACATTATCGACGGCTACGAAGCAAAGGGTACTGCGCAAAAGGTGCAGAAGTATCTGTTGGGCATTATGGTACACGCCGCAGGTAGCGCAGCCGTATACGATGCGGACGAGGGCGTGACGCGGATTCGCGAGGAAGTGCGCGTGCTGGAGGTGACCGCAGGCAGTATCGTCACCGGCATTTTGGAAGAGGGAGATCTGCTCGTGAGTATCCAAGTGGGCACAAACGCACCCGTTGCCATCAACCGTACTTTTGCGGTGGTAGACGCTATGCTGAACGCAAGATCGGGCGATACGATCGTCATCACCTATTTGCGCGAGGGCGTACAGGGCACGGCAACCTTTACGGTGAGCACGCCGTCCGAGGTGCAATAACCCATGCAAAGTGGGCGGTCCGGGGAAACCTGCGACCGTCCTTTTTTTGGCGGTAGCGCAGAAACGAGGCGCGTGAAAAATATCTTTTACAAAAGTGATATTGTGTGTTATACTAATTAGAGGTACATTATGAAACGCAGTCTCGCTTGTATTTGTTTGCTCATATTGCTTTGCACCGCCCTGGTGGGTTGTGCGGAAACAGGCACCGTCGTGCGTCCCAACGAGAACGCAAAGGTGGCGCTTTCTTTTGCGGTGGACGAGAGTTGGGGCGAGTTTTCTTTTGAGCCTGTTTCTCTCGACAAAGGCGCGGTAGGTGGCGCACTCCCCCTGCCGACTGTTGATGCCGCAGACTACTGCGAGTGGGCTTGGTTCTACGACACAGAATGCAAAAACTTATACGACCCCACCACCACGGTGCAGGCAGACACCACCCTCTATTTGGGACAAATCGGCAAGGTCTACTGCTTGAGTTACGAACATCCCGAGGACGTGACCTTTACCGATCCTCTGCCGCAGACCTATCGGTACGGTGTGGGCGTGAGTCTGCCCCAGGCTACCCAAACCCCCGTGGGCTACCACAAACAAAGCACCTGGAAGTGCGAGGGGCAGGATAGCTATTGGTTGGGCGTACCTGCCAGCGCACACGGCGATCTGACCCTGGTTTGGCACGCCGTTGCCATCGAATATTCCATCGGCTACGCGTCGGGCATTGAGGGTGTGGCGGCAAGCGCCGTACACGGAAACCCCACCGTCTATACCGTAGAGATGGGCGATACCTTGGTGTTGGAGCCTGCGCGCTACTCCGGGCGTACCTTTGCAGGTTGGGTGCTATATCCCCAGAGTTCTACCCACCCCGAGTTTGTCGTCAACGGCGAATTGACGGTGATTGACGAGCCTATGTACGTGACCTCGTTGAGTTTTGAGGCCATTACTTGGGGGCAATTCACCTTGGTTGCTACGTGGGAGGAGGCGCAATGAACGAGGTATTGCACCGAATCCTTGTGGAAAGCGACGCTTGGCGTATCTTTGACGGCGAAATGCGCCGCCGTCCTTTTCACGCCTATTTGGTGGTGAGTGACGACGACGTATTGCGCGAGGGGATGTTGCAGTTGATGCTACTGCGTATCTACTGCGAAAGTGCTTGTGGCTCCTGTGCAGAGTGCCGAAAGATTTTGTCCGGCTCCAAGCCGGATATCGTCCAACCCAACCCGGACGGAGAGCCCCTTACCCTTGGCAAGCACAAGTTGTTGGAAAAGGTGGTAGAGGACACGAGCCTCGGCTCGTTTGAGGGTGGCAAAAAGGTATACGTGTTGCGCTCTATGCACGAGGCTAGCGAGCGTGTGCAAAACCTTCTGTTGAAGTCCCTGGAAGAGCCCGCGCCGTCCGTGGTGTTTTTGTTGGGCGCAAACCACACGGGCAGCATTTTGCCCACCGTACTAAGCCGTGTGAAAACCCTATCCTTGCCGCCGCTGTCTGCTAAAGACGTGCGCTCTTGGCTAGAAGAGGAGGGCGAGGCACAAGCCGAGGTGATTGCAAGGCTCGCTTCGGGCAACTTGACGGTCGCAAAGGCAATTCACGGGCGCACCGACTACTTTGACAAGTTGCAAGAGGTGCTGGATTGGTTTGCCGCTTGCAAGCGTAGCCGTGACGTCATGCACTATATCTACGCTCCTATGTGGAGCAAAGAGCAAATTGGCGAAACCCTGTCTATGATGGGCAGAGTAGTGCAGGATTTGCTATATATCCAATGTGGCCGACAGGATGCGGTCACCTATCAAAACAAACTAAGCGCTCTGTTGCCACTCGCCGGCGAGTTTTCCCCTCGCGCGCTGCCGCAGGTGATGGAGCTGGTCGAAACGGCCAAGCAAAAGGTAGCCGCCTATTGTGGCGCTGCGAATATTGCAGATGACCTGATGCTGGGCATTCTGGAGGTAAAAAGTAAATGGTAACCATTATTGGTGTTAAATATCCAACCAATCGCAAAACCTTTTATTTTGACCCGAAAGGGCAAGAGTTTGCGCTGGGCGATCACGTCATCGTAGAGACCGCACGCGGTTTGGAGTATGGCGAGGTTGTGATTGCAAACAAAGAGGTTGAGGAAAAGGAAATCAAGCGGGAGTTGAAGCCCGTGGTGCGCAAGGCCACCCAGCGTGATACCGAGCAGGCAGAGCGTTTGCT
Source organism: Clostridia bacterium (assembly GCA_017463565.1). Classification (GTDB taxonomy): domain Bacteria; phylum Bacillota; class Clostridia; order Christensenellales; family CAG-1252; genus RUG14300. Next base: position 14,583 of record JAFTOZ010000004.1, on the reverse strand, counting down.
TTCTCAGCGCAAAGAGGCAATGAAGATTGCCGCCCAAAAGGCAGAAAAGTTCAACTTGAAACTCAAGTTTGTGGACTGTATCTATACCTTTGACGGCAAGAAGGTGATGCTCTACTTTACCGCAGACGGCAGAGTGGACTTTCGTGAATTGGTCAAGGAGTTGGCGTCCGCGTTGCGTGCGCGTATCGAGCTGTGCCAAATCTACGAGCGTGACGATATCAAAATGCGTGGAGCGCTGGCACCCTGTGGCCGTCCTTGCTGTTGCAACGCCTTTTTGAACGACTTTGAAAAGGTCACCATCAAAATGGCAAAGGTGCAGGGGCTGTCCCTGTCTCCCACCAAAATCAGCGGTATGTGCGGCAAGTTGATGTGTTGCTTGAAGTACGAGAGCGACTACTACGCAGAGGTTGCCAAAGAGATGCCCAAGGTCAAGAGCAAAATCCAAACCCCCGACGGCGAGGGTATCGTGGATACGTTGGATATGCTCCGCCGCGAGGTGGTGGTGCGTTTTCTGCGCGATGACGCCATCGAATATAAGCGTTATCCGGTAGAGGCACTTGGTCTCAAGCCCCAACCTACCGCCCCCGAGCAGGAAGAGGACACCGAGGAGATGGACGAAGAAGAAGAATAATTTTTCGCCAAATCGTTTGCCAAGGTGCGTATAGAGTGGTATAATACAGTCAACAACCCAAAAGGAGAGATATTATGGCAAGAGTTATTAGTGATGAATGTATCAGTTGTGGCGCATGTGCAGCTAACTGCCCCGTAAATGCAATCAGCGAAGGTGACGGCAAGTTCGAAATCAATGCAAACGAGTGCATCGATTGTGGTGCTTGCGATGCAGGTTGCCCCGTTGCCGCTATCAGCGAGAACTAATTAGCAAATAGCAAAAAAAGAGCAGACGCAGGATTTCTGTCGTCTGCTCTTTTTTTATCTCCCTGACTTGCAGGTACCGGGCACGCCGTCATTTGGCGACTTGCATGCACTGGGCATGCCATTGATCGTCATACCACGGTTGACTTGCAGGTACTGGGCTTGCCTTCTTTTTTTTGACTTGCAGGCACCGGGCACGCCGCGCTTTTATGCGGTATAGGGCAAATACACAATCCACCAACCTTTGCCCTGCCAATCTTCCTCGTCCGCAGGCAGCCACTCGGCATTCTCCGACAGAGGATGGGCAAAATCTCCCTCTACCCCATAGCATTGGTGGGTGGGGTTGCGGTCGCTGTCAAACAGCATGCCCACCAAATAGCCGCCATCTGCTTGGGGCGCCTGGGCCCACCTGCTGTCGCGAATCCGCTTTTGTAGGGGCAAATACGGAACAAGCCCCTTCCACGGGTCCGCCTTGGGGGTCTCGCTCTCTATCTCACAAATACCAAACCGTGCGGTAATATCTGCCTCTGCCACTTGCGCTTTTGCGGGGGCTATGGGGGCGCTACTTTCCACCTTCTCCACCTTGGGCGGCGGCGCACTTGGCTCCGCAGACGGCTTGGGCGCCATACGTCTACGATAACGATCCACCAAGGCACTCACGCCCTCTGTCCACCTACCGTCGGGGGTTGCCCATTTCACCAAGTCTCCCGAAGTGGTGCAAATGCAAAAGATTGCACGCTCGGGAACAATAGGCGGCAGGCGAATTTCCCCCTCGGTGGAATGGGCCTGCACCTCTCCGTTCACTTCCACCAATAGCACGTGTTGGGCATCTTGCACCTCACGGGGCAGGGTCAACAGGGTATATTGCCCCTCCAATATCCTCACTCGAAGACTGGCGAACGGTTGCGGTTTGAACAGAAAAGTTTTGTTGATGAGCATACGGATCTCCTTTGCGAATATGATCTTCCATTTGTTTCAGAATAAACTGATAGGCACAGATAGCGCGCTCTTTCTCGGCAACCTCGGGGACTGGGGACTTGTTTTTGAGCAATCTGCGTGCGTGTGCGTATGTATGCATAACGAATATGTGTATAATATGAAAGAATTTGGTTGCATTATTAGCGGTGTTGGTATATAATTATGCTCTAGAAGTGTGTTTTATACCGCACGACTCTATCAAGGAGAGTATCATGAAAAAGAAAGTTATTCTGACAATCGTTATTGTGCTCATCGCCGCTATCGCTCTGATGATGGTTGGTTGTGAGAACTACGACAATGCTACCTTTGACAAAGGCAACGGCACTCCCGCTCAAAGCAACGGCGGTAGCGTTGTGGTGCAAGGCGGCTACGTTTATTTTATCAACGGCTATGCCGGCTATCTCGACGACGCACAAGCCAACTGGTTTGGCAACCCCCTCAAGGGCGCTATCATGCGCTACGAGGTTGGCGGTGACGTTGCGGACGCAGAGGTCATCGTTCCCAAGACCGTGGTTTCCAGCGCTGCCAACACCGGCTTCAGCATCTACGGCGACTATATCTACTACGTGACCCCCTCTGTGGAGGAGGCTCGTGACGGTTCTGTGTTGCACGACAATCTGCAATTTGTCCGTACCGGTTTGGACGGCCAAAACACCCAAGTGATTTTGGAGATCGAGAACGGCACTTCCACCAACTACAAGTACACCCCCGACGGTCTGCTCTACGTGCGTGACGGCAAGTTGTACTTCAAGTCCACCAAGGCCGACAAGTTCAAGGCCAGCAAGGACGGCGAGGTTGTGGTTGAGGAATTCTCCTCTATCTACTTCCCCGTGAACGAGAGCGGCAACGCAAGCTTGGCTGACTGTGTGTTCTATACCGTGGCTGCGACTGCTCCCAACGACTATACCAACACCCTGTACGTCTACGCTAACGGTACCAGCACCAAGGTTATCGACAAGACTACCTATACCGCTACCCAAGACTACAAGCAAGAGTTCAGTATCTCCATCCTCGACCACGTGGTAGAGAAGAATGGCGACCTGAGCATTTTCTACACCAAGACTTACTACAAGTCCACTTCTTCCACCGGTACCAATAGCGGCGTGTACGCATACCGTTTCAGCAAGGACTTCTCTTTTGATCCTGCCGCGGAGCGTCAAATCAGCGCAAGCGCACTCAGCGCCATCACCGCAATCGGTTTCGAAGAGGGCGTGTTGGACGCTTCCAGTACCCTGACCCTGTACCGCTACGACGTTGCTACCGGCAAGGCTGCTATCCCCACCCTGTTCAAAGATGACGACGGCAGTATCACCAAGGCTACCGTGTTGGGCGTGGCAGACGGCTTTGTGTACTACAGCGTAGAGAACGTAGCGTACCGCTACAAGATGGACGGCACCTCTTACGTGCAATGCCTGGGCGCAGACGAGATCCACTCCGGTTTCATTGCTCCCGAGTTGGTAGAGATTGACGGCGACCTGTGCCTGGTGTACTTCAGCGAGGGTCACGTGGACTATCTGTACTACTACAATATCAGCGAGTTCGACGGCGAGGCTCAAGTGGAGACCCTGCTTGGCGAAATGACCGAGGAAGATATTGAGAACGACAAGAAAGACGACAATGAAGATAGCAGTGATGACCACGCTGGTCACAACCACTAATTCCTGCCCATAAAATGCCCGCCAACCGGCGGGCTTTTTCTTTTGCCGAATGCGCCGAAAGAGTTGCGTATTGACAAACGCCCTGCCGTCCCGGACAATAATTATATAGCGTTCACCCCTATGGGGTGGAAACCGTGGGCAGGGGGAGAAAATGAGATTTCGAGGTTTTATCGTTTGTGTTGGATTGGTGGCGGTGTTTGCGCTTACCTGCCTGTACCCTGCGGTGGCGGTGGCTGCAGGCGGAGATTTTTTGGATAGCGATACCGTGCGCACCTACGAGCACGAAAGCAACGTGGTGTGTGCGCCAACTGCCGTCTACGAAGTGGTGGACGACGAGGGCCTTGCTATGCTTGGAGAAGCCCCGCAAAAGCCCTCAAACGCCATTTTGCGTATCAACGCCGAGGGAGAGGTCATAAGCCCCAACGGAGAGGCGCTTTCTACCCTGGAGACGGCCTATACCCAAGTTTTGCAAAAGGATATTTTGCCTGTGGTGCAGGTGGAGAGCGAGGGAGACGTGTCTGCCCTACTGACCTTTGTTGGAGCGCACACGGGGCTTACCGATTGGGCGGTACTGTCTACCCAGCCTACCTTGGTGAAAGCGGTACGAGAGGCTTGCGCCTACGCACGCGGTATATGGAAAGTACCGGAGGGCAAAGACCGCTACGAGATGGTGAAAACCGCCACTCAAAACCAAGCGAGTATCCTACTGTTGCCACAAACCCTCGCCACAGCAGAAACCGTGCGCTACCTGCAGGGAATGTTCAAAACGGTGTGGGTAGAGGCAGAGGGTACGGACGAAATTGCGCTATCCAATGCGGTATTTAGCGGCGCATACGGTGTGGTGGCAGACCCTGCTGCCCTCTACGCATTCTACGACAAGTTGAGTGAGGGAGGCGAGCGGGTCTTCGTGCGGACTCCCTATATAGTGGGACACCGAGGTGACCCCGAGCATTGCCAAGCCAACTCCCTTTCGGGCGTGCTGTCGGCGGTAGAAAAGGGCGCAACACACGTGGAGATTGACGTACACCTGACCCGGGACAAGCACTTGGTGGTTATGCACGACGATACCATTGACGCCACCACCAACGGCAGCGGTTACGTAGCAGATATGACCCTGGAAGAATTGCGAAGTTACCGCCTGGTAGGGGGTGGACTACCCGAGGAAATGATCCCCACCTTTGAGGAAGTGGTGGCAGGTATGCTGTCTGCCGAAAGAAAGGCCGTATTGGTGGTGGAGTTGAAGTGCGAGGGCACCGAGGTGGTAGAGAAGCTGCGTGATTGCCTGCAAAAGTCGGAATTTGCCCCCATTTTGGAGCGCACGGTAGCCATCAGTTTTTCGGCGGAGCAACTACTGGCGATGAAAGAGTTGTTGCCCTACGTGCCTACCTCGCGGCTGAATAATACCATTGGCGTGCACGACGTCATGCTGGGCACCCTGCTATCGATGATGGGGCAATGCAATAGCGGATTGGATATCGACCACAAGAAAATCACAAAGGAGAGCAACCAACAACTACTGCGTGACCGCGGTATTATCTGTTGGACGTGGACGCACAAAACACGGGAAGAAGTGGCGGCGTGGGAAGATATGGGTTTTGTAGGACTCACCACAGACGAGCCCACCCACCCCGACAAGCTGGTGGGGGTTGTGGCAGAAACACAGCAGGAAAAAGTGGCAGTAGGCGACGAGATACTGCTCTGTCGCACAAACTACGGTGGCAAAATCAGTACCGTGTGCGGACGTGTTGCTTTTGTCTCGAAAGATAACCGCCGCGCGGTGGCGGTCTATACCGATGAAAATTACCGCACCTACTATACCCAGAGTTTTGCAATTGAGCTTGCTGACGCGGTATCGCCAAGCGTAGACTTGGGCGTGTTGATCGGGTGTATCTGTGGCGGTGCGGTGCTTGGTGTGGGTGCTGTCGTATTGTTGGTGCTACTGCACAAGCACAAACCAGGCAAAAAGAAATAGACTGTTGCCCCTCGTTAGACAAAAGAAAAGCCTACCTTTAGCGTGATCTTTTAACGGAGCATTCGCGCCAGAAAAAAAACATCACGAACAGAAAAAGAGAGGACGTTTCGGAATTTCCCGATTTGTCCTCTCTTTCTGTTTGTTATCAGGGTTTTGCACAAAGATTAGAAATCCTCGTCTTCCTCCCCGTCTTCTTCGTCCTCGTCCTCGAAGTCCAGGTCGTCCAGATCGTCGAAGTCGTCGAAATCGTCCTCGTCTTCCTCGTCTTCGTCCTCGTCTTCCTCGTCCTCGGCAGCAGACTCCAACTCGGCCAGCATGCTCTCGTCCAAAACCAGGGCCTCGTCCAACTCAGCATCGTCCTCGTCGGCATCCTCTACCATCTCGTCCAAAGAAACCTCCTCGCCGTCGGTGCCTGTATCTGCCCAAGGAGCGTCCTCTGCATCGTGGATAGCGTGCAGTTCCTCTACCTCAGCGCGACAGACCTCGCAATATTCCTGGTCATCTGCAATGTAGTTCACACCGCAACGGGGGCAAAGCTTGCTGTATTCCTCCTCCAACTCCAGGTCGTTGACGATCACGCCCTTGAGTTCGTCCAGACATACGGAACAGTACTCCTCGGCCTCCAGAATATAGTTCAATTCGCAACGGGGGCATTTTTTGTATTTTGCCATAAAAATCACTCCTTGTATTATGCGTGTATCAAGTTGCACTTATTATATGGATAAAGGATAGGTTTGTAAACTGTTTTTGTAAAAAACTTGTGCGAAAATAGCACTTTTTTCGAAAAAATATGCATATTTTCCGTTCACGGTTGCGCAGGAGGGTCTGAGTCGGCAAAAAACCAACAAATCACCACCCCTTCGACAGAGTTAGACAAAATTAGCCATAGCCCATTTTTGCCGATTATAGTGGATTTTGTTATAATAGACCCAAAAGGAGTGGAGATATGAGAAAAACCAGGATTTTAGTAGTGGATGACAACGTTGCCTATTGTGACGAGCTCAAACGTGAGTTGGCGGCTACCGAGCTGTTTGAGGTGAGCGCCGTATACGACGGCCTGTCTGCCATCAAGGCGTGCGAAAGCTTTCGTCCGGACGCAATGGTGTTGGATATGATGATGCCCACCATAGACGGTTTGGACGTGTTGCATACCCTGTCGGAGAGCGGATTGAAGGTGCATACCATTGCCGTATCCCTGCCGATTGGGGACGAGTTTGTGAGCCGTGCTCTTTCCTCGGGCGCGCGTTACTATATGACAAAGCCCCTCAACGTCAAGGCGTTGGCGGAAAGGTTGATCGATACCGCCACCCCGTCCGAGGCGGCCTGTGCCCTGGCGACCCCCTCTGCACGTGCACAACTCAGCCGAACGCTGGACGAAAAGTTGAGCAATATCTTCATTACGGTGGGCATCCCTGCCCATATCAAGGGCTACCATTATCTGCGAGAGGCGGTCAAACTGACCATAGAAAATCCCGATATCATCAACAGTATCACCAAACGTCTGTACCCTGCGGTGGCGGTGCGGTTTGCCACAAGCCCCAGCAAGGTGGAGCGTGCTATTCGCCACGCTATCGAGGTGGCTTGGAATAAAGGCAAGATTGAAAACGTCAACCATATCTTTGGAATCAAAGTGTATAGCGCCAACGAAAAGCCTACCAACGGCGAGTTTATTGCGCTGGTTGCAGACAAACTGTTGATAGAGGGCAATTTATAGACAAGTTTCCTTTCTCTACCGTAGACATAAAAAATCATCGCAAGGGATTAGCGTGATGTTCTTAGCGGAGAATTTGAATATTCAACGTAGTGCAAGCATCGCGTTTGACTAGCCAAATGTACTTGGGCTATGCCCAAACCCTTATTACAAGCAAAAAAGAGCAAGAGTAAAAGGAGAAGTTTCCTTCTATTCTTGCTCTTTCTGTTTTTACGAATGAATTGATTCTGACGAATCATGAATTGGCTTCGCCATGATTTCTCGCTCCGCTCCATGAATTGAATTGCAACCAATGTGCTAGTGGGCACAATTCATGCCGCAGGCAATTCACGAAAGCACGGCTTTCAATTCACGCAACCGCGAGGTTGCAATTCATTGCGTGTTATCCTTAACGGAGAACACGCATTCTTGCGATGATTTTTGTTTGCGTGGGTCAACCTTGACCCAACGGATATTCGCTTAGTCCTCCAAAAGAACTTCTTCCTCGGCAGGGGTCTCTGCCACTTCCTCTGCCTGCTCCCCTTTCTTCTTGCGCAAAGAACGCTTGGGGGTGGGCTCTCCGCCCGAAAGCGCCGCTTCCTTTTCGCGGATCCAACCCAGAGCGATAGCGATCAGAGCCATGATAGGCGCGTAGATATAGAACACGGTACGGCAGGAGAACAAACTGACGATCACGTACAGCAGACCGTTACTGTTCAACCAACCCATTTGCATATAGCCCAACACACCGCGTGCGCTATTGCTGGGAGTCAGCACCAGGGAACCGGTGGATTTGTCGAAAGAAATGTAGATGGGAGCGCCCAACAGATCGTCGCTACCAATCATTTCGCCGGCAATGATGAGGGTGTCTTGCACCAGCTCGCTATCCAACATATCACCAACGGTACCCATACCCAAGTTGATCATGCCACCGGTTGCGCCGGCAATAGCGGCGTCGATATCCAACTCCATCATGTCGGGGCCAAGCAGACCCATTGCCATGGGATCACCCATCATATCCAGCACCGTCCAACGAATCAGGCGAGGCTCGTAGGTACAGATATAGTAGTTATCCACGGCGTCGGGATAGGTGGCGGTCAGATAGGACAACGCTTCCTCGGCGGTAGCGCAAGCCATCGTCTCGATTTCCTCGTTGACCTTGCCGTCCACGGGGCCCATATTCACGCGCTTCTCTGCCAACCAATCGGTAGCAGGGGTCTTGGTGGATTCGGTGTTGGGTTTGACGATATACAGCTCGGAAGTGCTGGATGTCTTGTTGAAGTCCTCGTCCACAAACAGATAGCCGTTGCCTGCATCGGGATCGTAGGCACGTACGATATGCACCTCGTCACCGTTCCAATCACGGTAGACGGGCATCTTGATCTCCAGGCTGAGACCGTCGGCGGTGCTGGCCTTTTGGTCGTCACGATCGTCCAACAACAGGTGCAACAGCACGGGGATTGTCATACGGTCCATTTGGGCATAGTCGATACTGGGACCCACAAAGGTAGCGTAGCCGTTTTGGTCGATTGCGCTGAAGTCTTGCTTCAACAGCTCTGCCACTTGATCGTTGCTATTGCCCTCTTTGAGGTAGGTATCGAGGGTCTCGCCCTCCAATCTGCCCAGGGTATAGTTGAGGGTGATATAGTCCTCCAACAAGTCCTCGTTGACCTCGGCACGTGCCGCCCAGTTATCCGACAGATCCTCCCAACGCAGGGTGGAAGAAGTGGCGGTCTCCAGAGGCTCGGGCAGAAATGCGTCTACCACCATCCACAAACCCATCAAAGAACACAGGGCTACGATGGCGATGATGACGTGTTGGTTGCGAATAGAACGGCTCTTTTTGGTACGCACCAAGAAATAGGTGGCGTAGAAAATGATAGCCATGACGGCGGTGACGATCAAGCTGACGAACACAGGCAGACCGTAGCTGATACCGCCCTTGATGACCTCGAGATTGATGAGCAACACCACGAGGAACAGCACGGGGAAACCGACCACGTGCAGGGCAACTTTTGCAATCGTTGCGGCGATTTTTTGTTTCTTACTCATGGCAAGCACCTCCTTTGAGGGCGCACATTTCCTCGATGACCTCATCTTGGCGGCGTCCAAATTGATAGAAGAGGATGATGCTCAGCGCTACCATACCCGCAAAGGTATAGAGGAAGCGGCGAGCCGTCAACAAGGGGAACAACTGGGGCACGTAGGACAACTCTGCCTTGAGTTGCAACAGTTCGTCGCGCGTCCAAGCCTTGCTGTTGTCGAAACCGTTGTCGTTGAGGGTAACCATACCGATACGACCCTCACTATTCAACAGAGTGCCGATACCTACATCGTTGTTGGGAATCAACACCGAGCCGATATAGGCGCCGTTGATCTTGGCGTAGTAGCGAGCGTATGCATAGCGCTTGAGCTCTGCCGAGAAAGCAGAGAACTCCGCCTCGTCGGCAAAGGTCAGGGTGGTGTCGGCTACCGTCAACTCGTAGGAGCCGTCCACACCGGGCGTTGCGATATTGGCGGGCTCGATGAAAGCAAAGGAGGGCAACACCGCAGGCGAATAGTAGTAGGTCAACTCTTCCAACAGTTCCTCCAACTGGCTCACTTGCAGCCCAGCAATGATACCCTCGATTTGTGCCAAGGTCTCGGCAGGCAACAGACCGCCCACCAAAGAGCGCACTTGGGGCCAGAAGGTATCTTGGATATAGGTCAGCAAGCTTTCCACGGTAGCGTCGGGCAGGGATGCTTGTTCAAACAGTTCGTCCAACTTGATCATACTGGTGATCATACTGAGCGAACCGATCAGATCGTTGTTCAGCAGCGCAACGCCCACGTGGCGAAGCAAAGCAGGCAACATATCGTCGAGGTCGGCAAGGTCCAACATCACACGGTAGGCAGAGCCAACGTAGTCGCCGTTCTCGTCCTTTTCCTTGCTGTATGCCGCCAAATATTCCTCCGAGGTTTGATAGGTGGTATAGGCGTCGCTTGCCTCGACCAAAGCAATCAACTCACGGTAGATTTCCTCACTGGTCAGAGCAACGTCCTCGCCACCCTCGGTCCTGGTGATTTTGTGCGAAAGCAGATATTCCTCGCTCTCGATATAGTCCAAAATCACGTCGATGGCAAAGCGTGCGTCGTAGACGAAGCACTCGCTCACCAGGCCGTTGGGGTTCATGGGAAGACCTGTCTTTTTGTCCACCACGTAGGGGGTGCCGTCGCTATTTTCGCCATTGCGGATATCAATACGGGTGCCCACGTTGTAGATCATGCAGAACTCGTCGAGATCATCGTAGAAACCGTCCAACTCACTGGGGAAGTATTTGGTTGTGGTCAAATAGTGTCCCTTGAGGTAGTCGATGGTAGGAATGTCCACGGCGGTATCCTCGTACTCTGCCTTGACTTCCTCGATGACAGCCGCGCCGTGCAAATCCAAAATGCCGGCCGTGCCCAATACGCACGCCACCGCCACGATCGCCACGACCAAGGTCTTGATATATTGCGACGAGCTGAATCGGTTGAACACAATCTGCAGAATGGCCGTCAACAGCCACGGGAGCAAAGCAATTCCGATTCCCAAATACCACGTCTTTTCGAACACGTACTCGTGCATAAACTGCACGCTACCTGCAATCACGAAAAGGAGCAGTAAGGGGAAACCTGCACAGTATGCGATCGCCTTCAGCACGCCAAACATGGATTTCTTTCTTTGCAGTTTGAGAAAGGGTTTGGGTTTCATGAAGTTCTCCTCGACATAGTTTTCCGCAACCTTTGTTGCATTTAGGTATATTTTAATTATACCTATTCCGCCCAAATAGTCAATACCCTATTTCCGCAAAACCCCCTCTTTTCTCGATTTTTTACAGAAGATCATTGCCCCTATTGGGGCAATCCCCTCCCCTTTCTGCCCCTGCAAGAGGGGCGAGCGCAAGGGGTTTTCCTGTTGCAAAGGTCTGCTTTGGGCAAAGGAGCAAGAGCCAAACGCCTACCTTGCGTGGCATTCTGTTTGCATACAACTTGGCTTTTGCACGAGTTTTGCGCTCTGTGTAAACAAAAAAGCAGTCCGAAGACTGCTTTCGTATCCGCTCTTGCGCCTAGACGATATACTGCAACAGGTACTTTTCGATATCCTCGAGGGCTATGATTTCGAAAGAGCGCAGTTGTATAGGCAGGTTTCGCTTGTTGGCGGCAAAAATCTCGTTGCAGACGGAGCGTGGGAATACCATCACCAGGTTTCCGCTCTTGCGCCCCTCTCTCTTTTCGTCGCAGAACATATTGCATTCCTCTTTGACCCACTTGGAGTCGAAAAAGTCCACGCCCGAGGAGACCAATATCAGGTGTGCGCTATTGTCGATGGCCTCCAAAATGGAATTGCGATATTCCGAATCCCCCAAAACGGGTAGGCTCACACGGTCCAGGAAGGTTTCCTTGCCTTTTGCTCGCAACAGGGTATAGACCGTCATTGCCATTTCGGTGTCGGCGGCGCGGTGGGAGATAAAGGCGTCGTAGTTGCCCGAATCGGGTTGGGTCTGGCCAAGATATGCCTTGATGCATTTGAGGTTGAGCATCGCTTCCTCATTCTCTTTGGCCTGCATCATATGCCCCACCTTGACGTTGGCGGCGATAGCGTCCAGACAGCGCACCGCCAGCTTGCGCTCGCCGATGATACGGCAATATTCCATCAACCGCTCGTAGCCGGTGGACAGACACTCGCCAAAACCAAGGGGTACACCCTGCTTGGCAAGCTCGTTGAAGAGTAAAATGCTCGTTTCGATATGCTCGGCAATCAGTTTGTGGATATTGTCGGTGGGGATTTCGCGCTTGTCCGATTGCTCCTCTTCGTAGCGGTGCAACAGGCGGGTGCAACGCTCAAAATAGAGCAGGACACGCTGCAACATTTTGTCCGTTTGCCGTTGGGCCTCTTGTTCGTCGAACCCAAAGCATTGCTTGCCCTCTACCAGTCCTCGCAGTTCCTCTTCTTTGGCGCGGTCCGGATAGTAGGCGGTGTAGAAAGTGAGCAACAGATGGCGTGCATACAACAGGTGGTCCGTACCCCATATCACCCTTTCATCCTCTACCACGGCAATTTGCTTGCGGAGCGCCGTTTCTACCTTTTCGTAATCTCGGCGGATGAAGTAAATACAGGCTACCATCTCGAGGATCGTGCAAACGTCCTTTTTGATTTGTACGGCAGGCAATCCCGACAAATGTTGCAATTCCTCGGTGGCGTACTCTAAATATTCCTTGCACACAGACAGCGCCTCGTCGTAGAGGGCGGCACGGAAATACATATCTGCCTTGACAGAAAGACCCGAGCCGGTGCGGTGGGTGATTTGGAATTCCATGATAGCGCTGAGCAGTTTGTTGGGGTCGGAGAAAACCTCACACTCGGGATAGCGTGAGGAAAATGCCGCCTCCACCTCGTCCGTAGCCCCTTGCATGAGCGCATAGACGGATAAGCGGCAATTTTTGGCGTAATTGAGCGCATAGGCGTCGCACTCGTCCGCCAACAGTTCCTCGTCCACCAGAGCCACCACCAACTTGGAAAGGCGAATATATATCCCTTCTTCCTCAAACCAGGTGACGCCGCTTGCCTTCACGCTGGACTCGTACACCGAATGAATGCCCACCTCTGCCATCTTTTTGACAATCTGGTGTGGATCTTGTTCTGCTATCACAAATACGTCCATTGTTTGCTCCTTTTTATACTCTCATTATACCAAAATTCGCTATCCTTGCAATCCCAATTAGCCTTTCTGTGCATTTTTAATCAACTCGCTGTTGGCATTGAGAATTTTTGATGCAAAATTGGCTTGGGTGAGATAGTCTTTTTTCTTGATATCATCCTTTTCTGCCAGATATTGGCTATAGTAGTCGCACACCAATATTTGATAGAAGTAGAGTTTATATGCGTTATCTAAATCGTAGTCGGTTAACCGTACTATACTGGTGTAGTTGCGCAGATACTCCCTATACCGCTTTTCGTCAAATGCGCCGTCCTTTGCGGTTTTGTCTGCGTGAAAGAAAAACCTCGTCAGTTCCCACACAACGGGTTGCCGGCAACAACAGGTAAAGTCGATGATATGAACACACTCCCCCTGCAAAATCAGTTGGTTGTTGGTATAGTCGCCGTGAGAATTGCAAAAGGTGAGTTTGGCGCAATCAAACTGCCACCCGTGTATGTACGGCAACAATTCGATTCTGTTTTCTATGCTGCGGATAATTTCCGCGTCCTTGATTTCCCTTGCTTTTTCCAAAGACTGCAAATAAGATTGCAGGGCGCGGTCGGGGGTCATAAAATCAAAGAAGCCCTGCGACAGACCCATCGGCAAATCCATATTCTGCAACGCTACGTTGATTTTGGCAAGGAGCGCAGCACACTCGTCGACTTTTTCCGCCGACAGGGAATTGTGCGCGACCGTATCTCCTTCTACGTATTCATACAGGTTGGCAATATATCCATCCAGTAGCGTGCTATATTCGCCGTCCTTGCTTGGCACAAAGCAGAGGGTGTTGATTCCATTGCTTCTCAACACCGCACATACGGTAGGCTCTAGTCTTGGGTGATTCATCGCGTCCTCCTTGGCGAGCTTCAGCACGTAGGATTTCTCGCTCGTGCAAACCCGATACGTAGTGCCGCCGGCACCCGTAGTCATCTGCCTGATATCCAATGCGGATATGCCGTATTTGTCTAACAAAAACGCGCGAATCATTCCCCACTACCCCAAGGGGCCCACTTTTGTGCCCCTACAGACCAAATCTCTCCTTGATGAGCTTTGCCGCTTCTTCTGCAGATATATTCTCGTTGTTGATTCGCAAGTAGTTCGCAAAGGGGACTTCCCCCTCGTTGCTCACCAACCGATATCTGTCCTCGTTCAAAAGGCGGCCGTTGGAGGCCTCTACGTCTCGCTTGGAGGCTTTGTTTGCCAGTCTGTTTTCCGATTTGTTTCGCCCAAGGCGCACCTCCTGCGAGGCAATCAACTCCACGCAATACACCTCGTCAAACTTTTTCGCAAGGTTTTCTACGTACTCCCAATCCGACTGCATATCAAACGCCCACATAAAGGTGTGGATCATGCCCTCTTGCGCGTCGGCGATAAAATCCTCAAAAATCACCTCACGCAGTTTCAGAATGGTATCGCCTTTGAACCTGCCAAAAATCTCGAGCACCGGCTCGATCATCATATGGTTGTGAAACAACCGCAGATTTGTGATTTTCGCAAGTTCCTGCCCCACGGTCATTTTGCCAACCGCACCGGCACCTATAATCATTACCAATTTCATCTTCCACCCTCTTTTCTTGGTTCGATTATTCCTATTGTAGCATATTTCGATACGCCATTTCAAAGCCCTACGCCTACAATGGCTTGTTTACCATGGCCGTAATCAGTTCCTCACACTTTTCTCTGCGAGTCTCG
>JAFTOZ010000022.1 GCA_017463565.1 Clostridia bacterium | reverse complement strand
CTGTTTGCTACTCACTATCATGAATTGACGGAGTTGGAGGGCAAACTGCCCGGCGTGAAGAATTACCGTATTTTGGTCAACGAAGTGGGGGATAAGGTTGTATTTTTACACCGTATTGCCCGTGGCGGTACCAACAAAAGCTTTGGTATCGAGGTTGCGGCATTGGCTGGCGTGCCTGCGGACGTTTGCGCACGCGCAAAGGATATTGCTACAAAGCTTGAGAAGCGTCAATTTACCGATACCGATTCTATTGTTGAGGATACAATTGGCGGATCTAACTACGCACAAATGTCCCTGTTTGACCAACCTGATGACAGCACCAAAGAAATCATGAATATTCTGCGCGAAACGAACGTAGAGCGCATGACGCCTGTGCAGGCTATGCTTGTATTGGCAGATCTGATTGAGAGAGCAAAGCATGAGTAAAATCCATCTCTTAGACCCATCTATTTATAACCAAATTTCCGCCGGCGAGGTGATTGAAAAACCTGCGTCGGTCGTCAAGGAGTTGGTGGAGAATGCCATTGATGCAGGGGCAAAACACGTTACCGTTGAGGTGAGCGGTGGCGGTTTGGAACGCATTGCCGTCAGCGACGACGGATCTGGTATTGCCAAGGATGAACTCCAAAAGGTTTTTCTGCCGCACGCTACCAGTAAGATCAGCGAACAAAAGGATTTGTTCTGCATTTCCACCCTGGGCTTCCGCGGTGAGGCTATGGCCTCTATAGCCGCAGTCAGCCGTGTGCGCCTGACCTCGTGCGTAGAGGGAGAATCTGCCTACTGCATTGAGTTAGATGGGGGAGTCGTGCAATCCATTGAGCCTGCCGGTGGCAATCGAGGCACCTTGGTAGAAGTTTTTCATTTGTTCTACCATACGCCTGCCCGCTTGAAGTTTATGCGGAGTGTTAAAACCGAGCAACGCGATATCACGGGTCTGGTAGCAGATTTGATGATTGCGAATCCAAGTGTTGCCATTACATATATTGCAGACGGCAAAAAGGTATATCAATCGCACGGTGCTGGGCTAGAGGATGTCGTGAATACTGTGTTTGACGGAGAGACGACCGCCCATCTGCTGCCTGTTTCTGTCAAAGAATACGGTTATGAGGTAGTAGGATTTGTTAGCGACACTCTATATAGCCGTGGCACAAAAAGCGGTCAGATCGTGGTGATTAACGGCCGTATTATTTCGAATACCGCCATTTCTGCCGCTATCAATAACGCTTATCGCGACCATTTGATGAAGAGATCTTTCCCCGTTGCGGTATTGCAGGTGACTCTGCCAGTAGAGGAGGTGGACGTCAACGTGCACCCAACAAAGGCAGACGTGCGCTTTCAGTACCCCAGTAAGGTGATTGGATTTATTTATCGAGCTATCACACGTGCTATCGACGCATCCCTTGCGGAAAAATCATTGCAATTTGACTCTGTTAGCGTGGCTGCAGACACCTCTTCCATCGAGGTCGAGGTCAAACCCGACTTGCAAGAAGAAAGGCCTATCGAGCGACAAATTGAGCACTTTGGTGAGTCTATTGTTCGAGAAGAGAATACCTTTGCCGCAAACTATCAACAAGTCGCACCCAAGAAACCCGCACAACCTGTCTTACAATTCGATATTGATGCTTTGCTTGCCGAGCAAGAGGATAAGGTGGCAGAGCAGATGACAATCGTTGAGAGCAAGACCAAAGCCGTTGAATCTAGGCTCCGGATTATAGGGCAGGTGCTATCCACCTATATCGTAGCAGAGATGGACGGTGCAATGCTTTTGATCGACCAACACGCCGCTGCGGAAAGAGTATTGTACGACAAGTTGGTTGCAACCTACGCAACGGGTGAAATTGCCCTGCAACCCCTGCTTGTTCCCTACGAATTTAGCCTGGATTATGCCGAAAGCGAGCGTTTGGACGAGCGAATTGAGGCACTATCTTCTATTGGTGTGCATATCCAAGCAACCGCAGAAGGGTGTTATAGCCTGTCGGCAGTACCTGCGATATTAGCGGACAACCTAAACTTCAAAGTGTTTGTGCAAGGACTGCTTGCAGATGACTTTAAGGGGGAGAGTATCGACGTCCTCAAGGATAAACTAGCGTATACCGCCTGCAGAAGCGCCATCAAGGGCAATACGCATATGAGCAGAGAGGCTCTTGAGTTGCTGATTAAATCTTTGTTTGCGCACGGAATTCCTGCGCAATGTCCCCACGGCCGACCTGCCTACGTGCGCTTGACCGCGTATGAGTTGGAGAAAATGTTCAAACGCAAAGTATGAGAAAACCGATCATTGTCATAACAGGCCCTACGGCCTGCGGTAAAACTGCGTTGAGCGTGCGTGTAGCAAAAGCGTTGGACGGAGAGATTGTTTGCACGGACAGTATGCAAATCTACCGAGGTATGGATATTGGCACCGCAAAAGTGCGCCCCGAGGAAATGGAGGGCATTCCGCACCATTTGGTGGACTTTGTACCCCCGGAGAGTGCGTATAGCGTAGCAGAATTCCAGCGCGATGCACGTGCAGTGATTGAGGAAATCTATGCGCGTGGCAAGGTGCCTATCCTCGTGGGTGGGACGGGTCTATATATCAATGCCGTGCTGTATCCTATGACGTTTAAGGAGTATGACCCCAGTATCCGTGCGGAAATCGAAGAGGAATTCCGCATCTACGGCCGAGAATATATGTATGAAAAACTCCTTGCGCTAGCCCCGGAGATGGCTGCAAAGCTATCTGTGAACGACGTCAAGCGAGTTACCAGGGCATTGGAATTGGTTGCGGCAGGGGAGAGCCACAACAGGGAAGACGTCGATAAAGAGCCGCTCTATCCACACCTATTGTTTGTACTTCACGACGACCGTGCAAAGCTATACGAGCGAATCAACGAGCGAGTCGACGTGATGATCAAAGAGGGACTTTTAGCGGAAGTAAAGGGACTGCTGGACGCTGGCGTACCTGCGGATGCGCAGAGTTTCCAAGCCATCGCCTATAAGGAATTAGCGGCATATTTTGCAGGTAAATATACTATTGAAGAAGCTATAGAGCTGATTAAGAAACGTTCCAGAAACTATGCAAAACGGCAATTGACTTGGTTTAGAGGTTGCCACAATGCAAAATGGATAATGCGCGGAGAAGATAATCTTGAGGAAATT
>JAFTOZ010000021.1 GCA_017463565.1 Clostridia bacterium | reverse complement strand
ATACCGGCAGTACCACCAAAGTTTCCGTCAATCTGGAAGGGAGCGTGTGTATCCCATAGGTTATCGAGGGTACCGTTCTTCAGCAGGTTGCCGAAGAGGGTGTAGGCGTGGTTGCCATCGTGCAGACGTGCCCACTGATTCAGTTTCCAACCCATACTCCAACCTGTTGCGCCGTCGCCACGATGCTCAAGCACTACCTTGGATGCCTCGGCAAGGGTGGGGGTGGTTACGGGTGAGATGGTGTGTCCGGGGTGCAGACCAAAAAGATGGTTCACGTGACGATGCTGGTCCTTGGGGTCGTCGATGTCCTTGCTCCACTCCATAAGC
Organism: Clostridia bacterium; assembly: GCA_017463565.1. Classification (GTDB taxonomy): domain Bacteria; phylum Bacillota; class Clostridia; order Christensenellales; family CAG-1252; genus RUG14300. The sequence goes on along the minus strand of JAFTOZ010000021.1, from coordinate 1,192 downwards.
TGTCCGTAGCGACCAATCCGGTAGGGGGCGAGCTTGTCGAGTACCTGTTGCCACTCTTTGCGCAGCTTGCCGTCTACGCCAAGCGCCTTGCTTGCGTCGATGGCATTGTGCATAATCTCGCGTACAACGCCGTGTACGAAGGTTGCACCTTGGTCTATGGGGCCGTGCTCGGGCGAGGTCGAGGGGGCAGCGGTGTATGTACCGTCCTCTTTCTTCCACAGGTAGTCCATAGCAAAGATGGCGCTGCTCTTTATAATGTCGTAACCAACCTCTTTAAGGAATTTCTTGTCGCGTGTGTAGTCGTAGTAGTCCCATACGTGTGTTGCCAACCAGGGACCTGCCATTGGGTTGAAGTTCCACGACATATCCTGGCTGATGAGGGGTGCGGTGAATCCGAAGATATTACCCGAGATGCTGGCTGTCCATCCGCGTGCACCAAAATAAGATTTAGCGGTTACTGCACCGGGCTTCATAAGGGTGCGGATAAAATCGACAAGGGGAAGGACGCACTCGTCGAGGTTGGTGGCGCAGGCGGGCCAATAGTTCATCTGCAGATTGATGTTGTTGTGATAATCGACACGCCAGGGACCATCGACGTTGTTATGCCACATTCCCTGAAGGTTGGCGGGGAGGTTTCCGGGGCGTGAACTTGCGATAAGCAGGTAGCGACCGAACTGGAAATAAAGCTCCTCTAATCCAAAGTCGGGCTTTCCGGTACGGTAGCTCTTGAGACGTGCAGGGGTGGGCAGTGATGCAACACCGGGATACTCGAGGGTAGTGGGTGCGTTGGGATTAAGGTCGAGGCTTACGCGACCAAAGAGTGACGAGTAATCGGCGTAGTGCTCGGCAAACAGAGCGTCATAGCCCTTTGCAACAGCATTCTGCATCCAAGCCTTTGTTGTCTTTTCGGGGTCTACACCAACGTATGTTTTTGGGTCGCTGAAGTCGGGGTCGAAGTTGATTTTGTAATCTGTATCGGCTGTCACATAGAAACATACCTCATCGGCGCCTTTAATTTGAATTTTGTTTTCTTGAAGAGTATAATGACCGCCTTTTGTAACAGCCTTGATGCGTACGGTGTATTCCATTCCGTTGTTGTCGAGTTTTGCCTTCCACAGAAGTTGATCATAACTTGCATGTATTAATGTGCCCTCGGAAACAGGGTTTGGAGCGTAACTAAATGTAAGATTCT
>JAFTOZ010000118.1 GCA_017463565.1 Clostridia bacterium | reverse complement strand
TCACCAACTGGAAGGTTCGCTCCACCGAATGGTAATCCCCGATATACAGGCTCATATCCGCGTCCAAGATTCCCACCAAGGTCACGTGCGCAAAGTCGTGTCCTTTGGCAATCATCTGCGTACCCACCAAGATATCCGCCTCACCCGAGGCAAATGCAGTCAGTATGCTCAAATGACCCGTCTTACCCCTGGTGGTATCGTTATCCATGCGCAACAGTCTTGCCGTAGGAAAGATCTTCTGCAAATCCGCCACCACTTTTTCAGTGCCGTCTCTACCGTACCGAATACTCTCCGACCCGCAGTGGGGACAATGCGTCGGCACGGCATACTGATTTCGGCAGTAGTGGCATTTCAACAACTTCTCCTCTCTGTGCCACGTCAAACTCACGTCACAAGCGGCGCATTTCAACACCTTACCGCACTGCCTACAGATCATAAAGGAGCTATATCCCCTACGGTTGAGAAAGATCATCACCTGCTCTTTTTTTGCCAGTGTCTCCTCAATCGCCTTCACCAATGCGCCCGACAGGATACTCTTGTTGCCACGGCGCAACTCGTCGCACATATCCACGATCTGCATCTCGGGCATCACGCGCTCATTCACACGCTTCGTCAACCGCACCAGTTGATACTCGCCCAACTGCGCCTTTCGGTAGGAGTTCAAATCGGGCGTAGCCGACCCCAAGATCAGCGCGGCCTGGTTATATCTCGCTCTTTCCTCGGCAATATCCACAGTCTCATAACGAGGATTCGACTCACTCGAATAAGAGCCATCGTGCTCCTCATCGATGATGATAATGCCAATCTCACGCATCGGCGCAAAGATAGCCGACCTTGCGCCCACCACGATTCTCGCCTCTCCGCGCAGAATCCGTAGCCACTCGTCGTACCGCTCTCCTGCCGACAGACCGCTGTGCAATAGCGCAACGTTATCCCCAAACCGACCGCGGAATCGTTGCATGGTCTGGGGTGTCAGCGAAATCTCGGGCACCAACATAATCGCGCCGCGACCGTCCGCCACCACGCGCTCAATGCACTGCATATACACCTCGGTCTTACCGCTACCCGTCACACCGTGCAGCAAAAAGAATCCGTCATCATGGCTCATGATTGCCTCTACAGCCGCCTGCTGCTCGGCAGTCAACCTAACCTTCGGTGCGCTCCCCTGCAAAGTTCCATATGGTTTTCGCCCCACCTTGCGTGGCTCCACAACCACAAATCCGCGTTCCTTCAGCGCGTTCAAAGCGCTCGCGCCAAACTGCTCCGAAAGTGCCGCGCACCATTCCCACTCATTCGCCGCCAAATAGGCAAGCAAGGCTCGTTGATTAGCGGCATTCGCCCGAAGCGACCCCAACATTTCCTCATACGGCAAATGGGTAGCAATCCTCGCTGCCAACCTATCCAACTCACGCACCCTACCGCCCCGCATCTGCGCAGGCACAAAAAGGCGTAGCGCGTCTGCTTTTCGCAGGAAGAACTTCTTCGCCAAAAAGTCCATCAACCCCACCATCTCGGGGATCACGGCAGTAAACTCATCCGCCTTCCCATCGATCGGGCGCAACTTTTCGGGTGGGCAATCGGTCGTATCTTTCAGCCCCACCACGATACCCTCGGTATGCTGACGGCCAAAAGTGACAAAAACGCGGTCACCGACAACGACCTTCAAATTGTCGGGCACCGCGTAATCAAAAATTCGATCGATCTCCGCCGTGGATATGTCAACGATGACTTCGGCAATCACAGCAGCAAAATTCGATCCAGCAGCACGTTCGCCAACGCCTGCTTACTCATCAAGGGCAACTCCTCCTGGTCGTCAGCACGCACGAGTGTCACGATATTTGTATCCACACCAAATCCGGCCCCCTCACGGGTCACGTCGTTCGCCACCACCATATCGGCGTTCTTTTTGGCGAGTTTTTTTCTTGCGTTCTCCACCAGGTTCTGTGTCTCCGCAGCAAACACCACCAACTTAGCCTGCCCCTTACGGCGGCCAACCTCCATGGCGATATCCGGCGTTTTCACCAGCTCCAGCATCAGCGCGTCCGACTTGATCTTATGCGCAGAGCGCTCCTTGGGTCGGTAATCAGCAGGCGCCGCAGCCATAATACTCACGTCTGCCACTGCGCTACGCGCAAGTACCGCATCGTACATATCTTCGGTTGACACCACGTCCACGCGCTCGATATAGCTCGGCACTTTCACGCTCACACGGCCACAAACAAGGGTCACCTCCGCACCGCGCTCATGCGCAGCCTCCGCCAAAGCAACGCCCATCTTGCCCGAACTGAAATTCGACAGATACCGCACACCGTCAATGGTTTCCACGGTTGCGCCTGCGGTAATCAACACCTTCTTGCCGGCATAATCCGGCTTCACCTCAAGCAACTCCAGCACGCGCTCCACGATCACCTCGGGTGCGGCCATACGGCCCTTGCCAATATCGCCACAAGCCAGCAATCCGTCCTCGGGCTCCACAAACTGCACCCCACGCGCACGAAGTGCTTCGCGGTTTTGGGTACAAGCGGTGTCCTCGTACATATTGGTATTCATTGCCGGGCAAATCACCTTGGTAGCCTTACAGGCCATCACGGTCGTCGACAGCATATCATCCGCAATCCCCAGTGCCATCTTACTGATAAAGTCGGCGCTTGCGGGGGCAATCAGGGCCAAATCGGCACTTTTCGCCAGGGAAATATGCTCCACCTCATACGGAAAATCGCGCGAAAACATATCGGTAATCACGCGGTTTTTCGACAGGGTTTCCATTGTCAAGGGGGTGATAAATTGGGTAGCCGCGTCGGTCATCACCACCACTACGTCCACCCCGACCTTAGTCAGCATGGATGCAATGGTAGCCGCCTTATACGCAGCAATACCGCCGGTAATCCCCAGCAATACACGTTTTCTCATTAATCTCTCTTGATAATGACGGTACCGTCCGCCACTTCCTTAGCCGCCACAGACAGGGGCTTAATCTTCTCGTCCTCAAACAGTTCAGGGGACTGTTGCATCAGTTGACGTGCGCGCTTAGCCACGCCACACACCAACATATAACGACATTCGGTTTTTTCCAACAACTTATCGATGGAAGGTTCTGCCAACATACTATTTACCTCCGGTTATGGTTTCAATCAAGGTGCGAGCGTCCTCAAGCGCAGGAATCTTGCCTCGCACAATATCATCCACCTGTTTCGCACAGGTAGCAATATCCTTATTCACGATCACGTAATCAAACATAGGCGCATACTCTCGGATCTCGTCACACGCAGCGCCGTAGCGTGTCAACAAGCTTTCTGGCGTTTCGCTTCCTCTCCCCTCAATGCGCTTTTTCAAGTCAAGCATCGACGGCGGCAGCAAAAATATCAGCAGGGCCTCAGGGAAAAACTTTTTCACGTTGAGCGCGCCCGTATACTCAATATCCAGAATCACGTGGTGCGAAAGATCGGTAATTCTCTTGAGCTCGCTCTTCAAGGTGCCATAATAGTTACCGTAGCGAGTTGCGTGCTCCACAAACGCGCCCTCAGCCACCAGGGCATCAAACTCCTCTTTCGTGCGGTAGTAATAGCTCACGCCCTCCTGCTCACCCACTCTGGGAGCGCGTGTCGTCACCGACACCGAGAGGTCGTAATTCTCATACTCCGTCAACAAAATGTGATGGATCGTACCCTTGCCTACGCCCGAAGGCCCCGATAATACCAAAATCTTTCCCTTATCCATAGTCACTCCAAATTCTGCACTTGTTCGCGGATTTTTTCGATTTCGTTTTTTATAGAGACGACAAGTTCGGTCAGGTATGCGCTATTGGCCTTACTGCCGATCGTGTTCGTTTCGCGCAATAGTTCTTGTGTCCAATGATTAGGCGATTGGCCGCCGTTATTGCCCTCCATATACCTGCGGAAGAATTTGATATGCGAGCGCAATCTTGTGATCTCCTCGTCGATATTCACCTTATCCGCATACAGAGCAACCTCTTGCAAAAGTCGCGACTCGTCCACCGCACTCTCGCCCAAAAGTTCTCTCATTCTCTGTTCAAGGCGAGCACGGTAGGTGGTCGTCACCTGGGGAGCAAAAGCGGCGATCTCTTCCACCCTCTCCTCAATAAAATCAAGTCGGGCGCAAATATCCCTTTTCAGTTCCTCGCCCTCACGGCCGCGCATCAGCTTCAGAGCCTCAATTGCCTCGGGGAGTGCCGTCTGCAACAACTCACGCAACACCGCCTCGTCCGCCTCGGTCGCATTTTCCACCAATACGTCCTTCATCGTCAGCAGTTTAGATGCCGTCAAGTCGTTTTCCACACCCATCTCCGCCAACTTCTCCGCCGCACGCAGATAATCGGCCACCGTCTTCTCATCTACAACGCGCGCCACCGCCTGCGTAGATTGATCCAGGTAATTGATGTACACGTCCACGTGACCGCGTGCCAACCGCTCTTTCAAGGTTTTGCGAATATAGTCTTCCGCAAAATTAAAGCAACGGGGCATTTTGATAGACAGCTCCAAAAATCGACTGTTGACCGATTTCAGCTCCACCACCAACGTGCGACCCTCAATGGCGCATTGTCCCTTGCCGTATCCTGTCATGCTTTGCATAACTCACCTCACGCGTGTTCTAACTTATAGTTAGAATATCACAAATTTCGCATAATGGCAACAGGTTGATTGAATTTGTCTAAATTCATTCCCCCAGTCTTTCCAAAAAAGCAGCCTCGTCAATCACGGGGATTCCCAGCTTTTGTGCTTTCGCCAACTTACTGCCTGCGTCAGCGCCTGCCACCACCAGGGTCACACGTGCAGAAATGCCGTCTGCTACCTTGCCGCCCTTTGCCTTAATCAATTCTGCCGCTTGCGACCGTTTGTATTTCTCGAGCGAACCGGTCAACACCACGGTCTCACCGCTAAAGGGCCCTTCCACCGTCTCATCCACGCGAAACTCAATGCCAACATCCAACAATGCACGGATATTCTCCTGTTTTTCACGATCGGCAAAATAGTCCAGAACCGAGTCTGTCATCACCTGGCCAAAGTCGTCCAACGCAAGCAACGTCATCGTATCCGCACAAGCCAGTGCCTCCAGCGACCCAAAGGTTTCCGCCAACATCTCCGCAGTCCTCTTACCAATATTGGGGATACCCAGCGCCGTGATAAAGCGTGCAAGCGTTGTCTTCTTACTCCTCTCGATAGCGCCCACCAAATTAGCCGCCTTCTTTTCCTTGAATCCCTCCAGGGTCAGCAATTCTTCCACACGCAGACGGTAGAGGTCAACGGTACGGCGCATGCCCAAATCGTTATACAACTGCTCGATGGTCTTTTCGCTCAATCCCTCAATGTCCATTGCATCCTTCGAGGCAAAATGCTCCAATTCCGCAACCACACGGGGTGCGCAATGCTCCTTGTCCGAGCAGTACAAAAAGATACCCTTCTCCTCCACGGGCGCACCGCAAGCAGGACAGAATTTAGGAGCCTCCGGCACCACGCTATCCTCGTTATGCCGTGCAATCCCCAAGATTTCAGGAATCACGTCCCCACTTCTTCTCACAAATACGTTAGATCCAATCCGAATATCCTTTCTGCGAATTTCGCTGATATTTGATAGAGTCGCACGGCTCACCGTAGCACCGCCAATATCCACAGGCTCCAACTCTGCCAAAGGATTCAACTTACCGGTACGGCTCACCTGCCACACGACACGGAGCACCTTACTCACCACTTCTTCAGCGTGAAACTTATACGCAATCGCCCATTTGGGGAATTTAGCAGTAAAGCCCAACTCCTCACGGAGTGCCAAATCGTTGACTTTCAGCACCATGCCGTCTATCAAATAATCAAGCGTAGGTCTTGCCGCCTCCACCTCGTCCAGCCAAGCCGCCCAATCGTCGCCCTGCCGAATGAGACGGAAATACTCACGGCAACAAAATCCCATCTCCACCAAAAACTCGTGTACTTCCTCTTGGGTAGCAAAGCGGATTCCCTCGTGGTAACCCACGTTATATGCCATAAAGCTCAGCTTACGCGAAGCCGCCTCCTCCACGTTGATATTGCGGATACCGCCTGCTGCAGCGTTTCTTGCATTCTTCAGGGGTACTTTAGCGCTTGCGTTATATGCCGCCAATGCCGACAGGCGCATAATACACTCGCCCTGCACGTCCACCGAGCCCAAGAAGGGAATTTGCTTAGGAATATCCCCGATAGTCAAGGCCTGCAAGGTCACGTCCTCACCCTCCTCACCGTCACCGCGGGTCACGGCACGCACCAAGCGTCCCCCCGTGTAGGTCAGGTTCAAGGTCAATCCGTCATACTTATACTCAAGGGTCAGGTCAACCCATTCTCCGTTTTCCTCCCCCACTCGCTCAATAAACTTCGTCAAGCCTTCCTTGGTTTTCGACTTATCCAAGCTAAACAAACGCTCACGGTGGCGCACCGTCTCAAATCCACGGTTCACCTTACCGCCCACACGCTTCGTGGGGCTATCGGGCAACACGATCCCAAGCGAAGACTCCAACGCCACCAGTTCGTCATACAGGGCGTCAAACTCCGCATCCGACACGGTAGGATTGTCAAGATCGTAATATTGATGGGCATACTCGTTCAGCAATGCCACTAATTCTTCCATGCGCTCAATCGTCATACCCTCTCCCTATACTATCTCAAGCGGTGCAAAACGTAGACTCAACTGTTTCACGCCCACCGCCTCAAAGGCTACGGTTGCATTTTCTCCGTTCACGATAATCACCGTGCCCTCTCCAAACTTAGGATGCCGCACTTTCGTGCCTACTCGCACCTCAACAGGCGCCTTTTTCACGCCCGATTGATTGCTATACTGGGCAGTATACACCTGATTCTTATTGGGATCGGGTATATTCTGCGGTGTCCACGAGGATCTTCCCTTAAAGGTCGCAGGACGGGGCTTCTCATACCCCAGAGCGTCCTTGATCTCACACAAAAACCGACTCTCCGCGTTGCTCTCCACACGTCCAAAGCGGAAACGCGTTGCGCTATGGGACAGATACAACCTCTTTTGTGCGCGTGTCATCGCCACGTACATCACGCGGCGCTCCTCCTCCATCTCCAACTCCGACTTGCTAAACACACCCGAGGGAAATACGTTTTCTTCCAGCCCAACCACAAACACCACGGGGAATTCCAAACCCTTCACCGCGTGTACGGTCGCAACCGACAAAAAGTTATCCTCCAAAATCTCGTCCGCATCAGACGAAAGGGTCACCGATTGCAAATAATCGCTCAACGTCGAGGTAGGATTATCCCTCTCATATTCTTCCGCAAACTGCACCAATTGGTCGATATTCAGCCGCTTATTATAGGACTCCTCGTCCTCGCCTGCGTACATCAGGCCAAAGCCTGCTTGGTTGACAACCGTCTTAAATATATCTCCCACGCCCAGGGTCTGCGCGCGGTTAAAGATATCAAAATACAAATCACGAAATACCGCCAACTTCTTGATCGTCGTAGCAGGCAAACCGCTCTGCTCTAAGCCCGAAAACAGTACCTCGCTATACGCCATACTGCGTGCCGATGCATAGGAAACCAACTGGCTCACCACCACGTCCCCAATGCCTCGTTTTGGCACGTTAATAATGCGCAAAAGAGCCTCGTTGTCACGTGGATTCACCAACAGACGACAATAGGCCAAAACGTCCTTTATTTCCTTTCTTTCAAAGAATTTAAAACCGCCAAATACCTTATACGGTATGTTATAACTGGTCAGTCTTTCCTCAAACTTACCCGTCAAGGCATTCAACCGCACCAGGATCGCAATATCTCTTGGCTGATACTCTCCCGAGCGTAGCAGGCTTGCAATCTCACGCACCACCCAGTCTGCTTCCTCTCCGTCGGTAGACTTATCCTCAATCACAAGGGGTGCGCCCTTTCCCTCTGCCGTCCACAGTTTCTTGCCAAAACGCGTGGTGTTTTTGGCAATCAGTGCGTTTGCCGCCTCCAAAATATTCCCCGTCGAGCGGTAATTCTGTTCCAGTTTAATCACGGTGCAATCGGGAAAATCCTTGCGGAAACTCAAAATGTTATTAATATCCGCACCTCGCCAACCGTAAATGCTCTGGTCCTCATCGCCCACCGCAAAGATATTGCCGTGGTAGGATGCCAACATTCTCACCAACAAATACTGAATGTGGTTGGTATCCTGATATTCGTCAATGTGTATGTACTCAAACCGCTCCTGATATATCCGTAGCACCTCTGGGAATTGAGCAAACAGGATAATGGTTTTCAACAGCAAATCGTCGTAGTCCAACGCATTCGCCCGCTGCATTTCCTCCTCGTACTTTTCATAGATATCACAGATGATATCGGGGTTTTTGTCCGCGCAACTGTCGATATACTTCTCTGGACCCAAACCCTTATTCTTTGCGTTGGAAATATGCCAGATAGCCTTATCAACGTACAGTTTTTCATCCAGTTGCTTATTTTTGACGATACGTTTCACCAACCTACCCGACTCCACGTCGTCATAGATGGAAAAGTCCTTGGTATACCCCAATCGGTCAATATGAGAGCGCAGGATTCTTGCGCAGAAGGAGTGGAAGGTAGAAATCCAAAGCCCCCGTGCGCCGTTGCACAGGGTCTCCAAACGCTCCTGCATCTCCTTCGTTGCCTTGTTGGTAAAGGTGATTGCCAATATACGGTAGGGGCTCACCCCCTGCTCGATCAAATGAGCAATACGGCAGGTCAACACACGGGTCTTACCGCTACCGGCACCCGCCACCACCAAAACTGCACCCTGCGTTTGTTTCACGCCCTGCAGCTGTTGCTCATTCAAACAATTCATCCAGTCCATTATCCTACCAGTATCCTTCTGACCTTTTGAAGCAACTGCTTTCCGTAGCGGCCACCCTCGCTTATGCAAAGGCCAACAGCCATACCCACGACCAAGCCTATCCCAAATTTTCTCATACTCTCACCTCCTATGGTTAGTATGCAACCAAACAGGCAAGAAAGAGGGGTTACATTTCTCCAAATTATACCATTTTGTCCTCAGTAGGCATCTTGCCGCCGTTGCGATAATACTCTACCGCCAGCGCAATAGCCTCTGATGCCAAAATAGAGCAGTGGATTTTCTGCGCAGGCAGACCGTCCAACTCCTTCACGATCTCATCGTTAGTCAACTTCAACGCATCTTCCACCGTGCGACCGCGAATGAGATCGCAAGCCACGTCCGAGGATGCGATCGCAGATGCACAGCCAAAGGTTTTGAACTTTGCATCCACCACGATGTTATTTTCAATCTTCAAATAGATCTCCATAATATCACCGCAAGAAGCGTTGCCAACACGGCCAATACCGTTTGCATCAGCAATCTCGCCCACGTTTTTGGGATTACGGAATCTTTCAATCAATGCTTGACTGTAAGCCATACTTATCTCCTTATATGGTCAGCATAAAGGGGTGACCAAGCCCGTAGTTTTTCAATCGTATTTTTCAAGCACTCCAAGGTATAGTCCACCGCCTCTTTCGTAGTGGATTTACCAAAGGTAAAGCGAATAGAGCCGTGCGCATATTCCACAGGCAGACCGGTTGCCAACAATACGTGGCTGGGGTCCAAAGAGCCCGAACTGCAAGCAGAGCCCGAACTTGCCGCAATACCGTCCATATCCAGGCTCAGCAAAATGCTCTCGCCCTCAATAAACTTAAAACTAATATTTGCGTTATTCGGCAGTCTATGCTCCATACCGCCGTTCACCACTACGTCGGGAATGCACTTCAACACTTCCGCCACAAAATAGTCGCGAAGGGCGCGGATATGCTCGTTATTCTTTTCCATATCACGCACCGCCTTACTAAGTGCCTCGCCCATACCCACGATACCGGGGGTGTTAAGGGTGCCACCGCGCATCGTGCGCTCCTGGGCGCCACCTGTGATCAACTTTTGGGGTTTCACGCCCGTGCGGATATACAGCGCACCCACGCCCTTGGGACCGTAGAACTTGTGCGCCGACATACTCAATAGATCAATGCCCAACTCCTTCACGTCAATAGGACAGGCGCCCATGGCTTGCACGGCGTCCGTATGGAAGAAAATTTTGTGTTCTTTTGCGATTTTACCAATCTCCGCAATGGGTTGAATGGTGCCAATCTCGTTGTTAGCAAACATCACCGAAATCAAAATGGTATCGGGACGAATTGCCTTTTTCAAGGCCTCAAGGTCAACTCTGCCATCTGCGTGGACAGGAAGATAGGTCACCTCAAACCCTTCCTTTTCCAACTGCTCCATAGGGTGCAACACAGCGTGGTGCTCCACCACCGTGGTAATCAGGTGTTTCCCTTTGTGCTGATAAGCGTGTGCAATTCCCTTGATCGCCCAGTTGTCTGCCTCAGTACCACCCGAGGTAAAGTAAATCTCCGAGGGGCGGGCACAAATTGCCGCAGCCACCTGCTCACGAGCGCGGTCCACGGCATTCAAAGAGGCTTGTCCATATTGATGCTGACTGCTTGCATTGCCAAAGGTGTCCACAAAATAGGGCATCATTGCCTGCAAAACGTCCTCATCTACGTAGGTAGTTGCCGCATGGTCCAAATATACTTTCATCTTTTCTCCTTTCTTGCTTATGCGTTTTCTTGCATAAAGCCAACGATCTCATCAAACGCCAAGGTAAACTGCTTACCCTCACGCATATCCTTCACCTGCACTTTTTGCTCTGCCACTTCGCTCTCACCCACCACAATGGTATAGCGAGCGCCAATTTTGTCGGCATACTTCATCTGCGCCTTCAAGCCACGTTGCATAATATCGCCAAGGGCAGCAACACCTGCGTTACGCAAAGATTGCACCAGCGCAGCACACACGTCCTCCTGCCCCATCGAGGCAATATACACGGTAGGCAACTCGCGGTTTTCAATCGTAACTCCTACTGCCTCCAACGTCATCAGCAATCTCTCCAAACCCATACCAAAACCAACGGCAGGGCAAGGTTTTCCGCCAATGCTTTCAATCAGATGGTTATATCTACCGCCACCGCACACCGTAGATTTTGCGCCGATTTTCTCGCACACAAACTCAAACACGGTACGGGTATAATAGTCCAAACCGCGCACGATGGTAGGATTCACCGTATACGCAATGCCACGCACCTCAAGAGCGTGCTTCAGCTTATCAAAGTGGATTTGGCAGTCCTCGCACAGATAGTCCAAAATAGAGGGTGCGCCTGCGGCGATCTTGCCGCAACGGTCGTTCTTACAATCCAAAATGCGCAAGGGATTGGTGCCCAAGCGAGTCTTGCAGGTCTCACACATATCTCCTTCGTTCCCGCGGAAATATTCCACCAACGCCTCGTGATAGCGAGCTCTACAAGTAGGACAGCCAATGCTGTTGATATACAGGGTAGGATGAATTCCCAACCCGTCGAAAAGGGCTCTTGCAATGCTGATCACCTCTGCGTCCGCCTCTGCAGTTTCTGAGCCGTACACTTCCACGCCAAATTGGTGGTGCTCGCGCAAACGGCCTGCTTGCGGTCTTTCATAGCGGAATACCGGGGTAATGTAATAGGTACGCATCGGCAAGCAGTTTTGTTGCAGATTGTACTCCACAAAACAGCGTGCTACCGAGGCTGTGCCCTCCGGCTTCAGCGTAATCGAACGGCCACCGCGATCGTCAAAGGTATACATTTCCTTATTCACGATATCCGTCGTATCACCCACACCGCGCAAAAACAACTCGGTATGCTCAAAGCAAGGCGTACGAATTTCCTGCAACTGATACACACGAGCTAGGCGGCGAATATCCTCCTCAATCTTGTGCCACTTATAACTGTCCTGTGGCAATACGTCTTTTGTTCCCTTGGGCTTTTCGATCATAGTTTCCTCACTAAATAATATACTTGCGCAAATCTTGGCTCAACGATTTGGTATCCAGATGTTCGTCCACGTATGCACGGTCAACCAACACTTCCATAGGCTCACCGCAGGCCAAAAAGCTTACTTCTTCCAACAGTTTTTCCATCAGCGCGTGCAGACGTCTTGCGCCGATATCCTCGTGGTTTTCATTGTCAAACACAGCGATCTCAGCAATCCGAGCAATACCGTCGTCGGTAAAGGACAAATGCACGCCGTCCACCTTCAACAACTCCGCATACATACGGGTAATTGCGTTGCTGGGCTCGGTCAAAATACGCACGAAATCACTCTGCGACAGACTCTGCAAATCCACCACCACAGGGAAACGGCCCTGCAACTCCGGAATCAAATCCTTCACGTCACTCACGTGGAATGCGCCTGCTGCTATAAACAGGATATAATCGGTGCGGATAGAGCCGTATTTGGTATTCACGGTACAACCCTCTACGATAGGCAGAATATCGCGTTGCACACCCTCGCGCGACACGTCAGGACCCGAATGGTTATTGCCGCTTTGCGCAATCTTATCGATTTCATCGATAAACACAATGCCCTGTTGCTCCGCACGGTGAATAGCCTCTGCGTTCACGTTGTCCATATCCACCAAGTTTTCGCTCACCTCGTCGATGATCATCTTGATAGCGTCACGCACGTAGGTCTCTTTCGTCTTTTGCTTTTTCTGTCCGGTAATCTGCCCAAAGATAGAGCCCAGATTGATTTCTCCGCCCTGTTGCGCGTTCAGACTCAAGGGTTTATCCTTCTCCACAAAGGTCATTTTGACCTTCACTTCGTCCAACTTACCCTCGCGCAGATCCTGCTCCAACTCCGCACGGATTTGGCTCTCCGGCATATCACCGCTAATCTGCTTCTTCATAGGCAGCAGCACGGTTGCAATACGTTGCACCGCCTCATCCATAGCCTTGGGCTTCACCTCAGCAAATTTCTCCTCTTTTACCAGGCGAATTGCAGCTTCCACCAGGTCGCGGATCATGCTTTCCACGTCACGGCCCACGTAACCGACCTCGGTAAACTTGGTAGCCTCTACCTTCACAAAGGGAGCCTTCACCAACTTAGCCAAACGGCGTGCAATCTCGGTCTTACCCACACCGGTGGGACCCTTCATAATGATATTCTTGGGGGTCACCTCATCACGCACTTCCTCGCGCAAACGGCTTCTGCGGTAGCGGTTTCTCAAAGCAACTGCCACCATACGCTTTGCCTCTTGCTGACCAATGATATAACGATCCAACTGTTGGATAATTTCTTGGGGTGTAAATTCCATACTATACCTCCTCTACCGTCAAATTGCCGTTGGTATACACGCACAACTCGCCTGCAATCTTCATTGCCTTGCGAGCAATATCCTCTGCGCTCAATCCCTCAATATCGTACAAAGCACGTGCAGCCGCAAGAGCATAGTTTCCGCCCGAGCCAATTGCACACACACCGCTATCGGGGTCAATAATCTCACCGGTACCCGAAATAATCAACAAGGTCTCGTGATTAGCCGCAATCATCATCGCGTCCAACTTACGCACTTGATCGTTGCGCCACATCTCCGCCAGCGCCACGGCCGCACGCATCAAATTGCCCGAAAACTTTTGCAGCATACGCTCAAAACGCTCACTCATCGTAAACGCATCCGACACGGTACCGGCAAAGCCAATCACCACTTTGCCACCGAAAATGCGCTTCACTTTCACAGCGTTTCCCTTAAATACCACGCTATTGCCCATCGTCACTTGGCCATCGCCCGCAACGACAGTCACGCCGTCCTTCTTCACAGCACAAATAGTAGTCGCATGAAAATCTTGCATATTAACTTCCTCCTAATTCGTCCAGATAGGCCTGCATATGAGCCAGCGCTCTTTCCGCATAGGCCGCTTTACGTGCTTTCTTATCACGTATTCCGCTAATCTCGGGCAACAACCCAAAATTGCTATTCATCGGTTGCAATTGCTCCACCGACGTATTACTGATATATCTTGCCAGTGCGCCAATCATGGTATACTCGTCCGGCATCACGGGCTCCAACCCCTTGAGTCGGCGTGCCATCATACGTGCGGCCATCAACCCACTCATGGTGCTCTCCATATATCCCTCAACGCCCGACAACTGTCCTGCAATATACACGTTTGGATACTCTTTCAGCATAAACGTACAATCCAACAGTTTCGGTGCATTGATATATGTATTTCGGTGCATCACGCCGTATCGCATAAACTCCGCGTTTTCTAACCCCGGAATCATGCCAAACACACGTTTCTGTTCCCCAAATTTCAAATTTGTCTGGAAACCCACCAGGTTATACGTTTCCCCTGCGGTCTCCTCTTTTCGCAGTTGCAACACCGCATAATACTTTTGCCCCTCAGGCCCACGGATTCCCACAGGGCGCAAAGGACCGTATCGCATAGCGTCCACGCCACGCTTCGCCATCACCTCAATCGGCATACAGTTTTCATAGAAGGTAGCGTCCACCAACTTGTCCTCCACGCTATCCGCCGTCACCAGCGCATCGTAAAAGGCCAAATATTCCTCCTTATTCATGCCACAATTCAGGTAATCTTCCGTTCCCTTATCATAACGCGCCGCAAAAAACGCCTTCGAATAATCAATGCTATCCGCCGCCACGATAGGCGCCACCGCGTCACAAAAGCTCATGTAACTACCGCAGATTTTCCCCAGGCTATTCGCCAAGGCGTCACTCGTCAGCGGACCCGTTGCCACGATCGTCGGGACAGAGAAATCAATCTCCTGCACCTCCTCGCGCACAATCTGCAGCCTATCTCCAAACGCCGCCAGCTCTGCCTCAATCTCCCGGCTAAACAACACACGGTCCACCGCCAAGGCACCGCCTGCAGGCACCGCCGCCTTTTCTGCCGCACGTAGCAACATACAGTCCAGCATGCGCATCTCCGCCTTCAACAGACCGCTCGAAGAATCCAGCAAATTGCTTTTCAAACTGTTCGAGCACACCAACTCACCCAAATGCTCGGTGCGGTGTGCGCCCGTCATTTTCACGGGTCGCATCTCAAACAGTTCCACCTCAAAGCCCTGTTTCAGTAGCTGATACGCGGCCTCGCTACCTGCCAAGCCGCCACCAATCACTCTCACCTTCATGACTTAACCTCAACGTGCTTGCACTTCGTGCACTTATATTTCAGCGTACCGCGGTAGCTGATCTGGCGCATAGTCGCCCCACACTCTGGGCAGAAATAAGGCGCCGGCAAATCCCAAGAAGCAAAGTCACAACTCGGGAATCCCTCGCAACCGTAGAAGGTCTTGCCTGTTTTGGAAGTTTTTTGCAACATGTTCTTGCCACACTTCGGACAGGTACCCACCACAGGCTGACCGATACTGCGCGTATTCTTACAGTCGGGATAATTAGGACAAGCCAAGAACTTACCGTTTCGGCCCTCCTTAATCACCATATACGCGCCGCACTTATCGCACTTGATGTCGGTGGGTTCATCGGGCTTTTTAGTAGAGCCTTCCTTATATGCAGCGTATACGTGCTCCATAAATCCGGGATAGAACTCCCCAATCACCTGTTGCCACTCACGCTTACCGTCGGCCACCTCGTCCAACTGCACCTCCATATGGGCAGTAAACTTCAAATCAATAATATCGGAGAAATGCTTGTTGATCTCGTCCACCACACTCTCGCCCAACTCGGTCGCGGCCATATACTGCCCTTCCTTATTGGTATACACACGCTTCGTCAGTACGCTAATAATACTTGCATAGGTAGAAGGGCGGCCAATACCGTTTTCCTCCATCGCCTTAATCAAGCTACTTTCCGTATAGCGCTGTGGGGGCTTGGTGAACTTTTGCTCGTGCTTATACTCACGCAAACTCAGCACGTCACCCTCCTCCAGGGGCGAACTGATGTCACCGTTCTCCTCATCATTCGGCTTAGCGTCGCTATACACGGCAGTAAAACCTGCAAACTTCAACGCACGGCCCTTGGTATGGAAACCGTAGTTTTGCGTAGGGGTCGCCTGTACGCCCACGCGCACGTCCAACGTATTATATTGCGCGGGCATCATCTGCGAAGCCACAAAGCGGTCGTAGATCAACTTATAGATCGCATAGGTACGTTGCGGCACCTTTTTGCGGATACTCTCAGGCGTACGCTCCAAGCTAATCGGACGGATAGCCTCGTGCGCGTCCTGCGCCGCGTTGCTCGTCTTATACTGATTAGGCGCCTTCGGCAAATATTCATCGCCAAAATTCTCCTGGATAAAACGGCGGCAGGCAAACACCGCATCGGTCGACACACGCACGCTATCGGTACGGATATAAGTCACCAAAGCCACGTGGCCCTCGCCCTCCAGCTCAAGACCTTCGTACAGCTGTTGCGCCACCTTCATCACGTCAGGCGCGCTCATTTTGAACTTCACGGTAGCGTCCTGTTGCAAGGTCGAAGTGGTAAACGGCGGTTGCGGATAACTCTTGCGAACGGCCTTCTTCACGCTATCCACCACAAAGTCCTTCCCCTGCATATTCGCCAACATCTCGTCGAGCTCCGCTTTGGACTCGATTCGGTGTTTCTTCCCGTTGATTTCCTCAAAGGTCGCCTTAATGCTATCAGGTTGCTTATCCAAAAAGGCCTGCAACGTCCAATACTCTTGGGGCACAAACGCGCGGATTTCCCTCTCACGGTCCACCAACATACGCAACGCCGCACTCTGCACGCGACCTGCCGACAAACCCGACTTGATCTTCTTGCCCAAAATAGGACTGATCTTATAGCCCACCAAGCGGTCTAGCACACGGCGCGCCTGTTGCGCGTTGACCAACTTCATATCAATAGCGCGAGGGCTAGCCAAAGCCGCCGTCACCGCTTTCTTACTAATTTCGTGGAACTCAATGCGCGTGTTCTCCAAAGGCAAACCCAAAGCCGTCGCCAGGTGCCAACTGATGGCCTCACCCTCACGGTCAGGGTCGGTTGCCAAATACACTTCGCTGGCTCTGCCAACCTCTTGCTTCAACACCTCAATGGTGCGTTCCTTATCAGGGTTGATCACGTACTCCGGACGGAAATTATCCGTCACGTCAATTCCCAAATTGCGAGCAGGCAAATCACAGATATGCCCACCGCTGGCCTTCACGTGGAAGTCCGATCCTAAATATTTCTCTATCGTCTTGGCTTTCTTAGGTGATTCTACGATAACGAGTTTCATGCTGCCTCCCTATACGCCATAATAATTGCCGTTCAACTTATGGATCAAGCCCATAAGCTCCAACTTTGTCAAGATCGCGCCGATTTGACTCACCGTCATACCCGTCAGCGCAAGCAATTCCTCAATATGCTTGTCGCCGTCCTCCAGCGCCTCCATAATCTGTGATTCAATGATATCCAACTGCAGCTCACACACAGGACCCGGATCCACCGCCACGTGATAACTTTCCAATATATCCATAGCCGATGTCACCAGAGCACCCTGCATATCCTTCAACAGCTTATTGGTACCCATTGACGTTTTACTGTAAATATTCCCCGGCACCGCAAAGACGTCCTTGCCTTGCTCGAGGGCGTGGTTCACCGTAATCGACGAACCGCTCTTTTCTCCTGCCTCGGTTACCAACACCCCTTTTGCAAGGGCTGCAATCAGGCGGTTTCTCTCCACGAAGGTAAACTGTTGCACCCCGGTGCCCAAAGGATACTCCGTCAGCAACAAGCCGTGCCGTCCAATCTCCTCATACAGCTCCTTATTCTCGGCAGGATAAATTCTATCCAGACCGCAGGGCATCACCCCAACGGTCGGCTTTTCATACTGTAGTGCCATGCGGTGAGCAATGGTATCCACCCCACGGGCAAGACCGCTCACGATGGTAAAACCGTTCGTCGCAAGGTCGGCCACAAAGCTTTCGGTTACGTCACGGCCGTACCTTGTCGGCGCACGTGTACCCACCACCGCAATACAAGGGGTAGAAAGCAGACGAACGTCCCCTTTCGCATACAACACCAACGGCGGCTGTGCCAACTCGGACAGAATAGGCAACCAATGCTCGCTCTCCTCCGTCAGCGCCACCGCGCCCAGGCGATCCAGTGCCTCCACCTCGCGCAAAGCGGCGTCCTCCTCTTTGGCAGACAGCAATCGCAGATAGGTTTCCTTTCCTACCGACGCAACGATGTCCGCCTCGAGCGACTCCAAACCGTCGTACAGGTCGCACACGTCCTCCACCAGCGCAAACAACTTCTCACGCTTGGTAGGACTGATACCGCCCGCCACCGACAGCCAAATATAGCACAGTTCCTTCTTCGAATAGCTCATTAGCCCCAATATTTTCTATCCAACGAACGGTATTGAATGGCCTCGGACAAATGCGCCGCCGTAATCTGCTCCGCACCCTCCAAGTCAGCGATCGTTCGTGCCACGCGCAAAATTCGGTAGCTTGCTCTTGCCGAAAGACCCAACTTATGGAAGGCAATCTCCAACAATCCCTCGCTCTCCTTATCCAACGCGCAATATTGCTTAATCTCGCGGTTACTCATACCGCTATTGGTCATCATGGGCAGACCCGCATAGCGTTTTCTCTGCACCTCACGCACGCGTAGGACTCTCTCGCGCACCTTTTCCGAGGGCTCGCCGGGGGTTGCTCCTGAAAACTCGCTATAACTGATATTATCCACCTCAACCTGAATATCAATACGGTCCAAAAGAGGCCCGGACAGCTTGTGGATATAATTACGGATTGCCTGCGACGTACAAGAGCAGTTATTTGCCTTGCTACCGTAGTTGCCACAGGGACAGGGATTCATACTGCCCACCAACATAAAGTTAGCAGGATACTCCACCGACTGCGCAATACGCGACACGGTCACCACACCGTCCTCCATGGGTTGACGCAGAGCCTCCAGGGCTCGCCGATTATACTCCGGCACCTCGTCCAAAAACAGTACGCCCAAGTGCGCCAAACTCACCTCGCCGGGTTTCGCCTTACGGTCACCACCCACCAGGGCGGGGATGGTCACGCTATGGTGGGGCGAGCGGAAGGGTCGCACCGCCACGATTCCCTTGGTTGCGTCCAACAGCCCTGCGACCGAGTGAATTTTCGTCACCTCAACCGCCTCCTCAAACGTCATATCGGGCATAATGGACAACACACATTTCGCCAGCATGGTCTTACCTGCACCGGGAGGACCGATCATCAACACGTTATGACCGCCGGCAACCGCAATCTCCAGCGCTCTTTTCGCCATCGACTGACCGTGCACGTCCCCAAAATCAAAACCGTACAGGGCCTTACCGTGCGCAGGATTATATTCTCTATGTTCCACGGGCGCAATAGGCTCCACCCCGGACATATGGTTCACCACCGACAGCAGGCTATCTGCGGCATACACCTCAATCCCCTTGATGAAAGAAGCCTCCATTTCGTTTGCCTTAGGAATCACAAAGCGGCGGAAACCTGCCTGCATACCCGAAATCAACAAAGGAGTCACACCGTTCACGTGGCGCAGTTGACCGTCCAGGGACAACTCACCCACCAATACGTACTCGCTGAGCGCAGCCTGCTCCACCTGACCCGAGGCGCACAAAATCGCCATACTCAACGGCAGGTCCAGCAATGCGCCCTCCTTCTTGGTATCCGCAGGAGCAAAGTTAATGGTAATGCGCTTGATTGGAAACTGCAATCCGCTATTGGCGATCGCGCTTTTCACGCGGTCTTTTGCCTCCTTCACGGCAGCGTCAGGCAAGCCCACCATCTCCACGGCAGGCACACCGGCATTGATATCCACCTCGATCTCGACGGGATATCCCTGCAATCCATTCAGCGCATAACTCTTAACCTTCGCCAGCATAACTTCTCCTTATTTTTCCTCTTTTACTTCCTTATTGGTGCCACGGAAAGCCTGCACGGGCATAGAGCGGCCACGCAGGCAAATATCCACCGTCAAGTAGGTCAACAGACCCATCAACACCACGGCAACCACCGAGAACACGATGGCCACAGGATCGTGCGATGCAATGCTCACGGCACCTGCGCCCACACCGCCCTTCACGTTGCCACCAACGTACAAGGCGTAGCAAGCGTTCACAGTTGCCACGGCACCCAGACCGCCAACCGTCAACAGCACGCGCTTCTCCATAGTCTTTGCTGCATACACAAACAACAGTACCAGGCCAAACAGTACCACGTACCAATCCATGCGTGCGCACAGCACGTACAGACC
The DNA here is from genome assembly GCA_017463565.1 of Clostridia bacterium. GTDB lineage: Bacteria > Bacillota > Clostridia > Christensenellales > CAG-1252 > RUG14300. The sequence goes on along the minus strand of JAFTOZ010000118.1, from coordinate 7,250 downwards.
CATCATAGTCCAACCGCCAATCAACAGAATATCCTTGCGACTGCGGTTCTTCAAATAGATCAGAATACCTGCCACGATCACAGCTGCCGCCAGGATTGCGCTCATCACGGTACCTGCGGTATTCATGGTATCCGCACCCACGCCGCACATAGCAAACAGATTGAAACTGTTCAGAGCAAAGTGGTTATTCATTGCAAAGTGAGTACAATAACGCTCCAGTACGATGAAAGGATGGCCCGCCACAAAGAAGTTGATTGCCAAAGGCACGGTCACAGCATAACCCACCACGAATGCAAGGGTTGCCGCCACGGGGAGCACCACTCTCGTCTCGGGACGTTTCACGTAGGTCAAAATCGCAAACACCAACAACAAGGGCAACAGGAGCAGAGCCTCCTCGCTGAACATCACCGCCAGGAAATAGAACACGGTCATGCGGATCAACTTACGCTCACGCAGCGCCATAAAGGTCAGCACCAGGAAGAGCACACCCACCGATACGTACACACCCCACAGACTGGATGCAATAAACAGTACGGGGCAAACGGCAAGCAACAGACCTGCCACCAGCGCACTCAGCGCGTCCTTGCGCTTCATCACGCCCATAAACACGATCACAAGCAGAGCCAGGTCCGCAAGGATCGCCGGAATCTTCACAAAGATTGCCATGCCTTGCGTGCCTGCCACCAACTTCAAGGGTACGGACAGAGCGCCGATGATATACAGCAAATAGGTAACACCGGGCGCATAATAGGTGCTTGCCTCGTAGTAAGAGGCCCACAGACCCTTCTCTGCCATATTGGATGCATAGTTCATCAAAGCGTTCAAATTGGAGCCGTAACCAAAGGTCGTCATGCTCAACGCCAGGCGCACCGCAAATGCTACCACCAGCACGATCACCATATACAGGGTTGCCATCCAATTCTTCTTGTTCTCCGAGAGGGGCTTTCCTTCCTTCTTGCTGCGCAATGCACGCAGTACAAAGTAAGCCGCCACGAAAAGACCTGCGCCCAACACGCTCACCAACACGGTAAAGATGGTATCCTCGGTGGTCTTGTTATAGTTAGCGTCAAAATCAACTTTGTTACCGTCACGCAGGTTGATGGCAAGCAGAGCCTTTGCGTCTTCCTCGCTCATCTTCACCAGGCTGATATTGTCAAAGCGTACGGTACCTTCGGTCACCAAAGAGGAGTCGGTTCCCAAGCCGAATACCACGGTCACTTCTTCCTCGGTATCGTTCACGAAATAAACCTTCACGGTGGTCCATTCCTTCTCGGTGCTCGTCACGTTGCTTGCCACGTAGGTATACCCCTTCAACCCGATATACGCGCCACGGTTACCGCCTGCGGTGATGGTGGTCGTCACGTACACGTCAGCCGACAAACAGTAGGTTGCGCCACGGTCAAGAGCAACGGTCTGTGCATATTGGGTATACACACCCTTGCTTTCCGACTTCAAGGTCACGTAGCTTGCGCCAAAGCGATCGTCATAATCCGCCTCGTCCTTATCGATAGCAGAAAACAACGGCTTAGCAGTCGCTGTCGAATTCAAGGTCCAATCGGTTGCCCCACGCTCGAGGTTACCGTTAGACAGGATATTGGTATTGGGTGCAATAGAAGCGGCAGGAGCCTCACAAGCCACGGCCACTACGCAAACGATTGCCAGCACCAGTACTAACATAATCAGTTTCTTTTTCATAGAGTACCTCACAATATGCTTCCCTTATTGTAAAACCAACCACCCACACAATGCAAGTGTTTTGCCAATAATATATATTTTATATTTTTAATCGTGCGCGGTATATATTGCGCGCGTACGTTTTGTATATGCGCCTGGACAAACAAAAACGGAAGGATTTCTCCTCCCGTCTCTGTTTGTTCTTTGGAACTACTTCTTGTAGTTGATCTTCGCAGCACGTACACGAGCAGCCTTACCGGTACGCTCACGCAGATAATACAACTTAGCGCGGCGAACGAAGCCCTTGCGAACAACCTCAATCTTTTGGATTTGAGGACTGTGCAACATAAAGGTCTTTTCAACGCCCACACCGGCAGAGATCTTACGAACGGTGATGGTCTCACGAACGCCGCCGTTCTTACGAGCAATCAAAGTACCCTCAAAAACTTGGGTCTTGATTTCCTCTTTCACAGTTTTAGCAACGTGTTGGTTCTTACTTCCACCAACGTTACCGGTGTTACGGGTAATCTCCTTGAAACGCAGGGTGATACGCAGGGTATCGCCAATGCCGAATTCAGGCAGATCAGTTCTCATTTGTTCTTGTTCCAATACATCGATAATATTCATGACTTTCCTCCATTTACTACAAAAGTGTTCGTGTGTTCAAGTCTTACAACACAGAGGACCACCCAAAGTCCACACTATCATACCATACGCCCCCACAAAAGGCAACTGTTTTTCACCCTATTTTCCAAGGAAAAAACAATTTTTTCACCATTCTACCAGTGTCTGCGCCTTCCGCCGTCTGCAGCGGTAAAGGCAGAGGGTATATGTTCAATCTTGCCGCTCGTCGTGTCCACACACACGACGTCGAAGCGCACGTCCATTCGCTCGTAACAGCGCTTGCCCAACATATAGAATTGCGCGGTGCGTACGATACGGTCTATTTTTTGCGGTGTCACCGCCTCCAGAGCATATCCCATCTCCGCGTTGCGACGAGCCTTCACTTCCACAAATACCAGGGTCTTACCGCTCAGCGCAATAACGTCAATCTCTCCCGAGCGGCAACTATAGTTCCGCTCCAGTATCTTCATTCCCTGCTTTTGCAAATATTCACAGGCAGCCTGCTCGCCTGCAACCCCCTCACGTCTATTATTCATCGAGGTCTACGAAATGTCCGATAAAGGAGCGTCTATGCAAGGGGCAAGGTCCGTTTTGCTGCAAAGCAGCAATATGTGCTGCCGTACCGTATCCTTTGTGTTGCTCAAAGCCGTACGCAGGATATTCTTTTGCCGCCTCAACCATCATATGATCACGGTACACTTTTGCCAGTACCGAAGCGCAAGCAATGCTATACGAAAGAGCGTCACCCTTAATAATCGGATCCACAGGATAACCGCAATCCAACTTCACCGCGTCCACCAACACCACGTCAGGTTGCACCGCCAACTGCTCCACACAACTGCGCATTGCCAGTTTGGTTGCGTTCAAAATATTGATCTCGTCAATGGTAGGCGCGTCCACCGTCACGATGCTATACGCAATCGCTTTTTCCATAATCAGCGGATACAGCTTTTCACGCTTAGCGGCAGTCAACTTCTTACTGTCGTTCACGCCGGGCACCAAATCGTCCAAGGGCATCACCACACAGGCAGCAGACACGGGGCCTGCCAAGGGTCCGCGACCTGCCTCGTCAATACCTGCAACAAGGGCATATCCCTTTTCTTGCCACTTTTTCTCATAAGCCAACATATCCACGGTCGGCGCTTCTTTCTTACTCATTTTTCGGCAACTCCAATATCAGTTTTCCCATGCGCCCCTTGCGGAAGTCGTCCAACACGGCAGAGGCAGTACGCTCGTAGTCAATCTCTCTGCGTTTCAAAATAAAACCTCTGGACACGGCAATAGACTCGTAAATCTCCAAGGGAGTCTTGCCCTCCAGATCAATACCGTAACGCTTCACCAACACCTCGGGTTTACTCTCGCTCATCTGCTCGATAAACTTCAACACCAATCCCTCGGTATCCAGTATCGCATCACGAATACAGCCAATATACGCCAGGTTAAATGCGGTCTGCTCCACTTCTATGCTATGGCATAGTGTTCCGGGGGTATCCAGCAATACTACACCGTTATCCAGGCGAATCCATTGCTCTCCTCTCGTCACGCCGGGTCGGTTTCCCGTCACCGTTCTCTTGTCCTTTGCCAAGCTATTGATAAGCGTGGATTTCCCCGTGTTCGGCATACCGATCACCATGGCTTTCACCAGGTATTGCACGCCTTTTGCACGGTTTCTTTCTATTTTTTCTCGGTTAATATCATAGAGTGCAGACAGCACCTTTCCCGCATCTTTTCCTGCAGTAGAGTCGGTCAAAACGGTACGCATACCCAACCCCTCAAAGTAGGCTTTCCAAGCCAGCGCGTCTTTCATCTCTACCATATCGGTTTTGTTGATCACGTACAGCACGCTGCGCTTTGCAATCAAGGGCTCAAACTGTTTGTTGATACACGAAAAAGGGGCACGTCCGTCCAACACGTAGATCAGGCTATCTACCTTGGATAAACTTGCCTCCATTTGCCGCAGGGCTTTCGTCATATGCCCGGGAAACCATTGAATAATCATTCCTTCTTCTCCAACTTCTCCAGTAAATCGGGTCGTCTTTCACGTGTCACAGCCAACTGTTGCTCTCTACGCCACGCCGCAATATGTGCGTGGTTACCGCTCAACAGTACGTCAGGCACGCGCAACCCCTCAAATTCTTGTGGGCGTGTATACTGCGGATATTCCAACAAAGGCTCGCTAAAACTTTCGTCCTCTGCGCTCTCTGCGCTACCCAACACACCCGGAATGTGCCGACACAGAGCGTTGATCACCACCATTGCCGCCAAGTCACCGCTCGTCAACACGTAGTCACCAATGCTGATTTCCTCGTCAATACACAGAGTAATGGCTCTTTCGTCCACTCCCTCGTAGCTACCGCACAAAATCAACAGATCGCCTGCCTCTGCCAATTCCTTTGCCTTTGCTTGGTCAAACACCTTCCCTCTTGGCGACATAAAAATTCGTCTGCAGCGGTGCTCGGGGTCAACGGCACGCACCGCGTCCACAATGGGTTGCGGTGTCATCACCATGCCAGCACCGCCACCAAACGGATAGTCATCCGTTCTATGGTGCTTGTCCGTACTATAATCACGAATATTCACGATATCCAACCCAAAAGCGTGCGACTCAAGCGCACGCCCCACCACGCTCTGATGCATGGTACCGTACATATCTGGAAATACCGTCAATACGCTAATTTTCACAGCTAACCTCGCTCCATACTCCGGCATCCACCAGCATCACGCCCTCGGTAAGGTCAACCTTCAACACCAATCGCTTCAAATAAGGAGCCATATAGTGTTTCTTGCCCTCAATCACCAGCACGTCCGCTGCGCCATACTGCAATATTTCGCGAATCTTGCCCAGTTCCTCTTTCTCCTTGACCACGCTAAGACCAATCAGATCACTCACGAAAAATTCGCCGTGCTTCAATACGTCTGCCACAGATCTGGGAACTGTCAACTCGCACTCTCTCAGTAGCTCCGCTTGGTTTCTATCCACTACCCCGTCCAGGGACAGATAGACCTCGTTACCCACTACGCGAGCACGCAAAATGCGGTAGACACTACTGCCTATCGCCACCGATTTCAATCGGCAAAATCCCTCAGGGGCATCTACGAAAGGCACAACCTTCACCTCACCGCGGATGCCCTGGGGTTTTACAATTTTACCTACAACGATGTTTTTCAATCTCTTTCCAAAATTTCCACGTTGTATTTGTGGTTAATTTTACTGGCAGCGGCACGCACAATCGTGCGGATTGCTTTCGCAATTTTGCCCGACTTGCCAATCACCTTACCAATATCCTCTTTGTTGATGTGCAGGTAAATGGCGCGTTCCTTCTCATTCACGACCACGTCAAATTCCTTGTCCTCTCCAATCAAAGAAGATACGATGTACTCCAGCAGTTCTTGCATAGCTTACAGAATCTCAGCCTTACGGAACAAATCACGCACGGTATCGGTGGGTTGTGCGCCGTTTGCCAACCACTTCTTAGCCAGATCTACGTCGATCTTCACGGTAGCGGGCTCGGTCTTGGGTTGATAGATACCGATTTGCTCGATATACTCGCCGTCACGTGCCTTACGGCTGTCCATAGCAACGATACGATAGCAGGGATTTTTCTTTGCGCCCATACGGGTCAGTCTGATTTTAACCATAATTTACCTCCATGTTATTTTTTCTAAAATTATTTTTTGTATGTTAATTGCATTTTGCAATGCTTAGAAGGGGAATCGGGGGCGTTTGCCACCGTTGCGCATCATTTTCTTCATCATGTCCTTCGTGGTCTCAAACTGTTTCAACAACTGGTTGATCTCCGGAATGCTTGTGCCCGAGCCTGCCGCAATGCGCTTTTTACGGCTTGCCTTAATAATCTCGGGGTGCTCACGCTCGTCTGGCGTCATGCTATAGATGATCGCACGCATGCGCTCAATCTTTTTCTCGTCCACCTGTAAGTCAGATGCCTTCACGCGGCCACCCATGCCGGGCATCATGCCCATCAACTGACTCAAGTCGCCCATCGAGCCTAACTTGTCAAACTGCTCCAGGTAGTCTGTCAAGGTAAAGTCAGCGTTACGCATCTTTTGTTGCATGCGCCGCGCTTCTTCCTCGCTATAGGTCTGCTCTGCCTTCTCAATCAAGGTCAGCACGTCGCCCATGCCCAGGATTCTGCTTGCCATACGGTCGGGATAGAACAGCTCCAGGTCTGTCATCTTCTCGCCCATAGACACAAACTTGATCGGCTTTCCGGTCACCTGTCGCACCGACAGAGCCGCACCGCCACGGGTATCGCCGTCCATCTTCGACAGCACCACGCCCGTCAAGTCCAAACGGCCGTCAAACTGTGCGCTCACGTTCACAGCGTCCTGACCCAACATGGCATCTATCACCAGTAGGATTTCGGTAGGATTCAAAATCTCCTTCAAATCCACCAGCTCTTGCATCAAGGCCTCGTCAATATGCAATCGGCCTGCCGTGTCCACGATCATGGTATCGTGACCGTTTGCCTTCGCATACTCCAGTGCGCTACGCACCGTCTTTCTGGGGTCTTGCTGACCCTTCTCAAACACAGGCACACCTGCCTTCTCGCCCACTCTTTGCAGTTGCAGTACAGCCGCAGGACGGTAGATATCACAAGCCACCAACAATGGCTTTTTGTTTTGCTTTTTCAATAGTGCGCCCAGCTTACCGCACATGGTAGTCTTACCGCTACCCTGCAGACCCACCATCAGTATCACCGTTGGGGGGCGGTCGGCCACTTGCAACTTACTGTGCGAGGCACCCATCAGATTGATCAGTTCCTCGTGCACGATTTTCACCACTTGTTGTGCAGGGGTCAAAGACTTCAAAATCTCCTCGCCAACTGCCTTCTCGCTTACCTTCGCCACAAACTCCTTGACGACGTTCACGTTCACGTCCGCCGCCAACAGGGCAACACGCACCTCGCGCATAGCTTGCTTGATCTCCAGCT
>JAFTOZ010000117.1 GCA_017463565.1 Clostridia bacterium | reverse complement strand
GTATCGATGCCCATCATGCCGTAGAGTGCTTGGCTATACGCTTCGCCGTCTACCGAGCAAGCGAAATCCACGAAGAAGTTCCAATCTGCATAGTGGTCATATTGGACAAATACCTCGGAAAGATCTACGGTAGGTGCATCGGGATCTACGATAGAAACGGCAGCGCCACAGTTATCGCAAAGACCGTTCTCGTCCTCGTCTACGTGCTCGGTGCAGTCGGGCTCGGGGGTCTCGCCGCCATCCAGCACCAAACCTGCGATATCAAAGTCTGCCTCGCCGTAGCCGCTGAATTCGATGGTGTAGGTGTAGCTAGCCGATTGTCCGTCCACAGTTTCGGTGGCCTTGGCAACAATCTTGCTGATTTGATTGTTCTCGTTCAACCACAGATCGAAGGAATCCCACACGCTACCGTCGTACTCGCCAAGTACCAGGTTGCCCAGTTCGTTGGGCTTGACTGCGGTGTAACCGTCACCCTTGACGGCAAAGGCAAAGCCACCCAGTTCGTAGAGTTCCAAATAGTCTACGTAGCTGAAATAGTCGTAGAAATACTCGTGGTTCTCGTCCATCTTGAGGTAGGTGCCATCGCCATTGTCAAAATAATAGAAATAGGCGTCGTCTGCGGCCACGAACTCCAAATACTCGGTATATGTTTCGCCGTCGTAGTCATAGGACAGCTCCAAATCGTCACCCAAGAATTGGTAGTAGATATCCGAGAAAACTTCGCTACTGTCGGCAATCGTATAGTGCGCCTTGAAGTTCCACTTGTCGTAGGAGTCGTATTTGGCGGCTACCTCGGCGAACAAAGCCTCCAGGTCGGGCGTGGGATCTGGATTGGGTACGGCTGCGCCACACTTGTCGCACAACTCGTCCTTGTCCTCGTCTACGTGCTCGGTGCACTCAGGATCGGGATTGGGTACGGCGGCTCCGCAGTTATCGCAGAGTTCGTCTCCGTCCTCGTCTACGTGCTCGGTGCACTCGGGCAGCATCTTTTCCTCAACGATAAAGATAGCCTCCAACACCGTGTCCCCGAACGTGAGGGTCACCACGTAGGTGCCGGGCGTGGACAGGTCAATCTTCGACAAATCCAGCATATCGGACGTGACGTCTACACGGTTTCCGTCGGCATCGGTGATGATAAAATAGTCGGCAAAATCAACCTGCTCGCCAACTTCCAATTTGAAATCAAGATCCCTATTCAGGGTTACGGTCGTACCGTCCGTGGTGATACAACCCACCAAAGAAACGGCCATCACCGCTACCAAAAGTATGGAAACGAATACCAGTTTTTTCATACGGGCCTCCTTATGCTCGCGTACGAGCTAATTTAAGAATATCATATTTTACTTTACAAAGTAAAGATTTTGCAAAAAATACCGTAAATTTGTGCAGATTCCTCTTGGGGCGCGTTTTGCGACCTTGCAAAAGGGTGTGAACTCGTGCTACAATGATAAAAACAGGCAGAGAGGAAGCTATGGCAAAGAAGAAAAAACTGCATATAGATTTTCGTGGGATACGCTTTTTGAATTGGGTGGCTTTTGCCGCATTTGGGGTGATTATCATCGCCTTTTTGTGGTTGACACAGGTGGTGTATTTGGATAATTACGTGGAGTCCACCAAGCGCACCGAGTTTGGTAGCCTGAGCCAGTATCTGCGCTACCCTGTTGGAGATTACCATAGCCGCTACGATACGATAGCCGAGGATAACGCCTGCAATATCACGGTATACCGCGTAGCAGGCGATAGCGCAAGCGTGGAATATTCCTCCATGCACTCCCCCAGCCCACGTCTGGCGGAACTGTTTTTGAAGACCAGTGTTGAAGGAGAATTCAAAGAGGACTCGGTAGACAAACTGTTGCTCTACGGCTTCTATACCAACGATACCTGTGATACGTTGGTGGTGATCTCTCAATCCAATGCGCTGATGCAGTCGACTTCGCATATTTTGAAGTTACAGATGATCATTGCCACCGTGATTATTTTAATTCTGTCCGTTTGCGTGTCGGTGCTGATGTCCACCATGTTCAGCCATAGCCTGCGCAATCTGTCCTCGACCGCGCACCGATTGATCCAAGACGATTATAGCGTGGTGTTTGAGGAAAAGGGATTTACCGAGGTGAAGGAATTGGCGGCTGCGCTCAACTACGCTACCGCAGAGATGAAGAAAACAGAGGACTTGCGCCGTGAGTTGCTGGCAAACGTATCGCACGATTTGCGCACGCCCCTGACTATCATCAAAGGATACGCAGAAATGATGCGTGACCTCACGGGCGCAGACCCCGTGCGCCGTACGGAGGGTTTGGATATTATTATCAAAGAGACCGACCGTCTTTCGGGCTTGGTGGGTGATTTGTTGGCACTCAGCCGAGAGCAAAATACGCCTATCGAAAAATCTCCCTGCCACTTGGACGTGCTGGTGGAAGAATCGTTAGCGACCTTTGGCTTGGCGGTTGAGCGTGACGGCTACGTGATCGAAAAAGATATCCAAAAGGACTGCCCCATTGTGGCGGACGCGGCAAAGCTGAAAACCGCCATCTACAACTTGATCGGTAACGCTATTAACTATACGGGCGAGGATAAGCATATCTACGTATCCGTCAAGGAACTGGACGGCGAATACGTCTTTTCCGTCCGAGATACGGGCGAAGGCTTAGACGAAGAACAATGCCGCCACATTTGGCAACGTTACTGGAGATCCAGCACGCACAAGCGTAGCGTGGTCGGCACGGGCTTGGGATTGCATATCGTCCAGGCAGCGTTGTTGGCGCACGAGGCCCGCTACGGTGTAGATAGCAAACCCGGCGAAGGTAGCCGTTTCTGGTTTGCTCTGCCAAAGGCAGAATAACCCTATTGGGAAAAAGGCCCACCTTTAGCGTGTTCTCCGTTAAGGATAACACGCTAAGCGGTCGTGCTTTTTGTTTTGAAATTTTTGTGATAATTGTTCATATTGTGAAGTGTTTTTCCTTGTCTATATTGGAATTTATTCTCCGTTTTTAGTAAATACACTTTTTCTTGTTGCGATAATGCGAGCATATTTTCTTGCGTCTTAACAAAATATGATTTCTTTTATTATATATTCTTATTGTTTCCAGTTGCTTGACAAGTGATTTATCTTGCCTTTTTTATTTGCCGTCGCGATATTCATATGGGCAACAAAAAGCCACCCTTGCGGATGGCTTATTGTTTTATTCGTTCTCAGATTCGCCACTTGTCGGCTCATCTTCTTTGTTTGCTGCCTCTGCGGCTTGTTTCTTCTTGCGAGGTACGAAGACACACAAGCAAGTGATAGCAACCGCTACCACAACGATGACCACAACGATGAGCGCAATCACCCAGCCGGACAGATTGCCGTTTTCATCGTAGAGAGAGCCTCCCTTGGGCGAAATGCGCAAATCGGATAGAGCAAGCTCGACGTTGCCATCCTCCGACAAAGCAACGATAAAGGGCTCTGCCGTGGTAAGCGCATCTACGTCGTTCCCTTTGGCAACTACCACAAAGACGGACTTGGTGGCGTGCTTGACTCTTTGCTGATAGACGAATTCACGAGAATCCTGCTTGCTTGCCAACAGTTCGCCAAGATTGTATGCCAAATAGTAGGTGCAATCTGCGCCCTCTGCTCCGGAGGACAGAGTGTAGAGAGAGATAGAGGTAAGGTCGGATGCGGAGAAATCGTGACCCAACACACGAATGGGCACGCGCTCCTCTTGCGATGACTCCTGTACCAACACGAGTTTATCCACCAAATAACGCTCGCCCTCTACCACTGCGTAGGTGCAAAGGCTGAGTTGACCGTCCTCTGCTGCCAAATAGGTATGTACGGGGGTTTCGGTGAGTTCCAAGTTGCCGTCTGCGGTACGGTAGTCGGCGATTGCATGATGAATGGGGGAATAGGTTCGATCCATTAGAGGTACGTCGGGCGAATAGATATAGTTATAGAACTTGTCGCCCATAGTGCCCAGGTTGACGTACAACACACCCTCGGGTGCCACAAAACGGCCCTCTGCATCCTGCGTGGGCGCAACGGCCTGTCCTTCGGCGTTGATAAACTCACTCACGCTGTAGGTGTGATCGTGACCTTGCAACACAAGGTCTACACCTGCCTCTGCAAACAGAGGGGTCAGTTGGGCACGCAACGCAATGACGTCCTTATCAAATGCGTGGCTACCTGCGGTATAGGGACCCTTGTGCAAAAGCACTACGGTGAATTGAATATCTTCGTCTGCATTGGCGGTATCCAAGTCCTCTACCAACCAATCGTATTGCTCCTCGGCAAGTGCGCTATCGGCACCGAGATCGTTGGTATTGAGCACCACGAAGTGCACGTTTTGATGGTTGTAGCTATAGTAGAAACCGCTCTCTTGGACGGTTGCGCCGTTGGGGAGTGCCACAATGGTGGAAATGCTATAATCCGAATCCTCGTGGTTGCCTGCGGCGGTCACGAAAGCGTGGTTTGCCCAAGCGTTGCTCTGCAAATCCAACAACCAGGTCCATTGGTTGATATTGCTACCCTTGTCTACGTTGTCGCCACAGCTGATGATGAAGGCAGGATCTCTGTCCTTCAGCGCAGCGTCAACGTTGGGTGCGCTATCGGCGTAGTTGCCCACGACGGAGCCTTGGATATCGGTGATAGCAAGCACCTCAAAGCCACCGTTTTCGCTACCCGTGGTAAAGCTATATGCAGGCGTCCAAACAGAGTCGCCGTCTCCCAACTTGTACGAATAGGTAGTGTTGGGCTCCAAGTCGGTGAGGATCACCTCGTAGCAGTTGTACTGACGGAAAGCATAGGTAAGGTTGAGATAGGTGATGCCAAGGTCAATGGTGGGATATTCCAACAACATATTCTCGGCGGTCACGGCAATACGTTCTTCATTCTCCCCCTCGCCCAACAACACGTAGCCAACGGGTGCGGTCGTGTCGAACACGTCACGCTCGTATTGGGTAAACCAACGGAGCTTGATTGCGGTGGTATCCAACACGCCGTCTGTGATGACGGGTGCCAAAGTGATCTTGCCGGGCAACAAACCGTTTTCGGTGGTGGGAGTCACCGCCACCTTCTTGCCGCTATAGTAGGCGCAATCGCGACCGTCGGGGGTTGCGTAGGCCACCTTGCCCTCGTGCAAACCGTACACCTTGAAGTCAACCGTGTTGGTGATGGGACAGTAACTGCCGTCATCCGTCCAAGTGGTGCCGTCGGGGCTATCGTCGTAGATCATACTACGCAACACGTAGGTGCCGTAGCTACCCAGATTGCGGTTGAAGGCTTCGGTCACGTACTTATCCAAAAGTTCCCCTTTGAGGGTAAGTCCTACAGAGCCGTATTCGTCGATTTTCTCGATATAGCCGACCACCATATCCAAAATGCCGTCTAAATCCATAGAAAGAATGCTTTCTACAATATTCAGCATCATATTGTCGGGGTCGATGGCGGGTGCTTCTTCGTCACCGTTGCCAAACAGGTTATAGACGATGGCAGGAACACTCTTGACAACACGCAACAAACTGCCGAGGTCGGCATTGTTGCGCAAAATCGAGCCAATATTCAAGGAAAGGGGACCTACCTTGATACTGAAATCCATGAGAGCTGCGCCGTTTTCCGACAGGTCAAGACCGCGACCGTTTGCACAATCGGCGGCAGTAACGGTGGGAGCGGTGCCTTCGAGCGTTTCGTACTCTACCCCCTCACCCCAATAGATGGGAGCGTTCAACAAAGCCTCCAACTGAGGCACCAGGCTGCGGTAAATCAAATCCACCGCAAAAGCAAGGAATTCTCCGCTATCCAATTTGGCGAGCAAAGCCTCTGCCTGAGGAATACCCTCCATACCGGAGGAACCCAACAGGTGACCGCCGTAGACACGCCACAAAATCTCGTTGAGGCGCACACCGCCTGCGACCGTGCCGTAGGAGAAATCGTAGTTGAGCAAATAACCTACCAAATCTTTTGCGTAGTCCAACAGGTTGTACTCGGGGTCGATCTGCTCTGCCATAGTAAAGGTACCGTCGGGAGCAATATGCATAGGATACATACCCAACGTCTCCAGCTGGTCGATCGCATCGCAGATGAGAGGATACAAATCCCCTGCCATTTCGCTATCGGCAAGACCCGAGACCATACCGCGCAGTCTGTCGAACAAAGCGTCATTCACCCAACCGCCTACCATATCGCTGATGAGGTTATAGGTGCCTCTGCCCAAAAATTCCGCAACGTCTTCGAGGTTGCCGTCCGGGTCACGCTGATAGGTGGTCTGCTTTTGCAGAGTGCCGTCGGGAGCAACCACCACTTGGCCGTATGCAAAGGCATCTTGACCGTCCAGTTTGGTATTCCAACGCAGGGTGTCGATATTGCTGACTACATCCTCGGCAATATTGCCGTCCTTGTAGAAAGTGGTCGTGAAGTCCAACACACGGTAGCCCGAGCCAAAAGATGCGGTAGAACCAGCCTCAAAATCATAGAAGATATTGCCATCTTGGGTAACTTTGCTCTCGATATCAAAGGTGTGTTGGTGACCGGTGAAAGCATAGCGCAAGCCGTTGTTGGCCATATTGGCAACCATGTCTTCCCAGTTGTCGTAGGTAAACAGACTGATGACCTCGTCCTCGGTGTCGAAGTGAGGCAACACGTTGGCGTGAGCAAGGCTGACAACCAAGTCCCCCTCTGCCACGTCGGGTTGAATGCTGGTCAAACTCCATTGCAGTTGGCGGTCGCTGATATGGCCACCGGTGGCTTCGTGCCAACCAAGCGAGGTGAGCATATCCAACTCGGTTTCCTCCTCGTCCAACGCCTCGTAGTCATAGTTGTTGCCGTCGTACGCCACAACGGTCATACCGTCCACACGTGCGATATAACTGCACGCACCGTGGCGGTAGTACTCCGCTAAAACTTCGTAGTCCAGAGATGAGTTTTCAAACTTCTCCATAGCAGATGCGCTGGGTACGGTAGGAACAAGACCGTTGCCTACGTATTCTTCGGCATAGGTATACGCACCGCTGGGGTCCAGATCAGCGTCTACCGTTTGAATGGGAGAAACCGCAACGGGACGGTCTCCGGTACGAACGGTGGTATCGTCGTACCAATATTCGCTCTCGTAGAAAAACTCCAACGAACAGCCGTCTGCCATACCGCACGCATCGATATGCACACCCACCTTGCGGTCGGGACAGTTGCAATAGCCAAAGTCGCTATACAGAGTCATAAACTGCAAATAGGTGGTGGTCTGCGTGCCTCTGCCCGAGAAATTCTCGAGGTACGCGATCTTTTCCTCGGCGGTAGTGCAAGCAAGCCAAGCAGGATCGTCGGGGGCAGGCATAAAGCTCTCGGAGTGTTGGTTGAACAAATCGTGGTTGCCGGGAATGATGAAAATCTGGAATCCTTCGTAGCCGGGACGGGCACGCATAGCGGCGGTCGTCTCTTTCAAAAGGTTAGCTACGGCAATCGAGTTGGCCAACTCACCATTGGAAGTGTTGTCACCCGTCACAAACACGTAGAGAGGTGCGTCTTCCATGGCAACGATACGATCCAGCGCAGTCTTCGCCGCAGAGTAACTCTGCCCCAGCATTTTCGTGCCACCGGCTGCCGAGCGATAGGCGGACGAATAGTCGTTGCAATATTCCTCGATTTGGATATGCATATCCGACACGTGCGCCACACGCAAGGTGCGCTCGCTCTCGACCGTGCTTGCATCGGCAGAAGCAAACACGCTGACACCCACCATGGAGGCGGCAAGAGCTAACACCAATACGCATATCAAAATGACAGTAACTTTTTTCATAATTCCTCGCTTTGATGGCAACGCCATCGATTATCTAACTAGCAAACTCTTGCCACTCATTTCCTTGGGTTGCTCCAAGCCCATCACGTCGAACAAAGTGGGCACGATATCCGCCAAAATACCCTCTTGCAGTTTGGCATCAACCAAGCTATCGTCGATGAGCACCAGGGGCACGCGGTTGGTGGTATGTGCCGTGAAGGGAGAACCGTTGTCGGCAAGCATACGCTCTGCGTTGCCGTGGTCTGCGGTCAACAACACGCAGCCGCCCAAAGAACGCACCGTCTCTACGACCATACGCACCGTTTCGTCCACCGCACACACAGCGGATTTCGCAGCAGGAATGATACCGGTATGGCCGACCATATCACAATTAGCAAAGTTGAGCACCATCAGATCATAGTCCCCTGTGCGCAACAGTTCGCAAGCCTTTTCGGCAACCTCGTAAGCACTCATTTCGGGCTTGAGGTCAAAGGTGGGTACGTCGGGAGAGGGGATCAAAACGCGATCCTCGTTGGGATTGGGAGCCTCGACGCCACCGTTGAAGAAGAAGGTGACGTGGGCGTATTTTTGCGTTTCGGCAATACGCAGTTGACGGTAGCCCATCTTGCTGACGTATTCGCCAAAAGTATTTTCGTACGTAAGGGGTTTGAACGCCACCTCTACGTCGGTGAACTTCTCGTCGTATTGCTTGAAACACACG
Source organism: Clostridia bacterium (assembly GCA_017463565.1). Taxonomy (GTDB): domain Bacteria; phylum Bacillota; class Clostridia; order Christensenellales; family CAG-1252; genus RUG14300. Next base: position 1,813 of record JAFTOZ010000117.1, on the reverse strand, counting down.
TAGAAGGGGTGCAGATATTCGGGACGTGCAAACGCGTCAAAATCGGGTTGAATGAAAGCACGCGTGATTTGGCGAGCACGGTCGGGGCGGAAATTGAAGAAGATGATTGCGTCTTCTTTCTCAATCTTTGCAACAGGCTTGCCATCTTCCAAGATGACGGAGGGAAGCACGAATTCGTCGGTCACGCCACGCTCATAGCTGTCTGCCATTGCCTCGTGCGCAGAATGAAAGGTCAGACCCTCGCCCAGGGTGAGCATACGGTATGCCTTTTCGTTGCGGTCCCAAGCAAAGTCACGGTCCATAGCGTAGTAGCGGCCGCAAACCGTGGCAATCTTGCCACAACCGATTTCGGCGAGCTTTTGCTCCAAGGTGTCCACAAAGCCCAAGCCGGAGGTAGGAGATACGTCACGGCCGTCCATAAAGCAATGCACGTAGACTTCTTTCAAGGAAAAACGCTTTGCCATCTCCAACAGAGCAACGAGATGGTCGAAGTGGCTATGCACGCCACCGTCCGACAAGAGACCGTAGAGGTGCAACTTTTTGCCCTTGTCGCGCGCATATTCCATAGCGGCAACCAAAGCCTCGTTGGTGAAGAAGTCGCCGTCTTGGATACTCTTGGTGATACGGGTCAGGTCCTGGTAGATGATACGGCCTGCGCCAATATTGAGGTGTCCTACCTCGCTATTGCCCATTTGGCCGTCGGGCAGACCTACGTCCATACCGCTGGCACCCAGGGTGCTGTGGGGATATTTTGCAAGCAGGCTATCGATATAGGGAGTGCCTGCCAAGCAGATGGCGTTGCCCTCGCCCTTGGGAGCAAGGCCAAAGCCGTCCATAATAATGATGCTGTGAATCTTTTTCGTGGTCATAATGCTAAAAATGGACGTAGGGGGCCGCTTGCGCAAGCCCCCCGCGAATAGAAATGCAGATTAGAAATGAATTACCTTGCCAAAGTCCTCGGCTTTCAGGCTGGCGCCACCAATCAGACCGCCGTCGATTTGGGGCATAGCCATCAACTCAGATGCGTTCTTGGCGTTCATGCTGCCGCCGTATTGGATACGCACTCTTTCCTCGGCGCAACGGGGGCAATACAACTCTGCCATGCAAGCACGAATGATTGCGATGGTGTCGTTGGCATCTTGGCTGGTAGCAGTCTTGCCGGTGCCGATAGCCCACACGGGCTCGTAGGCGATGACGACGTTGTCCAACTCTTCGTTGTCGATACCTGCGAAAGCAATCTTGGTTTGGCGGCGAACAACCTCGGCGGTGATGCCTGCCTCACGCTCTTCCAACGTTTCGCCAACGCACAGAATCACCTTGAGACCCTTTGCCAAAGCAGCCTTCATACGCTTGTTGACGGTGAGGTCGGTCTCGCCAAAGTAGGTGCGGCGCTCGCTGTGGCCGATGATCACGTACTCAACGCCCAACTCTACCAGCATATCTGCGCTGATTTCGCCGGTGAAAGCACCTTTCTCTGCCCAGTGCACGTTCTCTGCGCCCACGTGGATATTGGTGCCCTTGCAAGCCTCAACAGCTGCTGCAAGAGAGGTATAGGGGGTGCAGATCACAACGTCACAAACGGCGTCTGCCACCACGGGGATCAACTCGCTGACCAACTGACGGGTAGCGGCGATATTGTTATTCATTTTCCAGTTTCCTGCGATAATCGGTTTTCTTGCCATAATAATCTCCTTTTCTCTGTGAATGCAGGTTGCCCTGCTCAACGGTTATTCCTTTTCGTTCAAGCAAGCAATGCCGGGAAGCACCTTGCCCTCAAACAGTTCCAAGCTAGCGCCACCACCGGTGGAGATGT
>JAFTOZ010000116.1 GCA_017463565.1 Clostridia bacterium | reverse complement strand
GATCTCGGGGGTGATTTTGCAAAAAAACGGCACTTTTTTGCAAAAATCCGAGGTTTATGAGCAAAAATCTAGTGCTTGAAAAATGAGATCGGAAAAGAGAAGAGTAGAGAGAGTGAAGTTGCCTGGTGGCAGTGAAGTTCACGTTGTAAGTGAAGTTGCCTGACGGCAGTGAAGTTTCGCCGATGGCGAAGTTATGGCGGAGAATAGATGGGAGGTGCAGGAGGGGGGAGAGCAGGGAGAGTGAAGGGTGAAGAGTGAAGGGTGGAAAGGGGCGGTTAGTCGGGGGAGCGGAGGGCGGCGTATTTGCGACGGGTGGCCTCGCCGCCGGCAAGGTGGCGTTCTTGGAGGTGCAGGGACAAAAGTTGTTTGACCTCGGCAAAAAGGGCAGCGTCCAGTTTGGGCAGCCTGCGAGTTAGGTCGGCGTGGACGGTGGATTTGCCAAGTCCAAAAATGCGGGCGGCTTGGCGCACGGTGGCACGGTGCTCGATGACGTAGTGGGCGATGGAAAGGGTGCGTTGGGAGAGAGATTGTTTCATGGATACCTCGTAGTGCAATGTACGCAGAAAGAGGGCGAAATATGACGAATGAATGATTTTCGGTGAAGTTCACGTTGTGAGTGAAGTTTTTGCTATTGCAAAAGTGAAGTTCACTGCGTGAGTGAAGTTGCTACGCAGTGAAGTTTCGCCGATGGCGAAGTTGTGGCAGGGGATAGATGGGAGAGGAGAGCAGGGAGAGTAGAGATAGTTATGTTGCCTGACGGCAATGATGTTCACTGCGTGAGTGATGTTGCCTGTCGGCAATGATGTTTCGCCGAGGGCGAAGTTGTGGCCGGGGATAGATGAGGGAGTAGAGCAAGAGGGAAAGAGAGGAGTAGGGGTGAAGAATTGTGGCGGAGAATAGATGGGAGGGGAGAGCAGGGGAAGTGGGGAGTGAGGGGGTGTGGAGTGGATCGGAGGAGGGTTTTGGGGGCGGTGTAAATTTAATTATAAATTAATTTACATTAAATTTTGGCGGGGCATATTGACACGCGCGCACTCATGAGGTAAAATGGTCAAGACCTTTCTTTTTATAGAGAAAGGTGGAGGTATGTATGAAAAAACGCATCAGTTTATTGGTAATTTTGTTGGTGTTGGCAGTCGCTATGGTTGGTGGACTGCTGACCGCTTGCCGTCCTGAATCGACGACGGTGACCCCCAGCGGCGGTGGCGATGAGACCGTGACCGAGCGCAGGGATTTGGACGCGGACGATGCTTTGGCCGTTTTGGCCGAGACGGTCGGCTTTGTGGAGGGCGCCGTGGATCTGCCGTTGGTAGACAACTACCTGATGGTGAACCTTGCTACCGACAAGCTGAGAATAAAGCGCAAGGACGGCACCGAGTTGCTGTTTGAGGCGGAATTCTATTTAAAATTTTTGAATGATCCGAATGCTGACGCCGCTACGGTGAACGAGCAATCGGAGATGTTGTTTGAGCTGCGCTCGGTGAATCCGAAGGCGGTCATGTTTGGTTTGTACTATGATGCGGGTACATTCTACCTTGACTTTGCCGGTGAGAAGGGCGCAAACGTGTTTGTAAAGGGTTTGGATTTTGCTTCGATTTTGACGACGCTTGCCTCCAGCGTGGAAGGAATCGGCTCGACCGTGGGTAATTTGCCTGAGATTATTGAGGGGTTGAACGCTTCGATGGCAGAAAGCGGCATCCCCATTAAGATCGGTGATATCGTCAAGACCTTGTTGGAGGATATGTTTGACGAGGCGTACATACTGACCGAGACCACGGGCGAGGGAGAAAACGCCCACGTGAAGGAAAGTCTGCACGTGAGCTTTGGTTTGAATGAGTTTTTGAACACCACCCTGTCTACGGTGAACGGCCTGTGGGGTATTTTGCAGGGTATCGTGGGCGATATCGACGGATTGTTGATGGCCGCATTTGGTGTGACCTTTGAGGATATTGCAACCTACCGCTTTGAGCAGATCGACCTTGATCTGACGGTGGAGCGTGAGAACGGTGTATTCTCGGGTATGGACGTGAAGTTTGATTACGGCAACGATAGCCTGGGTATGGACCTGCAACTGAACACGCTGTATCTGGGCGACGATCCGTCGCGCGTGTTTGTGGAGATGCCTGACTTCTCGGGATACGAGGCTTTTTCTCTGTTGAACCTGGACGTCAGTTTTGCGCTGAGCTTTGAGAACGGCAGCAGTAAGAATACCACCATTGGCTCGGCGCTTGGCCGTGTGTTGACGGCGCTGACGGGTGTGGAAGATCTGGGCGGTTTGACGACCGCCTCGTTGCGTTTGGCAGAGGGTACGTTGGGTTTGCAGGCACACTTGGTGACCGCACTTGATTTGGCGGACAACAAGAATAGCCGACTGCAGTTGACTCTGTCTACGGTGGAGAGTGTGAATAGCGGTGTTGAGGGCGACATTGCGAAGGTGTTGTACGTAGGTGAGGAAGAAACCCTGTATATCGACCTGTCGGGTGTGGGCTTGCCCTCGCTGAAATACAGTTTGAATTTGAACAACGTGCTGTCGGGATTGCTTGGTCCGGACATTTTGCGCCTGCTTGGCGGTAGTGCCGCCGCAGCAGAGGGCGAAGTTGATCCGTTGGCAGACTATATGTTGACGGGTACCTACGGTTTGGCCGCCGCAGGCGAGGACGAGGGCGGTTTCTCCATTGGTATGATCCCGGACATCGTGGACTTGGTGAAGGAACTGTTGGCAAGCCGTGGACAAGACGAGAACGGCCGCTTGACCTTGACGATTGACCGCAATATGTTGGTTGACCTGTTGGGAATGCTGGGCGATATGATGGGCGGCGAGTTGGGCGCGATGATGGCAAGACTGTCGGAGGCAATCGCTGACCGCGCATACGACGCCGTTCACGATCTGGCATTCCGCGGTCTGACCCTGTCGGTTGGCTTGGTGAATGAGAAAACCGAGGAGAGTCATCAGTTTGGCTTGAGCCTGGGCATTGAGATTGCCTTGGCGGAAGATACTGCACTCCGCGCTGAGTTGCCCTTGGTGGCGCTTGGCTTCAGACCTGCCTTTGCTCCCCTGGATATGGCAGAGGAATATACCGACCTCGACAGATTGGAGGAGGTTTCCTTTGGCGCTACCGTGGCTTTGAGCTTTGACTCGGGCGGCGATGAGAATGGCTTGACCCTGCCTTTGAACGAGGCTTTGGGCGGTCTGCGTGATTATATTGGCGAGCTGGCAACCCTGTTGCGCTTTGAAGAGCGTATTCAAGCAGGCGTGGTTGTGGACGTGGCCGGTAACCTGACGGTAGAGCCTTTGAGCCTGTCGGCTATCTTGGGCGGAGACGGATTGAGCCTGCACGTATTGGATATGGAGCTTGCCCTGGAGATCTATGGCAAGAAGGACTATGATGAGGGACTGCGCAGTCCTTTGATCAGCGTTGAGTACGGTCGTGACGACAAGGGTGAGAGCGCACTCTTCGTGGATTTGTCGGCGATCGACCTGGGCGGTGTGGGTGCATTGCCCCGATTTAGATTGAACGTTGACCTTGAGGGTATGTTGAACAATATGCTGGTTGGCGCACCTGCTGCGGCAGAGGAGACCCCCGAGGTGGACGCACCCCAAGAGGGTGAGGGCATGAGTCCCCAGGAGCTGTTGAGCCTGGTGGGCGGTGTGCTGGGCGGTTTGTCCCTGGGTGACGGTACCTTGGCGGTGTATTTGTCGAGTACCGTGTTGGATAGCATTTGTACCCTGTTGATCGGCGAGCCTATTTCGGGTATGCTGACCCTGGACGAGCAAAGCCGTGTGTATATTGAGTGGACCCCTGCGCTGTTGGTGGGTTTGCGTTTGGGCTTGAACACCACGGGCAACGTGGAGAGCAATACCAGCCTTGCTTTGGAGTTGGGGAATTTGAGCCTTGACTTGGAAAAGAAGGACGTGTTGCCCGAGATTGATTACGGCGCTTATCACGATTTGCAGGCCTTGACTACCCTGTACGTGCAGACCGAGTTGTTTGTTCGCTACGATCTGGACACCGCAAGCTACGACCTGTCTGATTTGATGGGTGTGGTGAGCAAGGTGATGGACGTGCAAGAGGATAGCGTGGGCGAACTGTTGAACGAGTTGCTGCTGTCCGTGCAGGTGAAGGACCACGTGGCAGGCGAGTTGCGCTTGAAGGTGCAGGTGAACCTGGATCTGGCAAACCCCGACGGAATCCTGGCAGGTCTGGAGGCACACGTAGAGATTGCAACCGCAGAGAATACCCTGGCAGAAGTGTGGTTTGACGGCCGCTATCTGTACGTAGACGCCTCGATGGGCGAGATTGTGGGTAGCCAAGTGCGGGGCATGAGCATTTTGCCCTTTAAGATTTTGGTGAACGCTCTGCCTTGTGGCTGTAAGAGCGAAGCTTGTATTGCAAACGGAAGTTGCACCACCGTTGACGGTACCCTTTGCACCGACGGTAGTTGCACCTGTTGTGCAGTAGCACCCGCAGGCGAGGAAGAAGAACTGAACTTGATGGAGTTGATCCTGGCTAACCTGGGCATTCTGCAAGACGTGAGCGTGTCGAGCAAGGGCGTTAGCATTAACCTGGCAAGAGATACGCTGAAGCGAGTATTGAATATCCTGGGCGTGACCCTGTGGGACGAGGAAGACTTGTACACGGGTGGCGCGCTGTCGGGCTTTGCGCCTTCTCTCCGTTTGGATTGGAGCGAGGGCCTGGGCTTGGCTCTGCAATTTAATTTGTTTGACGGCGACGCTGACCGCGGTTACGTGGCGCTGGGCTTGGATCGAGTGGCCTTTGCCTTTGATAAGGGCGATTTGGGCACGCCTACTCCCACCGACATCAAATACGGCAGTTTGGATCTGAGCGGTCCGATGAACGTGGCGCTGTCGGGCGAGTTGGGATTGGAGATTGAGAAGCAGGACGGCACCGAAGAGGGCAGTTTGCAATCTCTGGTGCAAGACTTGATCGGCTCCTTTGCAAACGGCACCTTTGCGCCCAACGTGGGCGTGAGCGAGCCTGTAAACGTTCGCCTGGGCTTTGACTTGATGGCAAACGTGAATCTTGCCCGTTTGGATACCGCTGATCTGGTGGGCTCCTTGCCGGATTTGCTCTCGGAATTGCACCTGTTGTTGAAGGTTTACGTGATGAAGGACGGCGTGCGTGAGGACGACTGTGCCTTGATGTTGTACTACGACGGTATGACCGACCAGGTGTTTGCAAGAGCACCCATGCTGGGCATTGGCGCAGTATGTTATAAGGGATTGGACCTGGCAGGTTTGATTGGCGGATTGTTGCAGGAGGAGGACGCCGCGGCGGCCGCTGAGGAAAACAAGGAAGAGAGCAACGCACAAAAGACCGCTTCTCTCGTCTTCAACAAAGACGGTTTGACGGTAGCGGTTGGCGGTGCTTTGATTGCGGAGGTGCTGGGCCTGTTGGGCGTAGACCTGGGCAGTCTGGAATTGGGCAACTATCTGGAGAGCATTGGCGCAGGCTTTGGTCCCTCGGGCGCGGGCATTAACATTGGCTTGGCAGGCGTGCATTTGAGCCTGTCTGTGTCGGGCGTGCATTTGGCAGGCGGTGACGCAAGCACCTTGGAGAAGGGTGCCTTTGCGGAGTGTGCAAGCGACGAGTTCGTATGCATTAGCCCCGAGGAGGGAAGTGACGCGCTGCTTGCTTTGAACGAGATTAGTATGAGCCTCTCGCTGGGCCTGGATTTGTCGGGTACGGTGAAGGGGGCAGAAGAGGATCCCGTGGGCGGTTTGAATATCCTGCCGACGGTGAATCAGCTGTTGAAGAGTTTTGGTGTGGCGGAAAATATCTCTGCTTTGTTGAACACCCTGTCGGTATATTTGAATCTGGACGTAGACCTGGAGGTGGTACTGAACCTGAAGGTCTATGCGAATCTGCGTACCATGGACGCCTTTGGTTTGGCTCTGACTCTGGTGGGTGTGGACGGCGACGTGCAAACCCATTTGATGACGGTGGCCTATGATTACGACGGCGCTGCAAGTCTGGATAGACTGTACGTGGATTTGGGCGATAGCGAGGTGCTGGCTGACGCGAAGAAGTTCTACGTGGACGGCTTGGGTATCGGCGGAATGCTCGGCGAGTTGCTGTCTCCCATCGTGGAGGGTCTGCCCATCGTGGCAGGTGCAGGCGAGGAAGAGTCCTTGGATATCATGGGCTTGTTGAACGATATGATCGCCTCCATTGACCTGAACGGCAAAACCGGTTTGATTGGTATTACCACCACCGCTGACTTTGTGAGTAAGGTGGTAGCCCTGGTGGGACTTGGCAGTTTGTTGGAGGGCTTGGATCTGCCCGACATTACGGCAGACGTGGCACTTGGCCTGAATGACGACGGCCTGGCGGTGAAGCTGGGCGTGACGGCAAGCGAGGCAGAGGAGGAGTTGTTCCACCTGGGCTTGGGCTTGGGCGGTTTTGCCCTGAGCTTTAGCCGACCCGACGATTTCCTGCCCTTGGTGGCGGACGAGTTTGTGCCTTGGACACAAATGAACGTGGGCTTTGAGACCAAGGCCGCCATTGAGGTGACTTTGACCAAGGAATACGCTGAGAAAGTGAACGCCCTGTTGGACGAGTACGTGGACGGCGACCATTTGCGCCTGGACGTGACCCTGCCCGAGGATATGGCAGACGAGGGTCTGCACGCCAATATCGGTTTGGAGTTGGCGGTGAACGCGCGCTTGCGCGATATGGACGATATGGGCTTGGAGATCTGGCTGAGCCTGTACTTCAGCGGTCAAAACCCCTTGGAGTACACCGACGGCACGAGACTCCTTACCCTGTACTACAATAGCCTGGACGAGCATTTGAACGAGGACGGCGACCCCATCGTGGAAGAATCGCTGTATTTGTTGATGGGTAGCGCTGCGACCTCTACGGGTGGCGTACGCATTGACGATCTGGGTCTTTGCGATATGCTGTTGGCGTTGTTGGCACCCTCGGAGGTGGCAACCGCTATGGATGCTATCGTGACGGTGGAGGGCAACGAGCAGGAGGGTCTGCGCCTGTCTGCTAACCGTGGCGTGGTAGGATTGCTGCTGGAAACCCTGGAAGTGAGCGGTGTGCTGGCGGACGTGGCAGGTCTGGTGGACGGCCTTGAGGTCGCCGTAGGCGGACAAGGTAGCTACGTGCAGTTGGTGCTTGACCGTGAGAACGAGGTGCCTACATCTTACGTGAAGGTGGGCTTAAGCGATTACGGCTTGATGTTCGTGGAGGACGACGAGGATTTGGCCGACCATCCCAGATATGCCGCCGCGATCGAGAATATGCGAGCAGGCGTGGCTGATCTGATGGGTCTGGAGCAAGTGTACGTTGCCGCTTCGCTGACCTTGAGCGCCTCCATTGCAAAAGACGGTACTGACGAAGAAGGAAATAGCATGGGATCTTTGATCGCAGGCTATAACGACGCTCTGAAGTTGATTTTGTCCTCGGACGTGGATAGCGAAACCTATCTGGGCGTGGACGTGGAAATGGCCCTGGCCGGTTTGGATCTGAGCGGTTTGAGCTTGGCTGCTTTGAGCGGTAACGATTGGCGTACTGCCGTATCCAATATCGTCAAGAATATGCGCCTGGAGCTGTTGGTGACCGTGAACGAGTTGAGCGAAGTGAAGGACGAGGCAGGCAACTTGGTGAAGGACGAAAACGGCGCGGTGCAAGTGGATAAGAGACCCTTGATGGGTATCTATTATCTGAGCCAAGTGACGGATACGATGTACGTGCGGATTCCTGCTTTGGATATGCAGGTGTCCATGAATAACGCACTTGATCTGCAAGCGATCGTGAGCAACCTGCTGACACCCCCTGCCGCTGCGGCTGAGGAGGGCGTTGAGGTGGCGGATATCCTGAAGTTGTTGGACACCTTGAGTCTGTCTAACGAGGGTATTGCGCTGAGCCTGTCTACGCAGGTGCTGTCGCGCGTGATGGCCCTGGTGGGCTTGGATCTGAATATGGTGGAGTTGTCCACCCTGCTTGCGGTGGGCAACCTGCAAAACCTGGTGGTGCAAAGCGGTACCGGTCAGGACTTGGGCATTCATACCAATATCCAAAAGGGCCTGGGTCTGCATATCGGCGCCGTGTTTGCCGATGATTTGAGCGTGGACGTGGCCGCAGGTGACGTGGTACTGGCCTTTAACGATAGCGAGAATGCCGTGAGTATCTACGACGACGGTGTGGACGGCTGGAAGAAGGACTTCTTTGGCAAGCTGGACGAGTACGTGAGCACCGACGGTATGCGTGCGAACGCTTCCTTTGAGGTGGTGCTGGACTTCCGCTCGGGCGCAACCGAGGGTAGCGTGGATAGCAACGTGATGAATTTCTCGAATATCCTTTCGGAGTTTGTGAATACCACCTTCTCCATTGATATTATCGATACCCTGGAGGGTCGCTACGTACTGGCGATCGACGCTGCGCTGAACCTGGCGGAGGGCTTGGATACCCTGTACGGCCTGCAGATGGTGATGGTACTGTACGACGAGACCGCAGGGGAGAGAGAAAAGCTGTTGGCCCTGTATTATAAACCCTCTGCAACCGGCGGTATTTTGGGCGTGGATATCGAGGCTATCTTTGGCATTGAGCCCTTCCAGTTGGATATGGATCTGTCGGGTATCCTGGGCGGTTTGTTCGCGAACGAGGCACCTGCTGCTGCAGAGGACGGCACCTTGATTGGTGAGGACACCTCTCTGATGGCTCTGTTGAACCGCCTGTCGGGCGTGATCCAAATCCACGTGGCACAAAGTGGCGCAGACGAGAACCTGCAACTGACCCTGTCTATTACGGGTGAGGTGTTGCAGAGTGCGTTGAACTTCTTGGGTTATCAACAGTATCTGCCTGCTTTGGCACAAGGCTTGACCTTGAAGAACACGGATAAGGTGGGCGCACTCCTTGACGGTGAGTATAGCGTGCGTATCCTGGGCGAGCGTGACGGCGTGGCCGAGGAACACGTGTTTGTGATGAGCAAGCACATGGCAAACCCCGTGTACGTATTGAACATTGGCTACAGAAGCATTAGCCGTATGGAGATCGTGCGGAACGACGAGTTGGTGGTGGCTCTTGCGAATACGCAGGAAATGGCGAACTACTTTGTGATCGACCGCAACGCTTCTACCATCTCCTTTGACCTGGCGAAAGAGGGCGCACGGGCTTTGCCCGTGGGTAGCTACGAGGTGCGCGTGCATTATGCAGACGGCACCAAGAGCGCACTCGTGATGGAAAAGAAGGTGGAGACGGTGACTATTCCTGACGCCGAGCTGGAGGGCTTGGTGTTGACGGGTGTGGTATTGACCCACCTGGAGAGCGGTGTGGAGACCGTGTTGTCGGGTGACGTGGCGGAGGGTGCGCCCCTGCCTGCCGATTGGTACGGTCGTTACTTTGCCGTCAACCGCCGCGGATCCGAGTTGAATCTGGCCTTTAGCGTGACGGACGGCTTTAATATTGGCGCACGAGTGGTGTTGAACGACCAAACCGAATTGACGTTGGGCGTGCAAAACCTGCGCATTTCCTTTGGCGAGGAGGAGTTGGTGCTGCCCTCGCAATATAAGACGAATATTTCCTTCGTGACCCTGTCGGCGATGATCGAGTTGGATCTGCACGCCGAGGAGGGAACGCACGTAGCGCTGTCTAATCTGTTGGGCGAGACCCTGGACGGCCTGTTGGGCACCGAAATCGGCGGTGTGTTGACCCCCAGCGAGATTCCCTTTGGTATGTGGTTGGACGATAACCTGGATATGCACTATCTGGTGAGTTTGCAAGCCAATCTGCACTTTGATCCTTACGGCGATATCGTACTGGATCTGGGCGGCAGCGACATTTTGTTGCAGGTGTATAAACTGGAGAACGTGGGCGCAGACGAGGTGCGCATGGGCGACCTGGCGTTTAGCGTGGCTTACGTGGGCACCGAAGGGGACAACGGCGCCGTCTATTTGAATCTGCCTTATTTCGACCTGAAGCTCAAGATTAACGAGGCTCCCTTTAAGGACGTGATCAACGGTATGGTGGCAGACCTGTTGGGACCCAGCGTGGCGGCAGCAGGAGAAGGCGGTATTGACGTGGGTCAAATTCTGAACCTGTTTACCGGCTTGACCTTAGCCCCCAACGGCGTGAAGATTACCATGGCGGCAGACATCCTGTCGGCCGCTCTGCGCCTGGCGGGCGTGGATATGAATCTGGCTGACGCGGACACCGTGAACAGCTTTGTGGCGATCTATAACTTCCTGGCGGACGAGAGCAAGTACGAGTTGCCTTCGAAGAGTTTCCTGACCGAAAAGAACGGCGTGGTGAACAGTACGAGCGCTTTGAAGTTCCTGGAGGCGAAGTTGACGGTGTTTGGCGACGACGCGAGCGACGAGGCCCTGGCCGCCGCGGTTTTGGCCGTGGAGAATGCGGTGGGTCTTGACGAGAGTGCAAAGGCCGCTTGGTTGGCAAAGGCTGCATTGGTTGATCCTTATCGCGCAGACGGCGAGGAGTGGAAGGAATTGGCCGAGGCCGGCTTGGCGCTCCTTGGCGAAGATCCCTCGCACGAGGCAGCGTCGGCGGCTCTGTTGAAGCTCCGTGAGAGATTGGAGTACGTGGACCTGGTGATCTATAAGCCCAGCGTTGCCTTTGACGGTGAGCTTTCCTACGAGGTGCCGAAGGGTCAGTATACCACCATCACCGAGGCGCAGATGCTGTATATGAAGGTGCAAGGATCTCTGTCGGTGGAGAGCGAGGGCGGCGTGATCGAGTTGAGTCAGTTGGCCTCCTCGAACGAAGATGAAAACGTGTTTGACGACGTGTTGAACAACGTGAACGATTCGAAGGCGAAGCTGACCGTGGACGAGGGTAAGCAATCCTTTAACTTCCTGTTGGAGACCAACTTGGGTATGGACGCAGAGAAGTTGGCGCTGTTGACTTCGGGCGATCTGGATATGCGTAGCCTGATTATGGCCCTGGTGAGCGACCTGACGGTGTATTTGAACCTGTCGCAAAGCCTGGACGGCACGGTGCGCTCGGTTGCGGACGTGTACTATATGAATAATTACCTCTACCTCGACCTGTCGGCGCTGGGCCTGCCGAAGGTGGCAATGGCTTTGTCGGTGGAGGATATTATGGGCTTGGTGTTTGGCAATACCGCAGCCGCTGCCGAGCCTGTGGACAGAGCTACCGCATTTGAGATCATTTGGGGTGGCGACCGCTTGATCTTGCAGGCAGGTACCAGATTCGTATCCTTCTTGCTGGATAAGTTTGGCTATGATCTGAACGCAGACGTGAGCCTGGAGGCACAGGTGTCTCTGGCGGAGGGCGAGGACTTGTTGAAGTTGAACTTGACCGCCGTGGACGATATGGATCGCGCCATTAAGTTGGGCGTGAATCTGGCGCACCCCGAGTTGAAGTTGGGTGGCCGTATGAGCCATAGCGTGGGCGAGACCCGCGATTATGCGTATTTGGATAACTTGGAGTATCTGCACGCCTCGGTGACGATGGAGATTGCGTACTCCTTTAACCAAGCAGGTCTGGGCGACGCGAATAATCCTGCCGAGTACGTGTTGACCTCCCTGTTTAACGACGTGTTTGGCACCGAGGAAATTCCTATCGTGGTGGAAAACGATATTGCGAAGAGCTTTGCGCTGACCCTGTCTGTCAACCTGTGCGTGAAAGACTTCAGCCGCTCGGAAGTGTACGTGGCGCTGGTGGATGAGCGCGGTGAGATTGCAACCGTGTTCTATGACGGCGCGGCGTCGCTGTACGTATCGGTGCCTCGCATTGGGGACGGCCTGTCGCTGAAACTGGATTATGATATCCGTCCGCTGTTGGAGAAGTTGGGCGTGAACGACGCTCTGTCCGATCTGAACCTGCAGGATATGCTGTATGAGTTGTTGGGACTGAGTGCGCCTGCTAAGGCCGGCGAGGGCGAGGGCGAGAATCCCAATATGGTGCAGGCTATTTTGAGCTTGATCGATACCATTCGTTTGTCCGACCGTGGCGCTATGAGCGTGGTGCTGAATAATAATATCTTCCGCAATTTGGGCATGG
>JAFTOZ010000115.1 GCA_017463565.1 Clostridia bacterium | reverse complement strand
ACGGTACCGTCCATGTCCATCAAAAACAGCTTTATCTTTTGCAAATCCATACATTTTCTCCTTTTTTCGTGCATTTTGCGCCGAAAACGTTGAATTTTTTGGAGTTTTCACCCTCTTTGTCCAATTTTTTCATAAGAGGGCAAAGGCCACTTCTTCATTGATTTTACGTCTTTCCGTAGCCTACGCGTGCTTTGTCGCCGGCTTGGTTTTGGGTAGCAAACCTCGCCAGTAGATATGCTTGAGTGGGCTATACGTATCCACCGCCTCCGCCACCATCGGCAACAGGCGCACCAAGTCCGCATACGCCAAATCTTCAAAGTAACCGTAGCCTGCGGGCCCCACCAATCTCCGCCAGTTTCGGGCGAAAATAGGCAGGTTTTGAAGTTGCTCTTTTGCGTCCGTTTGCCAGTCGCGCCAAACGTGGTCGTAGCGAATTTGTTCGGCGGCCGTGGGCAGTTTTCCTCCACGGTGCCAGCCCAACACGCGGTCCATATCCTGCCATATCCCAACTCGCTCGGGTGGTAGACAAAGGTTTGGCAACCTCGGCAATAGCCGCACCACCGACCCCAGGGTATATGCGGCAGCCATGACGTAATTATTATACGGCATTTTTCTCTCTTTGTATATAGAAATCATCAAAGCCAGCAGCAAAGTTTCATCATTTGGCTCTAGCGGTAGCACTTTTTCTGCCTGCAACAGCGCTTCCCACAACACCTCTACCAACCCATCTGCATATTCGTTAGTGGAAAGCAGCACCCCCTCCAGTTTTGCCATTTCTTCCTTGAGGGCAGGGTTAAGAGCCTCTTGCGCTTGGAATCGGTTGGCAAACAATCGGCTATGAATTCGCACAAAAGCCGCCACCAAACTGGCGTAAAGCAGACTCACACTCTGCCTTGATGGGCGAAGCAAAGGCCGAATGAGTGCCACCTCAATGGGAGTATTGCATGCAACAGTCCCTTTTTCTGTCAAAAAACAAGCAGCCGCCGTCGCCGCAGACGGATGATAGTCGCTTGGCACCAACAGTAGCGGTAGACCGTGGATTGATGCCCAAAGCTTCGCCGCATCCAACAAAAGCCCCGAGCCCACCGCCACCACAGAGCGAGTGCCCTCCGCAGGCGATCTGTCGAATAGGGTATCTTCATCTAGATAAGTAGTGGACAGTTGGGTTTTGTCTACCACTGCCCCTGCCATCGTCAGGGCGCTAAATACACCGTAATCGGTGCCGTCTACCAATAGTGCCACTCGTCCGGGGCGGCTCCATGCCACCTCGGACAAACTTTCAAATCTTTTGATATGTATGTGACCAACGTGTTCTTCCATAGAACTATGGTAGCAAAAAATACCCCGTGCAATGGCGCAGAAAGGGGCAAAATCTTACGAAGCGTGTCGAAAACGAGCGGTGCTATTTGTACTCCACCCTCAAAGGGCTGCCAAGGTGATAAGTAGGCTGTTTATATTGTGGGCACGAGCCGCTAACATTTGCCAAGATTCCCCTATTTGCTCTCCCTCGTAAAGAAGCGTGCAAAATTTGGTGCTGGCAAGTAGCGCACCGCGCAGGCAGTCAAGAGGGGTGCGCACCGCCACAGAGGGTGGCTTGGCAGAATCACAGGGCTCGCTGGCGCATAGCATACCCATCGTTACGTCGATAGCAGACAGTGCTTTTTGCGCCAGGGTTTGCACCGTAGGGTTGTGCGAGGTACTCAGTGGAGTCACGTAGGCTCGTACCTCGGCTATTTGACGGCACAAAGAGGGGGTGCAGGCAGGTTTTGTGGGCACAGGACGGCTGATGGGGCGACAAGTGGCATATTCGCGCGCCAATGCCGCTAATTGTTCGGGGGTTGGTAACTGACTCATAATTTCTCCTTGGTGTAGGGTATGCAATAGAAAGAAAGAATAGACGCGCCCACTTTCCCACAGAATAGGAGTATTTGCGCTACTTGGGACGAAGATAGGGTCGGCTGCGCGTGGGGTTGAGCGGATAGGATTGACAAAACGAGGTTTTGTGTCTATACTTAAATAAAAACGAAAAGGAGACTTTGTGTGGAAGATAAAATCTTTGCTGTATTGGTAGATGCAGACAACACAAGTTACAGATATATCAAAACCGTCATAGACGAGCTCGAAAAGGAAGGTGTCGCCAATATTCGACGCATATACGGCGATTGGTCTCGTTTGAGCAGTATGCGAGAGGCGGCCTTGGACAATGCATTCGTTATGTTCCAACAAACTGCATATACCTCGGGATTGAATTCAACCGACGGCGCCATGATTATCGATGCAATGGATATTCTCTACTCGGGCAATGTGGACGGATTCTGCTTGGTCAGCTCGGATAGCGACTTTACGCGATTGGCGCAACGTTTGCGTGAGGCAGGTAAAACCGTGATTGGCATGGGTCGCAAGGGCACGCCAAAAGCATTTGTGGTCAGCTGTGACCGTTTTGTATATTTGGACGTTTTGACCAAGGAAGAAAAAACGGAGCCTAAAGTGGAGGCGAAGCCTACCGCCAAAGCACCCACAAAGAAGAGACCCAAAGGAAAACCCGCGGCAGAGGAAAAACCGCTGGACAATAGCAAACTTGCAGAAAAGGTCGACCCTGTGGTTGAGCCTATCGTGGAAACAACCCGGGAAGCAACCACTATTGAGGAGCCTACGGCGGAGACAGAATCCAGTATCACGCCGATTTCGGAAATCCACGCATTCCTAACAGAGGAATTGGACGCGTCGAGTGATGATGACGGTTGGATGCTTTTGAGCGAGTTGGGTCACCGCCTGCAACGCCGCTTCAACGACTACGATCCGCGCTTGTACGGTTGCAAAAAGACGCTGGGACTCTTGGAAAAATTAGAAACTTTTGAGTTTAAATCAATACCTGATCCCAACAATAAGGCCGTCAACGGCAAATTGGTATACGTGCGCAATCGCACTTAAGGGGACATTTCATAAAGGAGAATGAATATGGAAGATAAAATTTTTGCCGTGTTGGTAGACGCAAATCAAACCAATCCGGCACATATCAAGACCGTCATAGACGAGTTGACAAAGGAAGGTGTGGCTACCATTCGCCGTGTGTACGGTGATTGGGCGCAATTAGAAGGTATGCGTGCTGCGGCGTTGGATAACGCATTCGTTATGTTTCAACAGACCTCGTACGCTACAGGCAAAGCACCGACTACGGATAGCGCAATGATCATCGATGCGATGGATATTTTGTACGCTAACCAAGTGGACGGATTCTGTTTGGTTAGCTCGCAAAGTGACTTCACACGGTTGGCACAACGCTTGCGTGAGGCAGGTAAGATTGTCATTGGTATGGGTTGCCAAACCACACCCAAACCCTTTGCGGTGAGTTGTAACCGTTTTGTCTATTTGGACGTTTTGACCCCAGGTCGCAAGAAAGTTGATGCAAAGCCCCAACCCAAGAAGGAAAATAAGGGGAAAGTAGAGATCTCTACCAAGCAAACCAAAGGGGAGAAGAAGGTAGCGATCATACCCACCGAAAGCAAAAAGGAAGAGCAGGGTAAGAGTGCCGCCAAGGGGAAGGAAAATGCCAAGCAACCTAAGGTCGACCAAAAGAGCGCAGAAAAGCAGGTAGAGAAAAAGAAGGACGCGAAATCCCAACCCAAGGTGGACGAAAAGGCGAATACCAAGAGCAACAAGAAAGCCCAACCTACAGAGCCTGTTGCGGAAACGTCCGCTGTGGAATTGGTAGAGGCCCCTGTCGAGGAAGTTGTGGAGTTATCCGTGGTGGAAGAATCTGTGGCGGAGGTAGAGTCCAATATCACGCCCGTTGAGCAAATCCACGCATTCCTGACCGAGGAATTGGACGCGTCGAGCGATGATGACGGTTGGATGCTGCTGAGCGCACTTGGCCACCGCTTGCAACGCCGTTTTAACGATTACGATCCCCGACTGTACGGATTTAAGAAGACACGCGAGCTTTTGGAAAGTTTGGGCACCTTTGAATTCAGATCGGTACCTGACGTCAACAACAAGAGCGCAAACGGCACCTTGGTATACGTGCGCAACCGTGAGTAATTAGAGGGTAGAACAGACCGCTTTGGCAAATAAGACCAATCTCGAAAGGGATAATGCCGTATTTTGCGTTTGTGTCCACAAATGCAGTGATTGTCAGGGAAATTGATAAGCCATAGGTGAGCAAAAAGCCTCCCTTTGCACAAGGGAGGCTTTTATCGAGTAACGCTTAAACGTTTTTTACAAATTGAGATTTTTTAAACAATCCACTCGTATTCGATATAGTCGGTTTCTATGTCGAGAATGATATAAGTTTGGCTAAACAACTTGATAATCATAGATTGAGATCCAACGTAATGGTAAAGATATTCGAGTCTTTCCTTTTTGGCAATTTTTTCAAGTTGGGCGTTATCCATACGGGAATAATTCCCTCTACACCAAGGATTTTTATAGTATTTCATTTTGTATGTATCAAAATCATCAACCAAATGAATTTTGATGACTAAGGATTTTGCATCGGGATTGAAGTGCCGAATAGAATCATGATACGAAATGTCATCCTCAAACTCAAATATAATATAATCTCCTTGTATAGTCACTTTCTTTATTTCACAATCGTGCGGTGTAGGTATTGTTGGAACTGTGTCTTTGTTTAGATAATAAAACATATTGCTTATCTCCTATACAAATTCTAATTAATCATTCGTACCTAATAAATTATAGCACAAAACCGCAGAAAGCAATATGCGGTTTCTATGTTTTCAATTTTTGTTGGGAAGGATAGAAAATTTGAGTTTCTTTCCTGTCGGTAGGTAACGTATAATCAAAACTATCCTTTAGAGTAACGACCATTTGGGTCGGCTTTTGTTTTTTTTACAAAGGGATGAGATTGATTTCTACGGAATAAGTTTATTCTTCGCAAGTGGGATTCTCGCAAGCAGATTCTTCGCAAGTGGGCTGAACGGTGGCTTCCTCGGCAGAGGACACTTCTGCACTTTCCTCGGTGGAAGCAAGGGTGACCTCTTCTCCTGCCAATGCGCATTCTTCCTCGGTGTGGTGCGCGTGATGGAGGTGGCGCTTGTCAGCGGTGAAACCACGGCCACGCACCTCTGCAACACGGCTGATGATGAGGAAAGCCTCGGGGTCGATTGATTGAACCAAGCGTTGCAGTTTAGAAAGTTCACGGTTGCTGATAACAGACATAACGACGTCCGTTGCTTGGTGGGTATAGCCGGTTTGTCCGTGGAGCATAGTCACGCCACGGTCAATCTTTTTGAGAATGGCTGTGCGTACTTCCTCCGACTTTTTGGTGATGACCTTGATTTGCACCTTATTGCCCATACTGATACAGACTTCCATCACTACGCTATAGATGAGTACCATCAGGATACCCGTGAGAATGAGTTCTGCATCTTTGACGTAGATGGCTTGCAACAGAAGAATCAACACGTCCACACCGTACATCAATACGAGCAGGGGGATTCTCGTAAACTTATGGAGAATTAGGGGAGGAACGTCCATACCGCCGGAGGACGCACCTGCACGGATAATGAATCCTAGCGCAACACCGATGAATAGGCCGCCAAAAATGGCACAGAGCAGGGGGTTCGTGGTAAGGGGTGCCATATCACGCGTGAGGTGGTTGAAAAGAGCCATGGTTCCCGGATAGACCAGAGAACTGACCACCGAGGCAAAGGCGAATTCCTTACCTAGGAAAATCCAACCCAGCGTGAACATGACGACGTTGATGATGAAGACGATGATACTGACGTCCTCAAGACCCCAGAAATGGTTGATGAACAAACTCAAACCCGTGGAGCCGCCCGTGATAAGACCGGATGGTAAAATAAACAGTACCGCCCCGAGCGAATCTAACGAGCTGCCGAAGAGGATCATCAAAAACCGTTTCAGCAGGGACTTTTTGTTGAGTCCTTTGAAATATGCAGATATCTTTTTGTTCATTTCTTTTTTACTCATAAAGCCAGTATACCACAAAATACGCCCCTTGGCAAGAGGAACTCCCAAAGCCATGGGGAGAGATAAGGCAGAAACAATGATGGATTTGTTGCTTGGAGAGGGCATTATTTCCCCACCCTCAAAAAAAAGAAAAAGCCGAGAAAACTCGGCTTTTCGTTGGTTTTCTTAGCGACCGCCACGATGGCCACCGCCACCGCCTCCACCACCTCGGCTACCGCCACCGCTACCGCCGGTAGAACCGCCGTCTGAGATGACTACGTAGGTGGTAATGCTATTGGTATAGCGATCCTCTCGCTCTTTGAGGTCGAGGGTGCAGTAGTGCTCCAGCGGATAGGTCACGTTGGTGCGACGGCGAGAATAGGAGCGCTTGAGTTTGACACCGATGACGATGACGATAATGAGGGCAATCAAAGCGGAAACACCAATGATAACCCAAATACTGGGGCCTGCGGTGCGACCCTGATATGCCTTGCCGATTTCTTCTACCAACCCACACACGGAACTGACGGCGTGGGAGATTGCGGACGAGCCGGCAAGCGCGTCGCCGTGGTGGCTGTAAAGGATATCTTCAATTTCCTCGTCGGATATGCGAGCAGTCGCAAAACCGTAGGTATAGACGTCAAAGTGAACGAATCCGTAGGCCTCGTTGAGAACGATTACGGCAACGGTGTCTGATTCGGAGACGTCTAACTGGTGGAGAATATCCTCACCCCAGTAGAGTGCCTCACCGCCCGAGCGAGGACTGGTTGCGACAATCACGGGGATACCGTAGGTGAGTTCTGCTTGGACGCAAGCTTGGGTGATGGTTTCCTCTTGCGCTTCTGTCCACACAGAGGTGTGGTCTACCACGTAGGTGGAAAGAGTAGGCTCAGAAGGAACGCACGCCGCAAGTACCACCGCAAGCAAAATGGATAGGATCAATAGTGGAATCAGACGTTTCTTCATAGCAAAAAGGCTCCTATCAGAGAAAATACGGTGGTAAACAGGGCAAACAGACCCCCCACGAGTCCCCAAAATTTGGGACGCGAAAGAGGCAGGTCGCCAAAGACCTTGCCGTTCAAACCGTTGACGGCAAAGTGGTAGATTTTCTTTTTATACTTGTAGTGAAGAATCCAAATGGGCAAGAGGGTATATTCCCAACGGCTCTTGTTGACGAGTACGGCCTGCTTGTCGATACGGAAGGTGTGGTAGCCAGAGGCGGTCTGCGAAAGCAGTTGACCCGAGTAGGTGCGCATTTTTTGCTTGACCTCGTCGGCTACGTCCTTTTGCAACAGGTCGTTCTTTTTGGCGTAGAAACCCGACATATAGCGCATATCAAAGTCGATATGAGCGTCACTCGGGTAGGGCAAAACTCCCTCTAGTAGGGCTTTGTCTGCCACGGACAGAGCGTTGGTGGTGATATCCTCAAAGTGGACGTCCCCTCGGCGCCATACTTGGTAGTAGTCGGTACGTGTGTAGCGGCGCTTACCGCTGACCCATACCGTGACGTGTGTGCCTGTTGCCTGAATGGCGCAGTCTGTATCCGCGTCGGTCAGCCAAAACGGATAGTATACACCTGTGAATTTGTCCATGGTGGCATCCGAGAAAAAACCCTTGGGGATCATACGCTTCTTGCCAAGGTGCGCCTTGAGGGCGGCGATGGCTTGCTCTTTGCTGAGGCTGAAGGGAATGATTTTGGCGGGCTTGTGTTGACCGCTAAGACGCCCCGACAGAATGACGGGATTGCCACAATAGGCACAAAATTCGGCAGAAGTGTGGTCGTCTGCCACAACCTCGGCACCGCAAGAGGGACAGCGGAATTCGCTGAGCGCCTCGCAAAAAGCGGCGTCCTCTGCCACGGAGGGATCCTCGGGGACACCGTCTAGTTCGGCCGCGGTGAACGTGCTGCCGCAAAATTCACAGCTAAATTTGCCAAGTTCGGGAGAAAAGACGAGAGCGGCACCGCAGTTTTTGCATAGCACAGATTCCCCCTCCTCTTCGTGAGGAGTGGGGAGATCGGTTTCTTCCATTGCACTTTCTTCGGCGGAGCTGAGCTCCTCGAAAACACTGTCTGTCATGAATTATTCGGGTCGGCGAGCGCCACAGTCGGAGCAGAAACGTGCAGTTTCATCGCAACGCTTGCCGCAAGAGGGACAGAACCAGCCCTCGGGACGGCGAGCGCCACAGTTGGAGCAGAAGTTGCCGGTAGCATCGGCGCCACAAGCGCAATGCCATACACCCCCTGCAGGAGTAGCGGGTGCTGCAGGAGCGGCAGGAGCAGTAGGTGCAGCAGGTGCAGATACGGCGCCGTAGAGACTGCCGCCTGCCATTCCGCCAAGACCTACGCCCATAAAGCCAGCCATAGCACCGCCAGGATTGCTACCTGCAGACTCGATACCGCGAGCGGTAGCGCCAGCTACGTAGCCTGCGCGAACGCTGGGATCTCCAAGCATAGCACCTTGGTTGCGCATTTTGATGAGCTCGCGGCTTTCCTCGTCGTAGCTGACGGAAGCGATGCCCACCGATTGGATCTCCATACCGCGCGTATCACGCCACATGGTATCCAACGACTCGGACATATAGCGAGACAACTCGGGAGATTTGCTGGCTACGTGCGAAATGCGCACACCGTCTGCGGACATACGGTTGATAGAGGATTGCAGACCCTCGAGGAATTCGTTGAGGTATTGCTCGTTGATGTCGGTGATTTGGACACGGCTAACGTTCTTGGGGATTGCCTCTGCGTAGAACTTGAGGGGGTCGGTGATTTTGATGCTGTAGGTACCGTGAGCGCGCAGGAAAAGCTCGCTGTTGTAGAAAGCGTCAAAATAGTTGACGGCGTTTTTAGTGCCGAACTTGATACCTTTGATTTCTTGCAGGTTGATGAAGAAAACCTTCTGTGCCGTAGAGGGAACACCGCCAAATTTGATACGGCGGAAGGACTCCTTCAGCGAGTCGAGGAATTCGCCGTTGAAAAGGGAGGGTTGCTTGCCGTTTTCCACCTTGTAGTAGCCAGGCTCGGCGGTATAGTCGATGACCTTGCCCCCCTCGACCAGCATCATGAATTGGTTGGGGTATACGTGAATGATACTGCCGTTGTTGATGACGTACTTCTCGCCCTTTTTGTTGCTGTTGCGCTTGCTTCCGCCGCGAACTGCTACACCACCCGTGAAGACGGTGTTATCGTCCATATTGTCTGCCTCGAGGACCTCGAGCCAGCTGTCGGCAAATTTGCCACCGATGGAATCAAACGTGGCCTTGATAATTCCCATAATATCCTCCTTATGAGCGCGGGGCGCGCCCGTTGTTGTCTTTTTATATATTATAGGAGCAGATTCTGTCGTTTGTCAATAGGCAATACAAAAAGGCGAACCACGGTCGGGCTCGCCCGGATTGGTGTTTAGAGAGGGTTATTCGGCAGATAGTCCTTCTTCAACGGGCAACAAATGTTTTTCAAGGACCCCGGAGGTGGCATCCAGGCGGTAGGCGTTGCCACCGCAACTGACCACGCGCACCAGGCGCTCGTTTCCCCAATGCAGGGCGCAGTTGTCTTCTACGGCATAGGCGGTGGAGCGGCGCGCCTCTACCACTTTGTCAAACTCGGGGCGGTGGTTGTAGTGTGGCGTCATCAGCCCTTTGAGGGTGCCCAGACCGTTGTGGATACGGTACTCTCCGCCCACACCCGACACAATGTCCGAGTCGGTATACATTTTTTGGAACCAACAGATTGCCCCTGCGGACAGACCCACGATGGGCACGCAGCGTTGGTAGGCGGCTTTGATGAGTTTGTCCAAACCCGTACGGCGCCACTCCTCCAACATATAGACGGTATCGCCACCGCCAATGTAGATGAGATCGGCCGCATCGAATTTGTCGCGGAGTTTTTGCTCGTCCATTTCGCCACCGCGTACCGTGAGCACAAGGTCGGCCTTGATGTCAAAGACGGTGGTATAGGTCTTGCGGAAGGTATTAAAGTAGGGCTTGCTGTCGTGGCTGGCCGTGCCAACGAATAGTGCAGTGGGTCGGTGGTCGGCAGCGTGGCGGTAGGCAAGGGCGGCACAGTAGCCGTCTATGGCGAGGGTGGTCTTGCTTTTGAGCTCTCCCCCTCCGATACAAATCAACGTTCTTTCCATAAGTATACCTCCCCCTGATTGTAGCACAGGATGGCGAAACCGTCAAGAATTACATAATTCACAAAGCGCGTGCATAGATTGGGAGCATGAAAAGAGTAAGCATTGTTTTGGTAACTGCTCTTTGTGCGGTGCTTTTGTTGTTGACAGTAGGCTGTGTGGAGCCCAGGGCAGAAGACGAGACGGCAACGGAGTACGTAGCCGAGTTGGCGATACTGGGGAAAGAGGGTCGCGCTCTATTGCGTGTATCCGCGCCTGCGCCTGCCGACGTTTGGTCGTGGTGGCTTCCGGAGGGGGTGCAACCTGCCCAAGAGCAATGGCAGGTGAGTATGCCGTCGGGCTGGGTGGACGGTTGGTTTGAGGTGCCACTTGATTCTACGCCCGGGGCGCACAGTTTTGAGAATTTCCAGTTGGTACTACTGGATTTTTTGCCCCTTATAGAGGTAGGCGAAGCACGTGTGCCGGGCAAGGTAAAGCTTGCGGTGCGCATAGACGAAACCTACGTGGTGGCGGCAAGCGGAGCGCGTGGGGACGTGGTATACCTCGACGGAGAGCAGACGGCACACTTTTCAATAGAAGATTGCCGCCACGTGGCCGTGGTGGCTTCCTGCCGATATATTATGAAAGGCGAGGGTGCGGTACGGTATTTGTACGAGGAAGATTTGCACGCAGGAATGAGTTTGACTTGTGCAGAAAAAACCCTCTCGTGGACGGCAGAGAGGACGGGGTGTAAGGCGCAGAAATTGGTGTTTGCTACCACGCATTTGGCATACCCGAGTTTTTACCCCGGTTTGGTGCTGTTGCCTGTGGACGAGGGGTTGGAGAATCGCTTGCAAAGTATCGTGGAAGGGGTGATGGCGCAAGGTCTGGGCAGGCACCGCTTGGAAAAAGGAAAAGAGGATAGTTGGCTGTCCGATAGTATGAGTGCATTTGCCGCTTGGCTCTATTGGGAGGAAGAGGATGCGGATATGGCAACCAGGCGGTACAACCGCGCGTATGCAGAGGCATTTACCTACGGTGCTCTGCACGGACACAGCGGAGAGGGGGCACGTATGGATACGGTGGGGCTTTCCCCATACGAGGAAAGGATACTCTATTGGGAAAAGGGGTTGGTAATGTGGCACAGCCTGTATCGGCTGGTAGGCGCGCCACTTGGGGCAAAGACTTGGAAACTGATGGGAGACGGTGAGGTTTTGAGCGTGGCGCGCGTATTGGAGGGTCTATCTCACGATTACGGTTATTTTGTAGACGCGTGGGTCAAAGGGCGCGTGTGGCTGACGTAGAGTGGGTTTCTCTTGGCAAACGGCAGAGAACGTGCTATAATAGGCACGGAGGCAGATATGGTTATTTTGGTTTCGGCTTGTTTGTTGGGAGAAAACTGCAAATACAACGGTGGCAACAATTTGCGCCCCCGATTGGTGGAATGGCTGAAAAAGCACGAAGTGGTGGCGGTGTGCCCCGAAATGGCAGGCGGTCTGCCCTGTCCTCGCACCCCTGCGGAAAGACAGGGAGAGAGAGTGGTGAATGCAGAGGGCACGGACGTGAGCGAGGCCTTTTGGCAGGGCGCAAAGGCAGAAATTCTGCGTGGAAAGGCGGCAGGCGCAAAACTTGCGATTTTGATGTCGCGCTCTCCCTCCTGCGGAGTCGGAAAGATCTACGACGGCAGTTTTCGTTCTGTGCTGACAGAGGGAAACGGCGTATTTGCCGAATTGGCGGCGGAAGAGGGAATCCATCTTCTTGACGCGGCGGATTTTGAGGAAGGATTGGCAGATAAACTCGTGCAATCCTTGGAAAAATAAGTAATAATTGCGAATGCACGCGCAAAGGGATCGCAAAAGATGCGGTCCTTTTTTGTTGGTATGCATAGGAGGAAAATCTCTTGCATAGGATAGAGCATGGAAGATAAAAAGACGTCGAAAGTTGGGGCGCATACCGTGAGCCTCGGGAGTAAAATTTGTATCACGGGAGTGGTGAACGTGTTGGTGCTGACCGACCGTTACGTGGAGGTGGCGCTGGAGGGAAACGTGCTCGTTCTGAACGGTTCTGGATTTAGTCCCCTGCACCTTGCGGTTGACGAGGGGTGCTTGCAGTTGGCAGGCCGTGTGAGTAGTCTGAAATATGCGCACTCTGCTGGCAAGGAAAGTTTTTGGCGGAGGTTAGTGAAATGAGCGGCGTAGAATTGCAACCCCTGGTGTTTTTGGCCTGCTTGGGAGCAGGCGTTGCTTCGGCACTACTGTATGCCGTACTGTTTTTGGTGCGAAGTGCCGCAAAGCACAAGCGCGCGGTAGAATTGTTGTGCGACGCGCTATTCGTGTCGGTGGCAGCAGGCAGTTTTTTCCTGGTGCTGTACCTGACAAATTTTGGGCAGATGCGCCTGTATACCGTACTGGCGTTTTTGGGTGGCTTTGGCATTTTGTACGCCTTGCTATATCCCCTCAAAAAGAAATGGCCGGAATGGGTAGAGAAGCACCGCGGAAAGGACAAACAGCACCCCTTCTGGCGCAAGGGGCAGAGAAAAGTCCCCAAAGAAGGGGTGGCGGGGAGATAAACCGGGTAGACGGCAAATATTTCCTACGTAAAAACAAGGGCTTTTTGCAAATTGTAGCAAAAGGCTCTTGCTTTTTTTGTAAGTTGTGATATAATTACAAATGTGCGTGCGTGTTATCCGTGCGTACGGGCGCTTGCGACCATTCGCAACCATAGAAAAACACCTTGTGGAGGATTTTATATGAAGACTATTTCGGACATCAATGCGATTAGAGATGCCAAAAAACACGAAATCGTGTTGCGCGGTGAGCCCACCCCCGACGACGTGCGTGTGACCATTGGCATGGGTGACGCAGGCTTGGCCTGTGGCGCACAAGAGGTTTTCTGCCGTTTGGTAGACCTGGTGTGTGAGGGCGCTATCGAGCACGTGAAGGTGATGCGCGAGGCCCTGGACGCAGGTGAGAATGCACCTGTGGTCGTGGTGGCTTGCCCCGGCAAGGATCCCGTGCGCTATGGCAAGGTGGATGCCGTGCTGATCGAACGCATTTTGAAAGAACATATCATGGGTGGCAACGTGTTGGCTGACCATGTGATTGACTAAGGAGGAACAGCTATGTTTAGAAATCAAATATTAGTTTGCGGCGGTACCGGTTGTACCTCCAACCACAGCAGAGAATTGATCGACGAGTTGCGCGCGCAGGTTGAGAAGAAGGGTCTTCAAAACGACGTGGAAATCGTGATGACGGGTTGTTTCGGTCTTTGTGCCGCAGGCCCCATCGTGATCGTCTATCCCGACGGCACCTTCTATACCCAAGTGCAAGCTAAGGATGCAGAAGAAATTCTGGACAAGCATATCATCAAGGGCGAGCTGGTAGAGCGTTTGCTGCACGTGGAGAGTGATTCCGGTGAGCACACTCATTGTCTGTCGGACACCGAGTTCTACAAGAAGCAAAAGCGTGTTGCTCTGCGTAACTGCGGTGTGATCAACCCCGAAAATATCGACGAGTATATTGCTTTGGACGGCTATCAAGCTTTGATTAAGGTGCTGACCACCATGACCCCCCAAGAGGTTATTGACGTGGTGAAAGGTAGCGGTCTGCGTGGCCGTGGCGGTGCAGGTTTCCCCACCGGTTTGAAGTGGCAATTCACCAAGAACGCAGAGGGTGACGTGAAGTACGTTTGCGTGAACGCCGACGAGGGTGACCCCGGTGCGTTTATGGATCGTTCTGTGTTGGAGGGTGACCCCCATGCCGTGTTGGAAGCTATGACTATTGCTGCATATGCAGTAGGCGGTACGCAAGGTTATATCTACGTACGTGCTGAGTACCCCATCGCCGTTGAGCGTTGCCGTATTGCTATAGCACAGGCTCGTGAGTACGGTCTGTTGGGCGAGAACATTTTGGGTACCGGCTTCAGCTTTGATATTGACTTGCGCCTGGGCGCCGGTGCGTTCGTGTGTGGTGAGGAAACCGCTTTGATGACCTCTATCGAGGGTAACCGCGGTGAGCCCCGTCCCCGTCCTCCCTTCCCTGCAAGCAAGGGTCTGTTTGGCAAGCCCACCTTGTTAAACAACGTAGAAACCTATGCAAACATTCCTCAAATCATCCTGAAGGGTGCCGAGTGGTTTGCTTCTATGGGTACCGAAAAGAGCAAGGGTACCAAGGTGTTTGCTCTGGGCGGTAAGATCGTCAATACCGGTCTGGTGGAAATCCCCATGGGTACTACCCTGCGTGAGATCGTCGAGGACATCGGCGGCGGCGTGCCCAACGGTAAGAAGTTCAAGGCAGCGCAGATGGGCGGTCCTTCCGGTGGCTGTATTCCTGCTCACCTGATTGATACCCCCGTGGATTACGAGAACCTCGCTTTGGTTGGCGCTATGGTTGGCTCGGGCGGCTTGATCGTCATGGACGAGAACAGCTGTATGGTGGATATTGCGAAGTTCTTCCTGGACTTCACCATGGACGAGAGCTGCGGTAAGTGTACTCCCTGCCGTATCGGTACCAAGCGTTTGTACGAAATGTTGGATCGCGTGACGCAAGGTACTGCGAAGATGGAAGACTTGGATAAGATGGTAGAGTTGTGTCAATACATTAAGGACAACGCTCTGTGCGGTTTGGGTCAAACTGCTCCCAACCCCGTACTGTCTACCCTGCGTTACTTCCGCGACGAATACGAAGCGCACATCGCAGAAAAGCGTTGCCCCGCCGGCGTTTGCAAGAAGTTGGTTCGCTTTGCAATCGTGAAGGATAGCTGTATCGGTTGTGGCTTGTGCGCAAGACAGTGTCCTGCTGATGCAATCTATCGCACCGATTACGTGGCACCCGGCAAGAAACTGGCTGCAATGGCAATCAACCCCGACAAGTGCGTGAAGTGTGGCGCTTGTGTCGAGACCTGCCGCTTCAAGGCTATTATCAAGGAATAAGAGGAGAATTACGATGGAACAACAAAATATGGTTAATTTGAAAATCAACGGTATTGCTGTGAGCGTGCCCCAAGGTACTACCATCCTCGAAGCCGCAAATAGCATTGGTATTAAAATCCCCACCCTGTGCTACATGAAGAAGATCAACGCCATTGGCGCTTGCCGTATTTGTGTGGTAGAGGTGAAAGGCGCACGTACCCTGGTGGCTGCCTGTGTGTACCCCGTGAACGAGGGTATGGAAGTCATCACCAACAGTGAGCGCGTATTCAAGGCACGTAAGACCACCCTGGAGCTGATCCTTTCGGACCACAAGCAAGATTGCTTGAGCTGCTCGCGCAATCAAAACTGCGAATTGCAAGATTTGTCCTTTGAGTATGGTTGCAACAGCCATAACTTCGACGGTGTGCGCAGCGAGTATCCCTTGGACGAGAGTTCTCCCTGCTTGGTTCGTGACAACGAGAAGTGTATTCTGTGCCGTCGCTGTGTGGCTGCTTGTCAAGCACAGTCCATTGGCGTGATTGGCGCTAACGGCCGTGGCTTTGATACCCATATCGGCTGTGCATTCGACCAAAAGTTGGGTGACGTGAGCTGTGTTGGTTGCGGTCAATGTGTTGTGAACTGTCCTACCGGCGCTCTGGTTGAGAAGGACGAGATCGACAATGTGATCCGCGCTCTGAACGACCCCACCAAGCGTGTGGTGGTTGGTACTGCTCCTGCCGTGCGTGTTGGCTTGGGTGAAGAGTTCGGTCTGCCCAACGGCACCAACGTTGAGGGCAAGATGGTTGCAGCTCTGCGCCGTCTGGGCTTTGACGACGTGTTTGACGTAGACTTTGCTGCCGACCTGACCATCATGGAAGAAGGCACCGAGTTCTTGGGCCGTGTGCAAAACGGTGGCGTTCTGCCTATGATCACCAGCTGCTCTCCTGCTTGGATCAAGTTTGCTGAGCACTACTATCCCGAGGTGTTGCCTCACCTGTCTACCTGCAAGAGCCCGCAACAAATGTTCGGTGCGACCGTGAAGACCTATTACGCTGAGAAGCTGGGTATGGATCCCAAGGACATCTACGTGGTAAGCATTATGCCTTGTACTGCGAAGAAGTTTGAGAAGAATCGCGGCGAAATGAATGCAGCCGGTGTGCCCGACGTGGATTCCGTGCTGACCACCCGTGAGTTGGCTCGCTTTATCCGCAGAGCAGGTCTGCAATTGCACAAGTTGCCCGACGAGAAGTTCGACGCTCCTCTGGGTATCTCTACCGGTGCAGGCGTGATCTTCGGCGTAACCGGCGGCGTGATGGAAGCTGCTTTGCGTACCGTGACCGAGGTTTTGACCGGTGACGAGGCTGCTCCCGTGAACTTCACCGAAGTGCGTGGCGCACAAGGTATCAAGGAAGCCAGCTACAACGTGGCAGGCCTTGACGTGAAGGTAGCAGTTGCCAGCGGTTTGGGCAACGCTCGCGAGTTGATGGAGCAAATCAAGAACGGTACCTGCGAGTATCAGTTCATTGAGATTATGAGTTGTCCCGGCGGCTGTGTGAACGGCGGTGGTCAACCCATCAAGGGCGGCTATGCTTATAACTTCGAGGACGTGAAGGCTGACCGTACTGCTAGTATCTACGGTATCGATAAGAGCATGAAGTTGCGCAAGGCGCACAACAACCCCGCTGTGAAGGCTCTGTATCAAGAGTACTTCGGTGAGCCCAATAGCCACCGTGCACACGAGGTTCTGCATACTCATTACGAGCCCCGCAAGAAGTTCTAATTGACAAACAAAAAAGCGTGCCGCAGGGCACGCTTTTTTTATGCCAAATATTGGCACAGTAGATGGTTATTCGTCCGTGTAGTTGTGTCACACGTTCCTTTCACCCAAGTGGTTTGGAGCGCAGTTAAACGGCCATAAAGCGTTTGAGCGAATGGGTGTTGGGGTCGGGCGCCAGCTACCGTTATTCTGCCGTATCGGCGGCTACTTCGCCGGGGGCAGGCGTCATGGTCAGTCGGTCGTGGGTGGCTTGGTCAATCTTTTTGAGACAGTTAACGGTGATGGCGTAGCACTCTGCCAAACACTCGGGATTGAGGTTGTCCCACGAGTCACGTACGGTGTGGTAGTAGTCCTCGAGGCTATGGTTGAGGGCAGTGATGCCTGCTACTTTGTAGCCTGCCTTGGCAAAAGCGGCGGAGTCAGTTGCGCCACCAAAAGGAGGAACCATACCCTTGGCACAGGGAATGCCGAGTTCTCTTGCGCTGTTGATGAAGGAGTCACTTACGGCGCGGTCTACCTCGACGGTACCGTTGAGATCGCGGTAGTTGACCATGAGGAATTTGCTATCGTGAATGGTGTCGAAACTGTAGATATAGGTGGGCACGTCGTCAAACTCGCCTTTGTGGGCACGGCACCAGTTACGTGCGCCACGGAGACCTGCTTCTTCCGAGCCGGTGATGATGACGCCAACCTCGGTGTGGTCCAGTTGAATGCCTGCGTCGTGCATAGCCTTGAGCACGCCGATACCCATATAGCAACCCGTGAGGTTATCGTTAGCGCCGTCTACCACTACCTTTTCGTCCCACATAAAATAGATGCCGACGATGAAGGGAATGAAGACGATGCTGCCAAGACCCAAGCAGAACATCAAAATGTCATTCTGGGGCGCAAGCAGGGAGAATTGGGCTGCCGTACGGACGGCACGTGCTATATTGAGACCCAAAATGTAGAGAACGCCCGAGAACGCCAAGATGACGTGTGCGGAGTATGCCACACCGCCCCAACGGTGGTTGACGGGAAAGTTCCACGCAGCGTCGGCGTGTCCGTTGAAGAATACGCGCGCACGCACGTCCTTTGTACAATGCTTGATGGCGGTGACGTTGTGGCTCTTTTTTACCTTGAAGAGCCAGTCGATGACTTGCAGGTAGAAACCGAATTGCAGGATCATCACAAGCATACCCAAGAAACACAGGATAGCGCCAATCAGGGGATAGATAAAGTAGAGAATGCACGCAAGAAGTGCACACGTGGCGGTGATGTAGATCCAACCGTAGAAGGACTCGGGGGAGCATTTGAAGCTCTCGATACTGGCACGCTCGCAACCGCAATCGTTCATCAGAACCTGCGCCATATGCTCGCAAGCCATACGCTCACCCTCGGTGCCGGGGCTTCGTTTGGGAAGATTTTTGCAGATATGGGTGATTTCATCCACCATATACTGAGCGGTTTGGTGCCGCTCGTCAATCAGTTTTTGGAATTTGCTCATGGTACACCTCCTTTTTAAATTATACAAAGGGGAAATGACAAAATCAATAGAAGGGGGGTATTTTTAGAAAAATCTGGATATTTTTTGACAAAGAGTGGGTTGTATGATAGGAAAGAGTGTGCTATACTATGAGAAATTCGTGCGTATGAGTCGCGCAAAGGTAGGAAAGCATGGATCTTAGCAGAGCACAGGAAAAGTGGTACAAACATCTGCGCCGTTTGGCGTGGGTGGCTTTGGTCTGCACTCTGCTTCTGGCGATACTGCTTTGCGCGAGCTCTTTGATGAGTAGCAAAGACTCGGCGGCTTTGACAAACTGGTTGAAAGGATTAATCCACAAGGTGGCTCCGGATGCAGACGTAGACGAGGGCGGTATTACCGGGTTTAGTCTGGGATTCGTGGGTATGGATGGACAAGAAGCCTATTGCAACGACGTGGTGCGTATGGTCCTCAATGCGGAACCTGCCGGTGCGACCCTTGGCGAGTGGATGGCCTCTTCGAGCAACGAGGACGTAGCGAAAGTAGTCGGGGATCAGTTGATTTTCGGTAGAGCAGGTATGAGTACGGTGCGCGTGTGGTTGGCGGATAATCCTGCCATTCAACAAGAAATACGCGTGCAATGTCTGGGATTGCGCCCGGAGGCGGTAGAGGAGCTGGTGCTTGCGGAGAGCAGTCGAACACTTATGCGTGGTGAAAGCGTGCAGATCGTGTTGAACGACGGCCAGGTCAGCGCAAAGCTAGAGGAACTTGAGATTACGGTGGATAAGCCGGAATGTCTGACGGTGCATATCGGTAATTTCTACGGACACGAGCCGGGTGTGGTGCAGGTTACGTTTACCCTGGGTGCGTTGCACTTGACCGAGACTGTGACGGTAGAGGAAAATCCAAATTTTGCACCGCCCACGGTATTGACCGCAAAAAGCGGTGTGCGTGTTTTCTGTGGGGAAGATTTTTCCTTGGCTGATCTGATTGAAGAAGGCAAGGACGCCGCCAGCTATTGCCGTATGGAAGCGGTAGGGGTGAATGCAGATAGGATTGCCGTCCATTCCTCGGGCACAAAAGGTCACGGCGTGACGGCAGGAACGGTGCGCATGAGAATATATTCCAATTACGACGAGTCCGTATGGACGGAAGTGGAGTTGACGGTGGCGCCACGTGTGCCGACTAAACTGTTGATCGTGGGAGAAAACTACGTGAGTTATTATGCAGGCGGTACCACCTTTAGCGTGCGCAACGAGTGGGGAGATACCTTGGCTGCAAAGGACGTGACGTGGCGCGTGGTGAGCGGTAGTGCGACGATATCTGCAAAAGGCAAATTGGAGGCTACCGGGTTGACCCCCATCGTGATAGAAGCAACTGCTACCGTAGAGGGAGTGACCTTGGTGGCAGAGCACCGCGTGGTCGTGCGCATGTATGACGATTTCTATGGGTTTGTGCGCAAGGTAGCCGGGCATTTTTCTTTGTTTGCCTTGCTTGGCTTTGGGTTGGCGGCGGTGTGGATGCTACTGGGCAAACCTAAGTGGGCAACCCCTATTTTTGCGCTACTTTGTGGCGTAGGTATGGCAGGACTTTCGGAGGTGCTGCAACTGCCCGTATTTAGCCAAGGTCGGTACGCAAGCTACGTGGACGTGCTATTGGATAGCGCAGGCGTGGCTCTTGGTGTGGCCCTCTTTTGGCTGGTATGGGGCGTATTGGTCGGTCTGAACAAGTTGATTGGCCACGGTGGCCTTGGCAAGGTAGCCAAGCGAATGAGTTGGCGCTCCTTGGGCAGGAAATTGTTGGAAGTACCGCAAGAGCCTCTTGATGAAGCTTGAAGATAGAAATTAAGGAAAAGTATATTGATCGAAGAAAGGGTGCATTGCTTGCACCCTTTTCGTTTGATTTTCTTATTGCTATGGTTGTATTTTTGCTACGTGGTTATCCCTCGTCAGCAGAGGGAGGGGCGTCCGGAGGCGGAAAGAAACCGCTCATATCGCCCAAAACGATATCGCCCGATTCGATGAGTCCATTGTACCACGTGATGAACTCCTCCAGTTCTTCCATGGTGACAAGCCCCTTGCCCATGGCAACCTTGAAGTAGCGGAAGTTACTTGCTACAAAGATCTCGTAGGGAATGAGATCTGCCACCTCGTCGTAGGTGAACACGCCGTATAGCTCGAGGTCGGCTGCCATCTTTTCTTCGTCCCACTTCAAGTTTTCGTCCACCTCGAACATATTGTACCAATTAGTCATAGGCGGTGTGACGGTCACTAGGCCATCTGCAATCGCATTGATATGGACGGCAGCAGTTAAGGAGTAGGAAGAAGTAATTTCGGTATGGACGTAGCCAGAGGTCAACGTCTTTCGTACGGTGCCGTCGTTGCCGTCGTACGCCATGAACTCGTGCCCGATGAAGCTCTCATAATTGGAGAGGGTGATGTCGAGGTAGCGCATGAGCGTAATATCAAAGAAGCCGTGCGACAGGATAATATTGATGGTAGACTCATCGTCGAACACCAGGGTCAGTACCTCGTATTCTGCACTGCCGTGGTTGGTTACCTCGGCAACGATGGTGGGTACGTAGGTGCCCGTTTCGAAATCGTAGGACAGGATCACAGCACCAGGTTCCAGTTCTTCAATGGGAACCTGCGTACCGTCTGCCATAGTGATAAGGGTACCCGTGGCAAGACAGGAGCTGGACGCATTGACGGAGACGGCGCCCTTGACGTAGCACGTATAGCTGGACAGGGCTGCCGAGCCTGTCTTGTCTGCGGCCGCACCGTCTAGCGTTGCGGAGGTGCCCTTGATGGTATAGGTCAGGCTGTTGCTTTCGCTGAAGCTAATCGAAATAGTGAGCTCTTGTCCATATTCGTAGGTCGCGCCGTTGGTAACGCCCGTTACCTCTGCGTTGCTGGTTGTCACCGTGGCAGAGAATGCTTGTAGCCACACACCGTGGTAGGTGGCATTGGCAGATAGGGTGACAGATTCTCCTGCGGAGGCAAGAGTATTGGAAACGGGGCGTGTGTTGTCGGCGATACTTGTGCCTGCGTTCCAACCCTTGAAACTGTAGCCATTGCGTGAAGGCGTGGGCAACGTGACGGATGCCGTACCGCCGGCTAATACGTAGTAGGTGGTAGAAGCTGCGGTAGCGCCCGGGTAGTTGACGAAGGAGACGGTAATCGTTGACTTACTGCTACGCTTCGTGTAGAGGTTGATGGTACCGTTGGTTGCCAAGGCGGACGTAATGACGGTTGAGGAGGTGATTTGCTTGGTGCAAGCCTCGTCGGTATACCATTCCTCGCTAAAGTAGAAGGGATAGGTCGCATCGTAGTTGTAGGTGCCGGCAACGTCGAAGAAGTTGGTGACGGTATCACCATCCAGTATGGAAGTAGTATGGACGGCCACCCAATCGGTGGAATCCTTGTTGGATTGGGCATTGTAGATCAACGTATATTTGGCAACGTCCTTCAGTACGCCGTAGAGAACGATATCGGTGAGATCTGTGCCCAGTACGTAGCCGCCGTAGGTGGTGCCTGCGGTACCGACCGTGCGTGTGCCTACGTAGGTATAGGTACCCTCAAAGGGATTATAGAGATACCAACCGTCAAACTCCATCTCTCCGTTGGCACCCGTGGCCGAAGGCGCCTTGAGTACCAGGGCGGACTCTGCGGTATAGAAGGTGGAGCTGCCGCTATTGTTCATAGAGGCAGGATGTAAGGTGCCACCCAGTTTGTCGCTGTAGAGGTTGTAGCTGACGTTATAGGAAATGGGTGTCCAACTTGCCCACAACTCGAGCGTAGATCCATCGGTAACGGCAAACGAGGAGAAGGCGGAGGTGCAGGATTCGTCGGTGAACCACCCGTCGAACTGGTAGAAGTCACGAACAGGTACGCCCATATCGTCGGGAGTCAGGGTGGGGGCGGTGCCTTGGTAGAAGCGAGTAGAGGAATCCTGCGTGGTGCCGTAGTAGTGCAATACGAGGGTATAGCTGGAGAAGGCAGAGGCAGGCGTCCAATAGGCAGAACTGCCACTACCCACGCTGACGTAGGATTGCGCACTCAGGCTGCTACCTGCCGTGCCGTCCACGTTGGCGTTGGCGGTGATAGTGGAGGTGGCGTAGGTTGCGCTACTGCTGAGCGAACTGCTACTGTAGACCAGTGTGGCTAAGATTTTGATACTGGCGCTAGTTGTGCCAGAGATATTGAGGGTGGCGTCTGGTTTGGTGGTGGTAATTTTACCGCCGATGTTGCCTGCTACGTTCATACACCCGTCCACTTGGATGAAGGCGTCATACTCCTTGTCGATACAGTAGTTGGGGAAACCGTAGTTTGCGTTGTTGGGCTTTTCGGTCCCCTCTTGGGTATAGACGTAGGTGGGCTTTGTGTAGTCCGTGTTCATCTGTGCCACCGTATAGACATAGACGGTAACGCCGGAGCCTACGTTGAGGGTGCTACCCTTGTTGACTATGATGGAGGCACCGGGCAAGACGTAGTAGGATACGTTGTTGAGGTTGACGGTGCCGTGGTCGGTGCCGTTGCCGATTTCCAGGTCCATATAGGAAAGAGGCAGGGGGAAGTCCTTGCCCGTGGTGATAGAGATACCCATAGACATGACCTTTTCCTCAATGGTGATAGAGTTGTCGGTGGCGGTACCGCAGACGACGATCTTGTCACGCTGGCCTAACTTTTGGTTTGAACCGGTGAGGGTGGTAAGATTGGTGTCGCTGGGAGTTGCTATGGCGTTGGTAGCGGACTTGACAACGTAGCCGTCCGAGAGCTCAAAGATACCGCCTGCGCCAACGACGACAACGTTCTTATCAACGTTGCGGGTGCCTAGGATAGAGGCGCTGATGACCTCGAAGAATTTTGCAGAGTAGGTAGCGCCTGCATAGATAGTGGTGGGACAGCTGATATTGTGAATGCTGTAGGAGTTGAAGGGGAATATGTCGCTGATACCGTAGGTGTTACGGCCGCCCTTGTAGTCGTAGACGCGGAAGACCTCTATGGCGTTGGCGCTGCTGTTGAGGATGACGGAGCCCGTGCCCGTGGCACTCTTGAGGTAGCCGAAAGCGTGCAGAGCGCCGTTGATGGTGACGGTACCTTCGTTCATGATGACACCGTGTTCGTAGACGCGACCGTCGGCAAGTAGCACGCTACCAATACCCAAAGAGCCGTCTACCGTAAGATGGATACCTGCGGGAATTTCAAGCGCAGAATAGACGGAATGGGTACGTGAGGTGGTCTTTTCACTTTCCTGCGAGAGGAGATAGACGCCGCCGTCTGTGGCGGTGCCACCGTAGGTGATACCACTTTGGTGAGGAACGAGCAGGGTACGGCCCGAGGCGATGGTATAGTCTGTCGTGCCGTAGTAGTCCAGAGCGGTGAATGCGGTGACAACTTGTGAGCCACCTGCAAGCACAATGTTGGACGTGGTCAGCGTGATGGCATCCTCTATGGTGTAGTAGGTGCCGCCTGCAAGTGCGGTTTTGTATTTGAGGTAGCACACGTTGGTACCGCTAAATTCGAGATTTTGGGTATTGGAAAGGGTGTAGGTAATCTTGTAGGTGTTACCTGTGGTAATCTTTCCGGATGAGGTCAGGGTGGCAGTGACGGTGCCGTTGCTGTAGGTGGCGGAGCCTGCCAAAGTTGCCGAGCAGGTGGTGGTCGCCATCAGGTTCTTTTCGAGGAAAGAGAGGGGCACACCTGTTGTATAGTCGGTGTACGTGCATTCTA
Organism: Clostridia bacterium; assembly: GCA_017463565.1. GTDB lineage: Bacteria > Bacillota > Clostridia > Christensenellales > CAG-1252 > RUG14300. The sequence goes on along the minus strand of JAFTOZ010000115.1, from coordinate 6,862 downwards.
TCAGACCGGACACCACACGCACCTTGGCCTTTGCCATGGAGATTTGCACCGTGACGTTGGCGGTGGTACCGTCCGACCACATATAGTTGGAGCCAATGACGAAGACGAAGTTGTGTGTGCCTGCGTTGGTCGCGTTGAATGCGGTGATGGACATGGTGGCGGTATCGTAGCCCACGATACTGTCGAGCATAGCCGCGTATTGGCTGGCACCGTTGTAGACGAAAGAGGTGCCGGATGCGGCGGGCTTGTCGATGGGCTTGCGTGTGATTTGGAAACTGTGTTGGGCAGTTTCTGCCGAGACGATATAGTTTGCTGCGCTTGCGCCAGAAAGGACGGCGGTTGCAAAATAGTTGCCGTCCGATGCGTTCGTTTCGGCACCGGTAGCGCTGACGGTGACGGTATCACCCGACAGTACGCCGCTGACGGTGACGGAGGGACAATGGGCGGTGCCATCGTAGACCCAGGAGAAGTCGGTAGAAGATCCGTCTTCTCCCGTCCAAGTGGCGGTGAGAGACCGTGCGGTGACGGAATAGGTGCCATTGACAAAGGTGATCGCGTAGTTGGTATCGGTGGCGGGACCCGTGATGGGATAGGTGCCCACCGAAGAACCTTGTATTGCGGTCGTTTGCAAAGAGTAGGGGGTGCCCGTGCCGTAGATAGATCCGGTTGTAACGGATGCGGAAAGGGCAGATATTGCGTTGCCGTATACAGAAGATGCGGCGGCAACCGTTACGGTGATGGGCCGTGCAGTGATGGAGTAGGTGCCGTCTACGAAGGTGACAGAATAGTTAGCGTCGGTAGCTGTACCCGTGATGGGATAGGTGCCGACGGAAGAACCTTGCACGGCGGTTGTTTGCAGAGAGTAGGGGGTATCGGTGCCGTAGATAGAACCTGTCGTGACGGATGCGGAAAGGGTGGAAATCGCGTCGCCGTATGCGGAAGAAGCGGCAGAAATCGTCACGGTGATGGGCCGTGCGGTAACGGTATAGGTGCCGTCTGCAAAGGTGACGGTGTAGTTTGTGTTGGTGGCGGTACCCGTGATGGGGTAGGTACCGATGGGGTCGCCTTGCTTAGCAGCCGTTTGCAGAGAATAGGGAACGTCCGAACCGTAGAGCGAGCCGGAAGTAACGGAGGCAGAAAGGGCGGCGAGAGGCTCACCGTACGCGGAAGATGCAGGGGCAATCGTTACGGTGATGGCCTGTGCGGTGACGGAGTAGGTGCCGTCTACGAAGGTGATGGCGTAGTTAGCGCTGGCGGCAGTACCCGTGATCGCGTAGGAGCCCACAGGACTGCTTTGTTTGGCCGCAGTTTGGAGGGTATAGGGAGAGTCGGTACCGTAGACGGTGCCGGCAGTAACAGACGCAGAAAGATCTGCAATAGGCGAGCCGTATGCGCTCGTTGCCGGCGCAATGGTCACGGTGATGGGTCGCGCGCTGACGGTCAGGGTGCCGTTGACTGCCTTGACCGTGTAGTTGCTACTTGCGGTAAGGCTGGGCGTGACGGGATAGCTACCCACGGCATTGCCAACTGTGTAGGTCGTGGTATAGGTTGCCGTGAAGCTTTGTCCGTACTGTGCGCCTGTGACCGCACCGGAAAGGGTGGGGGCTGCTTCGCCGTAGGTGGTGGAGAAGGTGCCGCCTGTGACCGTGAGAGTAGCAGGAGCTACGGTCAGGGTGCCGTGGACAACGGAGGTTGTGTAGTTGCCGGTTGTGTCGGTCGCGGTAAGGGTAATGGGATAGTCGCCAACTGCTCCGCCTTCTGCGGTCTGCACGTAGGTGCAGGAAATGCTGACGTTGATCCCTGCGGGTGCGGCAGGAGAGAAGGTATAGGCAGGAGCCGCTTGACCGTAGGTGATCGTGGGGTTAGCCGCCGTGAAGATGATGGGACGCGGTCTGACGATATAGACACCGTCTATGAACGTGACGGCGTAGTTGGTATCGGTGGCGGTACCTGTGATGGGATAGTTTGCCACGGGATCACCCTCTTTGACCTCGGTCTGGAGGGTATAGGGAGAGTCAGAGCCGTAGATGGAGCCAACGGTAACACTTGCCGAGAGAGTGGCAATGGGGTCAAGATAGATAGAGCTTGCGTTGGCAATGGTCACGGTGATGGGCCGTGCGGTAACGGTATAGGTGCCGTCTACAAAGGTGACGGCGTAGTTGGTATCTTGAGAGGTGCCTGTGATGGCGTAGGTGCCCACCGAGTTGCCTTGTTTTGCCACGGTTTGTAGAGCATAGGGAGAGTCGGTGCCAAAGATGGAGCCCACGGTGACAGAGCCGGAAAGGGCGGCAATGGTATCGCCGTACGTACTGGTGGAGGGGGCAATGGTCACGGTGATAGCACGGGGATCGATACTGAGCGTACCGTCCTGTGTCGTGATGACGTAGTTTACCGCCACACCTGCGGATTGTGCCGCAAGGGCAATGTTGTATTCTCCTACGGGATTACCTACGGTAAAGGGGGTGGTGGGATCGCCCAAGTGATGGGCAGACAGTCCGATGAGAGCGTAGAGGTCGTCGCCCGTTGCAACGGAGCCCTCTGTCACGCTAGCGGTCAGAGAGGGAAGTTCGTCACCGTAGGATACGCCCGAAAGATCGTTTGCTTGTACCGTGATATAGCGGGGAGTGACGACGTATTCTGCCTCGACAAAGGTGATGGCGTAGTCGGTAGAAGTATCCTCACCAACGATGATATAGGTGCCTGCGTAGCGGTGCGTGACCTCTGCCGCTGCGGCAACGCCCTCGTCGGGGTTTTGAATGGAATATTCGGCGAGAGTGCTGATGTCGTCGCCTGCGCAGACGGAGTTATCTGTATCCTCGGCATCCAGTTCTGCCTCTTGATCACCGTACGTGGTTTCCTGTGCGTTGATGGTGAAGGTAGCGGTCTTGGGCAAAATCAAATAGATTTGCTCTGCCACACCAAGAGATTCCCCATAGTTGGGATGGGTATTTTTGATGGTAACCTTGTATGCACCTGCTCGATAGGGCGCATCGGCAGAGGTGCCGTTTTCTACCTGCAGTTCTGGCTCCTCTAGGATATTCCACTCTCCTATCTCACAGGGATGGGGGCGAGCAAGCAGCGTATAAGAGTAGACAAAATAATCGTAGACCTCGGCCAGGTCGCGGGCAGGCGTGGAGCCGTAGGAGGAATCCTGCAAGGTTGGGTAGATAAGGGGAGTGGGACGGTATCCCTTTCCGCCGTAGACGTAGGAGGGATAGGTCTTACCATTGTATTCGGCGCTGTCGGCCGTTTCGTTATTGACGTATTGCGACAGATAACTGTGCTTGTTGCCCAACGCATCGGTGTGTTCGGTGACGGTATCAAAATCGCCGGGTTGCTGATCGATTCGAACGTGCAGATTCCACGCAGAGGAGCCGACTGCTGCGAGCAAAAGGGCAAAGAAAAGGAAAAGAATCACGATATATTTGGCTTTCGTGTGCTTCATATACATTCCTCCTTTTCTTAGATTTTTTTTGCCTCGTTGGCGGGGTCTTACGCGTACGTGTGTACGGCGGGTGCGTGTGCGTTTATATTGTATGCGCGCCCGTTAGGGCGTTTCGGTGAGCTTGAGGTCCAGTCGGAAGGTGAGATTGGGATCCTCCAGCACGAGGTCGAACAGCAGGGGGTACCCCTCGGCATCAAGAATGAACGAGGGGGTAATAGCGCTATCGGACAAGGTTGCACCGTCGCTTATGGCGGTGAAGTCTAATTTGAGCACGAGTTGGTAGGACGAGGACGTGAAATCGGTGCTTTGCACGCTCACCGCCACACCGTCGAGAGAGGCGGCGCTGAAGGGAGAGGTGAAATGGGTGCTCCATACGCCTCCTTCTTCTGCTCCAAAGATATCGCATTCTGCTCCGTCTGTGAGGGAGAGGACCATGCGCAAATACAGGACTCCATCTGTTTCGGCGGACAAGGTATGCAGATTGTTGAGTTTGAGGTTAATTGTGCTCTCAACCACGAATTCGCTCTGGATTTTGCCGTCCTGGACGGGGCCTGCGTAGTAGAGTTCGTATTGGTCGAACGCGGTCACCTCGAGAAGTGCGTTGGTGTTGATAATGCGGTCTGCCACGAAACTGCCGGTGGTGGACAAATCGATAGAGGGAGTGGTGGTAATCCACGCCGCCCAACCGGTGGTCACGATGAGTAGGGGAACCAGTATATACAAAACCAGCAAAAACCGACCCCCCAAAAGGCGGGTGGTGGCGGTGCGACCGGTTTGTTTTTGCAATTTCGTTGGCTTCATACAGGCTCCTTTTTTGCCGAAATTTCCCCTCGACAAAATGGTATTTTTGGCGCAAATGCGTAGACTTGGCCATCATAATATATATTAATATAATTGCAAATTTTTGTCAAGCAGGCGGGCGCATTTTTGCTGTAAAAATTTACCAACGAAGAAAAGTGCGCGCGTTGCGCACCGTGCGGTACATTGCGCGCATACGCATATATAGGCGCATTTTGGGCGTGTGCGAGCCCCTTGCGAGGGCGCGCAGGCAGGAAAATGCGGGGCGGAGAAAATTTTTTTTGGAAAAATACTTGCCAAACAGGTCTACGAATGGTATAGTTAGAGTGATAAGTGGCACCTTAGCCACTCGAGGAGAAAGTATGTACAAGGTTAATCTGGCGCTCTTTATGCTGGTGCTTGCGGCAATTATCGTTCGCACCTTCCGCGTAAACAGAGTGCGCTCGGTACAGGGTGAATACAACTGGGAGGCGATCGTGCGGAAGCTACGGTCCTCTTTGCGTTTCTTCCTGCCCTTGCTGTCGGTGGTTGTCTTGGCACTTTTGAACTTTGACGTTCTCCGCGACGTGCTGTACTCGGTGATGTCTCCCACGACGGTGGACAGTATCCGCCAGTTGTTGACCGTATTTTTCGGCACTCATTCCGTGCTGTATTCTTTGCAATACGTTGGTTCGTTTGCGCTGATTGGCTCGAGCGTGTTTGCAACCGCCGCCATTGCCGTGCAGATCGTACGCAACGTGCGCTATCTGGGCGTTGCTGACCTGAAGGGCAAGACCTTGTGTATTCGCACCGCCGTTTGGCACGAAAACCAAGACACTTCTGTTTTTAGTTTCCTTTCGCTGGGTCAACTGAGAGTTTAGAATTTTTGTAGACCACATTCTTTTTGCACGCTTGGTCGCACCATGCCTTTTTGCGTGGTGTACCTTTGTGGGATAAGGTGTGGTTTTTTGTATGCATTTGTCAAAATTGCAGCTTTTTTGCTGTGTTGCACCGTTTGGTGCGTTTGCGCTCTGCCAAAAAGGTGGCGCGAAAAAAGGAGAAAAACAATGAAAACGAAGAAATTTTTATTTCCTGTGATGGCTGTTGTGCTGGTGGTGGCCCTGGTGGGTGTAGGCTTTGCCGCTTGGACCATTATTTCGCCGGTGACGGTCGACGACGTGACGGGTAGCTTTGTGAGCGAAAAGTTGGAGGACCATTCCTTTACCCTTTCGACCAAGATTGACGCTGCCGAGGAAGAAGCCGTGCGAGGTAACGTGGCATACGGTCTGCCTAAGTTGACGGAAGACAATGCTACCGGCCGTACCTATATCGGCGAGGCCGTGGAGGGCAAGTACACCTCGTGGGTGGACGGCTATTCCTGGTATTCGCACGATGGCGAGATGGCCGCCGAAAAGCTGAGCACGACCGTGGAAGTGGTGATGACCCCGACCACCAGCGAGTTTAGCGCGGATGTTGGCGTGGATTACTTCTTGCAAGGCCGCAAGGTGAAGGTAGTGTTGGATTACCTGGGCATTGAGGACAACGCAGAGAGCGCTGCTTACTTCAAGACCGCTGTGGACAACGGCTACCTGGCATATCCCAAGATGTACGTCAATGACGAAGAAACCGAACGCTCCAACACCATAGCCGAGTGGAGCGAGGGTGCTTTGTATCTGTACCTGGATGCGGAAGACTTTGCGGTGGACGTGAGTTCTAACACGGCAACCGCTACCATCACCGTGAAGTTTGCTTGGGGTACCGATACTGAGGCGCAAAATCCCTTGGCGTACTACAACGCTCGTTCGAAGAATAGCGACACGGCGCAAAACGAGTTGGGAACAGGCGGCGCTCTCGTGCACGGTTTTGATACCGCTACCATTGCGGCAGTGGACGAGATGATGAAGGCCGTTGCCAACTTGAAGGACGCTCAGTATAAACTATCGTTTGAAGCGCACGTTTGTGCCGACGGAGATTCCGACGGTAAGTGCGACGGTTGTGGCGCAAACGTTGAATAGCCACGAAGGAGGAACATATGAAAACGACAAGATCTAATTTTGGAAGAAAAGCAATCACCTTTGGCGTGGTGATTTTCATGGCAGTAGCGCTGACCGCAACCGGTTTTGCTGCTTGGTTGATTTCGAGCGGTTCTACCGAAGCCGGCTCGGGCAACATTGACGTGGTGACCGTCAGCAGCGCTGACCTTGAGATTACCTTGGACGACAAGATGGTTGGCAACGATAATTTGGCAGAAACCATTTACTTTGCTCCTTTGGCAGAGGATGATAGCGGCTATATCACCCACACCGACAGCAAAGATAACTTTACCGAAAACCTGACCTTCAGCGTGTCGGGTTCCATTGCAAACGGCGACAAGGTTGGTAGCCTGTCCTTTGCGGTGCGTGTGCCTGACTCGGTGATTTTCGCAGCAGGTTTCTCTAAGAGCGAGGGTAGCGACGAGTGGGATACCTATACCCCCTCCAAGGCTTTCATTGCTCTGCCCAAGTATGCGCTGGATAAGGACGGCAAGGCTCTGCCTACCGTGACTCGCGGTGCAAAAGTTGGCGACGGTGTGATCAACCTGACCGAAAAGACCGCAGCAATCGTGCTGACGATGGAAGACGTCGTAGACACCACCGGTGT